>CAZSUN010000028.1:0-24014 GCA_964610045.1 uncultured Sphaerobacteraceae bacterium
GGCCGGTGACCGTCCGGGAGTTCCTCGGCATGTACGAGGCGCTCGGCCCGATCGAATCCGCGATCGCACGGGCGGCCGTCCCTCATTTCACCGAGGCGCTGGCGCAGGAACTGACCGCGATCCTCGATGCGGCCGAGGCGTGTATCCCCGATGACGTCGTCGGCAATCTCGCGTATTGCCGGACGTTCCAGCAGCGACTGGGTGAGGTTGCCCGGAGTCCCTTCCTGACGCGTACCCTGCTTGGTATCGAAGAGCGATCGGATATCTACCTGATCCACTCCGGCCAAACGTTGCCGGAAGCGAACATGCGCGCTGCGGTCAACGACCGGCGCGCCATCCTCGCCGCGGTCCACAGCGGGGATGTCCAGGCGGCCGAGGCAGCGGCGGAGGCTCACGCCGAGAGTATCCGCGTGCGCTGGCGAGGACTCTATCCCGACGAGTCGGCGAATCCTGTCTAGGTGCTGGAGGGACAATTCTGGCCATGATCACGGACTTCCGTATTCCCGACGCGAACTGGACCACACTGACGGATGATCCCACCTCCGTTGCATTCATGTCGTACGTTGGGCCCTACCGTGCCTCGCGACGCTGTATCGACCCACCCCGGATCGGCCTCTCGCCGGTGGAGGGCGCCACCCTCTACGACATCGTCGTTTCACCGTTCAGCCAGCCGGAGCGCATCTTCCGGGCAACCAGCAGCGAGCCGGATGTCGACCTCGCCAGCATCTGGGACGATCTTCCCTACGACACGCTCCAGATCTCCGGACGCGCGTTTGCAGCCGATGGCCGTCCGCTGGGCGTGAGCTTCCTGCGGTCGCTGGTGAAGTCTCCCGGCTGGATCGACCACGTCCCTGACCCGTTCGACTATCACGCCGTCGCGGAAGGGGTGCTCGGGTACATCTGCGATCGTCTGCCGACATCGCTCATCCATCCGGAGGACCCTGCCTATGCCTGGCACGCGACCGCCTGGCCGGCAGGACCCGGCACCGGTCTCGACATGCAGTTCCCGGCGCTTTGCTATCCGCAGATCATCAACTTCCTGCTGATGGCGCACCAACTCGGCCTGAGGAGTGACGACCTGGTGGAGCGCTGCATCTGGCTTGCCGACTTCATGATTGCCCATCCGCTGACGACCGATGGCCCGTTGGCCGGGCTGCCGATGTCCACAATGGATCCGGAGGGCAAGGGCGGCATGCGGGAGACCGACCGCACGACGCTGGTCCGCATCGGCTGGACCGGAGCGTCGATGCTCCGCCTCGCCGAGGCAACTGGCGAGGCCCGATTCGCCGACTATGCCCGCCACCTCGGAGAGGTGCTGCTGCGGTACCAGGCGGAGGATGGTTCCTGGCCCTATCGCGTCCTTACCACCACCGGCGAGGTGGTGGAGTCCTACACGGCCGCCAGCGTGATGGCGCTCTTCCTGGTCGAGCGCCTGGCCGAGGAGGACGAGCGCTTCGCGGAAGCACTCGAGCGTGGCCTGGCGTGGGTGGTCTCCAATCCGGTGCGAACCGGGCTCTGGCAACAGATGTATGAGGACATCCCGAGCCTCGAGGATTACGAGAATCTCGAACAGTGGGCCCCGATCGAAACGGCGATCATGTTGCTCCGGCGCAACCACCCGGATGCGGTCGCAATCGCGCTGAAGACGATCCGCTATGTCGAGGACCAATTCGTCCTCTTCGGCGACGAGCCGTCACTGCTCTTTCCCTACTTGCCGTATACGCCGTGCGCGATCGAGCAGTACCGCTGCCCCTGGCCGATGGACATTCACACCTCCAACTACGCGCGGCTGGCGCTGGCTGTCCACGAAGCGACCGATGACCCGCACTACGCACACAAGGCGATAGCCGCAGCCAACACGGTGGCTCGCTGCCAGCGGCCCGATGGGCGGCTCTCGACCCTGGTGCCGGATCGCCGCTTCGGCACAACACCCTGGTTCTCGGATTGGTTCAGCTGCATGGCGCACGCGGCCGAGAACCTGCTCACCATCGGCCCGCGGCTCACCGCGTTGGCCGGAAAGGAATCGCTCTGATGACCTCCACGCCCGTGCAGGTACTCGCTCCCGACTGGACCTTTTCCGGCTCTATCCCGGCGTCGATCCAGTTCATGGCTTTCGTCGGGCGATACCGCAGCGCCCGCCGTGCGATCGATTCGCCACGGATCGAACTCTCGCCCGTCGCCGGGGCGACCCGCTACGAGATCGCGATCTCGCCGCTGGCGCAGCCGGGCCTCGTCCTGGCGGCCTCCAGCGAGACGCCGGAGGTCGATCTCTCGCCGGTGTGGAACGAGCTTCCCCACGGTATCCTCGAGTTGACCGGGCGAGCGTTCGATGCCTCGGGCACCATCGCCGGTGTGACGCCGCTCAAGTCGCTCGTCAAGGCGCCGGACTGGATCGACCATTCACCAGAGCCGCTCGATTACGCCACGACGGGCGCGGGCGTGGTCCGCTACCTCTGCGAGGGGGTTCCGGCGGCTCCCCAGCATCCGGACGACCCTGCGTACATGTGGCACGCCGCGATGTTCCCGGCCAGTCCCGATCCCAAGGAGAATCTCCAGCACCCGGCGCTCTCGTACCCGATGCTGATCAGCCTGTTCCTTACCGGCCACCGCCTTGGGCTCGGTGAGGACCTGATCGACCGCGCCACCCGCCTCGCCGATTTCCTGATCGATCACCCGATGGTGAGTGATGGCCCGCTGGCCGGCCTGCCCATGTCGACGCTGGGGCAGGATGGCAAGGGTGGGCTCTACGAAAAGGATCGTACGACGCTGGTGCGGATTGGCTGGACAGGCCGCACGATGCTGGATCTCGCTGCCGTGACCGGCAACGACCGGTACGAGGCATACGCGAGGAGGCTCGGCGAGATCCTGCTGGAGAACCAGGCCGAGGACGGCTCGTGGCCGTACCGAGTGCGCCTGACCGACGCCGCGGTGCTCGAATCCTATACAGCGGCAAGCGTGATGGCGCTTTTCCTGCTGGAACGATTGGCCACCGCTGCCGAGGGCGATCAGTACCAGGCTGCCTTCGACCGCGGGTTGACCTGGATCCTCGACAATCCGGTCGAAACCGGGCTCTGGCAGCAGATGTACGAGGATGTCCGGACGCTGGAGCCGTACGACAACCTCGAGCAATGGGCAGCTCTTGAAACGGCGATCCTCCTGCTCCGACGCGACCATCCGAACGCCCTGGCACTTGCGGCCCAGCTTGTCCGCTACGTCGAGGACCAGTTCGTGCTTTTCGGTGACGAGGCGTCGTTGCCTGTCCCGTATCTTCCCCACGTGCCATCGGTGATGGAGCAATATCACTGCTACTGGCCGATGGACTGCCACACGGCGAATTACGTGCGGGCGACTCTCGCGCTCCACGAGGCGACGGATGATCCCGTCTGGGCACACAAGGCCGTCGCCGCTGCCAACACGATCGTGCGCTGCCAACGCGCCGACGGCCGGTTGTCGACCCTGGTGCCGGACCGCCGGTTCGGGACGACCCCGCCATTTTCCGACTGGTTCAACTGCATGGCCCTTGCCGCCGACGTGCTCCTGACGAATGGACCGCGCCTCACCGCGCTGGCCGGAAAGGAGGCCCGCTAACCATCGGGACCCACGGCACGGTTTCCTGCACTCGACAGATTCCGACAAGGAGTGTTTCGATGACCCGCTTTGCCACCCGCCGTCGATTCCTCAAGTCCGCCGCCGGAACATCCGCCGGGGCGTTCGCCTACGGCGCCGGCTACCGGCCGCTCTTCGCCCAGGATCCCACCGCCGCCCCCACGCCGGAACCCCAGTTGGTCGGCGAGGGCGGCACCGAGATCACGATGTGGGTCCAGGACTTCGGACCTGCGATCGATGCATTCCGAATCGCCGCCGAAGCCTATGTTGCCGAAGGCAACGACGTGAAGGTGACGGTGCAGCCGGTCGCATTCGACGATCTCCTGGCGAAAATGCTGCCCTCGATCGCGGCCGGCAACGAAGCCGACGTCATGATGGGCTATACGGACTGGTACGTTGCCACCGATGTCACCCAACTCTTCCTGAACCTCGAGGGCCTGATCGGCACCCAGGCCGAGTTGGCAGAATCGCTATTCGAATCGACGTTACAAACGATCGACATGCCGGAAGGCTCGATCTACTACCTGCCGTGGCTGGCTGGTGTCCGCGCTGCTGTCACCACCTACCACGGTGGTCTCTACGGCGCTGCCGGGATCGATCCGTCGACGCTCGCGACCTGGGAAGACCTGGTGGTCGCCGGGC
Organism: uncultured Sphaerobacteraceae bacterium; assembly: GCA_964610045.1. Taxonomy (GTDB): domain Bacteria; phylum Chloroflexota; class Chloroflexia; order Thermomicrobiales; family UBA6265; genus JACCYX01. The sequence goes on from CAZSUN010000028.1 coordinate 4,249, forward strand.
AGGAGCTTACCACCTACGATGGCGATACCATGACCGTCGCCGGGCTGTCGCCGATTTCGGCACGGCTCTCGATGGTCAAGAATTGGATCTGGCAGGTCGGCGGCGAGTTCTACAACGCGGAATCAGGCGAGTGGAAGCTGTCGACGCCGGAAGGCGAAGCTGGTCTGCAACGCCTGGTCGACCTCTTCAGTGGAGAGACGCCCACCAGTTCGCACGACATTGCAGCTGCCGAGAACGAGTTCTCGGTCTGGCTTCAGGGCAAGATCGCGACGCAACTGAACGGCGCCTTCACGATCGGCGTGACGCCACCGGAATTCGAGGCGGGCGGCATCCCAACGCCGTTGCTGGCCGAGCACACGGTCGATGTGGTTTATCCGGAGCACATCGCAGTGGTCACCCTCTCCCGCCGGTTGGCGGACGACGACGCGAAGCTGCAGCACTGCCTGGGCATCGCGCGTCACCTGGTGAGCGCGGACGCCCTGATCGACGTGACAAATTCGTACACCGGTCTGCTCTGCGCCAAGTCGGTCTACGACGATCCGCGCATCAATGACACAACGTTCGGGCCAGTCTCGAAGGCGCTGGCCGAGGCAACCTGGCCGCGCTCCCGCTGGCCGCGCGATCACGTCGCCAACCAGGCGCCAGCCAGCGTCGAACTGGACCGAGCGCTGCGCGGGGAAATTACCGTGCAGGAGGCACTCTCCAACGCCGACTCCTACCTCAACGACCAGGAGGCGCAGGCCCGGGAGCGATTAGGGTTGTAGAGAGGGGTAGCGGGCGCCGAGGAGGCATCCCCGGCACCCGATTGGCCCCCACGATTGTCATTCCGAGCGCAGCGAGGAATCCCCGCGCGAAGCGCAATCGGCCGCAGGCCGATGCCGGCCAACGCGCCTAATGCGTCCGACTTCGTCGGACAGTGCTTCGCACGGGGATCCTTCGGCTTCGCCTCAGGATGACGATCTGTGGGGTGGCGACAATGGGGTGGGGCGATCGCACAGACAACGGCGGCGACACAGGGACTGGACAATGGCAACCATCTCGACCGAAACCTACCAGGTACCACGCGTGCGTGCGCGGCCGTTCCGGAACGTCTCGCTGCTCGGCGTGGTCGTTGCCCTGGCGCTGATCGCCTACTACGCTGTGATCTTCCTGTACCCCTTCTACCGGGCGATCTGGCTCTCGTTCCACAACTGGGACTTCATCGTCGAGCCCGTACCTGTCGGCTGGCGGAACTACGAGCACGTCGTCAGCGACCACTATTTCTGGAAGGCAGTCCGGGTCACCGTCATGTTCTCGGTGGCCGAGATCGCGACCGGAATCATCCTCTCGTTCCTGGTCGCGCTCGGGATCAGCCAGCTCTCCAGCGGCATCGTTCAGCGGTTCTATCTGGGGTTGTTCTACCTGCCGGTCGTGATCCCGGGTGTGGTCACGATCCTGCTCTTCCGGTTCCTCTACCTACCGAACGACGGGGCGATCAACGGTTTGCTGGCCCGGTTCGGGTTACCAACCCAGCCGTTCCTGAACAGTCCCGACCAGGCCCTCTGGTGCATCGTGGCGATGGTGGTTTGGGCCAATCTCGGCGGTTCGGCGATCATCTTCTTCGCCGGGATCAACGAGGTCTCGCACGACTTGCTGGAAGCCGCCCGTCTCGACGGGGCGGGGCTCTGGCGGATCACGATCAACATCATCGTGCCGCTGCTGCGCCCGATCTTCTTCTTCCAGATCGTGGTCAGCGTGATCGGCACGGTCCAGATGTTCGAACAGTTCTACCTGCTGAGCGGTCCCTCCTTCAGTACCCGGACGCTGGCCGTCTACACCTACGAACTCGGGTTCAAGACGCTCAACCTGGGCTACGGGGCGGCTGTCTCGATCTTCATCTTCCTGTTCCTGCTGATCGCGACCGTCCTGCAGTTCCAGCGATTCCTGTCGACAAGGAGCGAATGATGGCCGCGATCCCCGCCAACCAACCGGCACACCATTCCGGCAACTGGTTCACCCGGCTCTGGACACATGGCGCCTGGGTCACGTCCGTCATCGTAATCCTGCTGAGTATGTTCGCCCTCGCGATGCTCTACCCGTTCATGTGGCTCGTGTTTGGCTCGTTCAAGACCAACACCGACATCGTGGCCCAGCCGATCCAGCTCTGGCCGCGCGAGTGGACCACCCAGGGCTTCGACATGGTTTGGGGCACCTCGGGCCTACCGCGCGCCTACTTCAACAGCATTTTCGTGAGTGGCCTGATCGTCGTCTCCACCCTGCTGACGTCGTCGCTCGGCGGCTACGTCTTCGCGCGGCTGAACTTCCCGGGCCGGCAACTGGTTTTCTACTTCATCCTCTCGACCACGATGGTGCCGTTCATCACCCTGTTGATCCCGCTCTACCTGGTGATGCTCGATCTCGGGTTGTTGAATTCGTACGCCGGGCTTTGGCTGCCGGCGGCGGTTTCGTCGTTCGGGATCTTCCTGTGCCGGCAGTTCATCCAGGGCATCCCGCAGGAACTCTACGAAGCGGCCAAGGTCGACGGCGCGAGCGACCTGCGCATCTATTGGGAGATCATCCTGCCGCTGATCCGGCCGGTGCTTTCGGCGCTGGCGATCTTCTCGTTCCTCGGGGCGTTCAACTCGTATCTTTGGCCGCTGGTGATCCTCAATGACCAGGATCTCTACACGCTGCCGCTGATCCTGGTGCAGATCTCGACATCGATGGGGGTTTCCAACTACCAGGCGATCATGGCGGGATCGTTGCTGGCCAGCATCCCGACGATCGCTGTGTATCTCATCTTCCAGAAGAACTTCGTGCGCGGCATCGCGCTTTCGGGGATCAAGGGGTGATTGAGACCGTGTGCCAACCAACCGTCACCCTGAGCGCAGCGAAGGGTCCCCCGGCGAAGCCGGTCCACCGTAGGTGGACGCATGGCCAGCCAATCAAGCATCGACCTTCGGTCGATAGCGCTTCGCGCGGGGATTCTTCGCTGCGCTCAGAATGACGACTTGGGAGACGTGCCGAACTGGGCATGCGAAAGGACATTCTCGTGAGCGAGACGGTTCGGTTTGGGGTGGTTGGGCTGCGGCGCGGCCAGAGTTTCCTGAAGGTCTGCCGGGCAGTCGGCGGGGCGGATGTGACTGCCCTCTACGACATCGACGGTGAGACCGTTGCCCGTGTCGCCGCCGAATCCGGCGTCCAGGCGTTCACCGACTACGACGCCTTCCTCGCCTCCGGGATCGACGCGGTGGTGCTGGCGTCCCCGCTGCCGTTCCACGCGCGGCAGGCGATCGCCGCGCTCGACGCCGGGGTGAACGTGCTCAGCGAGGTCACCGCCTGTCATACGATGGAGGATGCCATTGACCTGGCAGGCGCAGCAGAACGTAGCACGGCCCGCTACATGATGGCCGAGAACTACCGTTATCTCGACGAGGTCGAGCTCCTGCGGCGGCTCCACCTCGACGGCCGGTTTGGCGAGGTGTATTTCGGCGAGGGGGAGTACCTGCACGACTGCCGCGATCTCTGGTACACCGAGAACGGTGACCTGACCTGGCGCGGCAAGGGGTACCTCGGCGTCTACTGCACGCACAGCCTCGGCCCGTTGCTCTACATCACCGGGGACAGGGTGAAGACCGTCAGCGCGATGATCGTTCCCGGCGGCAAGTTCGATCCGCAGGTCACCAAACCAACCCTGACCCTGATGCAGATGGAAACCGACGGCGGGCTCATCTTCCGGGTCCGGGTCGACCACACCTCGCCCCGGCCGCACCAGATGGCCTACTACTCGCTGCAGGGCACACGGGGATCGTTCGAATCCTGGCGCGGCAACGGCGATGCCAGCAAGATCTGGCTGGAGGACGTCCACGATCCGTCAAGCGTCAGCGGCGGTCCCGGCACGGCCCAATGGCACCCGGTCAGCGACTTTGCGGAGCAGTACATCCCGGATCGCCTCGCCGCGCCGCCGGAAGCCCGCCAGGGCGGCCACGGCACCAGTGAGTACTGGCTGCTGCGCGAATTCCTCGCCGCGGTCCGGGGGGAGGGCGCGATCCCGATTGACGTCCACCGCGCGCTCGACTACACCGTTCCAGGCATCGTCGCCCTCGAATCGGCGGCAGCCGGTGGCACGCCGCTGGCGGTTCCCGATTCGCGGGCATTCGCGCGAGCAGACGATCGTCAGGGGTAGGGACGGCATCACGCAGGGGAAGGCGCAGGCGCTCATGAAGATCACGCGGGTTTCCACGACCGTCGTCAATGCCCGGATGCGGAACTGGGTGTTCGTCAAGGTCGAAACCGACCAGGATGGGCTCTACGGCTGGGGTGAGGCGACCCTGGAATGGAAGACCGCCGGGGTGGTCGGCTCGGTCGAGGATGTCGGCCGCCTGATCGTCGGCGAGGATCCGTTCCGGATCGAACATCTCTACCAGGTGATGACCCGGCAGTATTTCTGGCGCCCCGGGATTGAGGGGATGAGCGCGATCAGTGGGATCGAGCAGGCGCTGTGGGACATCAAGGGCAAGGCGCTCGGAGTGCCGGTGTACGAGTTACTTGGGGGGAGGGTGCGGGACAGGATCCGAATGTACAACCATCTCGGCGGTGGGTACATGAACGCGATGTACGAAAGTACGGAAACGCAGCAGTTTGCCGAAAACGCCCTCTTGGTGCGGGAGGCCGGGTACTCGGCGATCAAGTTCATGGCGGTTCCGCGTACCGAGCCGGTCGAGGGCATCCAGCAGGTGAAGCAGGCGGCACGGTACGTGGAGGCCATCCGCAACGCCGTCGGCGACGAGATGGACCTGATGGTCGATCTCCACGCCCGCTGCTGGCCGGCGATGGCGATCGAGTACTGCCACGCGCTCGAACCATACGGGCTCTACTGGTTCGAGGAACCCTGCCCGACCGAGGATATCGACGCCACCCTGCAGGTGACGCAGAAGTCGAAGATCCCGATCGCGACGGGGGAGCGGCTCGTCGGCAAGGCCGGCTTCCGCGACCTGATCGGCCGCCGCGCCTGCCACATCATCCAGCCCGATCTCTCGCACTGCGGCGGGCTCTGGGAAGCGCGCAAGATCGCGGCGATGGCCGAAGCACACCAGATCGCGGTGGCGCCGCACAACCCGAACGGCCCGATCGCAACCGCGGCGACGATCCACTTCGCCGCCGCGACCCCGAACTGGATCATCCAGGAGGCGATCACCAGCGACGTGCCGTGGCGGAACGACGTCGTCATCAACCCGGTCGAGGTCGTCGATGGGTACGTCACCATTCCGGCCCGGCCAGGTCTCGGTATCGACATCAACGAGGCAGAAGCGGCGAAACACCCGTTCCAGCCGGAGGAGATGCAACGCTACTTCCACCCGGACGGCGCAGTGGCGGATTGGTAGACGGTTGATTCGGAATGGGCGGTCGGTGCGGTCCTTCACGAAACGGACCGACACGCGGTCGGTTCCTACAAACGACCGGTCCGGTGATGGCGGATTGGGAGATGGGCAATGCCTCTGCGTGACATCCCCGCACGGCGGAATCTGCGGTTGCCGAGATGGGATTACCGATCACCCGGACCGTACGCGGTCACGCTGGTGACGCAGAACCGTGAATGGCTGTTTGGCGAGGTGCAAGACGGATCGGTGGCCCTGAATGCAGCTGGGGCCAGATGGCCGTCGAGGTCTGGCAGGACATGGAGGGTGCGTTCCCACGCATTATGCAAGACGCGTTCGTGTTGATGCCGAATCACCTCCACGCCATCATCCATCTCAGCCGGAATGGACCCGCTGGCAACCCTGTTCTGGGCGACGTGGCGCAACGGTTCAAGTCCGTCACCACCGCCGCGTACAGCACGGGCGTGCACGAGCACGATTGGGAGCCGTACGATCGCCGGCTGTGGCAACAGGAGTACTACGACCACATCATTCAAGATGGTTCTGATCTTGACCGGTACCGCCGATACATCGCGGCCAACCCGGCGAAGTGGGCAACCGACCGCGATCGTGAACCAGTGAGGACGCCGTCTGGAAACGGCAATCGTTTGTAGGGACCGACCGCGTGTCGGTCCCTCACATGAGACAGATGACCTGGAGACTCACCCAATGGCCATCACGCTCCTCGCCGGGGTTGCCCGGTCAGACATCACCCCGCCAATCGGGATTGCCCATGCCAACTGGGGGGCGCAGACGCATGAGCGCGCCACCGGCATCGATCTGCCGCTGACCGTGACCGCCCTCGCTCTCGGCGATGGCGAACACACCTCCCTCATCCTCGACGTGGACTGCTGCTGGCTCTGGGATCCGCTGTACCAGCAGACCCTGTCCGCCATAATCGCCCTGACAGGGGTACCGGAGGAGTCCATACGGATCGCCTACACCCACACGCACTCCGGTCCCCAGGCGGGTACCGCCCACCACTGGGATGGGCAGGGCATCGAGATGTGGGAGCCGTACCAGCGCAACCTGCAGCAGGTCGCGGCCGGCGCTGCCTGGCGAGCCTTGCGGTCTATGCAACCGGTGCGATTGGCCGCCGGAGAGGGTGCCTCCGGCATCTCGGTCAATCGCCGGTACGCGCGGCCCGAGGATGGCGCAGTGGTCGTTGGCCGGAACTGGGGTGGTGTCCGCGATCCCGCCGTCCAGGTGCTCCGGTTCGACGCGCTCGATGGCCAACCGGTTGCCGCCGTCGTCCAGTTCGGGTGTCACCCGATCACGGTTGGGCCCGACAACGCGTTGATCACCCCGGACTACCCCGGTGTCGTGAAGCAGGTGGTCGAAGACGTCACCGGCGCGATGACGTTGTTCCTGCAGGGCGCGGCCGGCGATGTCGGACCGGTGCGCGGGGTCGCCACCGACGGCGCGAACCAGTACAAGCGGCTCGGCACGATCCTCGGGCTGGAGGCCGCCCGCCTCTGGTGGGAGGCCGACCCGGTGCCATCGACGGAAACGTACGCCGGGACACTCGAATCGGGCGCTCCGCTGGCCATCTACGACGACCAACCGCTGCCAGACCGTCCGGCGGCGGTCCAGGTGGTGCGACACACGGTCGAGCTTCCCGCGCGCGAAGCGGAGGACGCGGCTGCGCTTGAGGCCGAGCTGGAGACGCACCTGGCGAACGTCGCGCGGCTGCGGGCCGAGAATGGCTCTGACGAGGAGATCCGGCGGGAGTCGATGGGCGTGAAGCGCGCCGGCATGCGGGCCAGGCTGCATCGCCGTCTCGAAGGTCACTCGACCGTGCCGGTCGAGATTTTCGCGAACGTGATCGGCAATGAGATCGTCCTGCTCGCGGCATCGGTCGAGATGTTTGCCGCGACAGGACTCGCGATCAGGGCGAGGTCACCGTTCACGCATACCCTTGTGGCTGGGTACTCCGGTTCGAGTTGCGGCTACCTGCCAACCGCCGATGCCTACCCGATAGGCGGCTACGAAATCGAGATCACTCCCTTCGCGCCGGACGCCGCCGACGTGCTGGTGGACGCATGCGCCGGCCTGTTGCTTGAATTGCACGAGGCTATCCGATGATCGATGTACCAGCGGAGCAACCTCCGCAATCCGGACGTTGGCTCATTCGAGGTGTACGGTGACCGCGCTGGATGGTGCGGTGGCGGTCGTCACCGGGGGCGCGACCGGGATCGGGGCTGCGATCTGCCGTCGGCTGGCCAGCGATGGCGCGTCGGTCGTGATCGCCGATATCAACGCGGTCGACGGCGAACGCACGGCGCGGGACACTGGCGGATCGTTCGTTCACTGCGATGCCGGCGACCCGAACAGTATTGCAGACCTCGCGCGGGTGACGGGTGAGCGGCACGGCGCCATCGGCATCATCGTCACTGCTGCCGCGCATCTCGGCGGCTACCACGATGTCGGCCAGATGCCGGAATCCGAGTGGCGCGCGGTGATGAACGTCTCGCTGGACGGCGTCTATCGCACCTGCCATCACTTGCTGCCACTCCTGCGGCGGCCAGGTGGATCGATCGTGCACATCGCTTCGGTCGAAGGCATCACTGGCGCCCGGAGCCACGCGGCCTACGTCACCGCCAAGAGTGCGCTGTTCGGTCTCACCCGCTCGATGGCGATCGACCTCGGCTCGCAGGGAATCCGGGTCAACGCGGTCAGTCCCGGCATCATCGATTCCGGTCGCCCGGATCTCGAAGCAGGCAAGCGAGACCCGGCCAGGATGCGGTTCTGGCGTGGGATGACCGTACTCGACCGGCTCGGACAACCGGAGGAAGTGGCCGCAACCGTGGCGTTCCTCGCCTCCAGCGATGCATCCTACATCACCGGGCAGAACATCGCGGTCGACGGCGGGTGGACGATTGGCTACCCGCCGCCGGAGGGCTGAGCGGGTGCTAGCGATCGTTTTCCGCCGCAATTTCGCCACTGGCAATGGCGGCGGCCAGGGCAGCGTGGTCGCGTTCGGCCTGGTCGGCGTACGCCCTGGCGAACGTCACCAGCGCGTCGTCGAATGCCTCGCCATTGCCCAGGTACCCGGCGATCGTGGCCGCGTCCCCGGATCGCGCGTGCGCCCGGGCCAATGCCCACCCACATAGTTCGGCATACAGGACCAATCCATCGGGCGTCAGCAGCGATACCTCGACCGAGGCCTTCATGTCCCGAAGCTGACGTACGTAGAAATCGACGCCTTTCAGGCGTCCCCAGCCAAGGAAGATATCGCTGGCCGCCTGGATCAGTTGCTGGCCACGAACCACACGTTGCCCGTGATTCTCGTACGTACTCTTGCCGGCATAGGGCTCGAGCACTGAGGGAACGGCCTCCTTGATTTGCAGGAACAACGGATCCTGGTCGTGGTTCCCCTGCAGCAGCACGATGTAGCAGCGCGTCCCAACGCTCCCGACGCCGACGACCTTCTGCGCGAAATCGACGAATGCGTAGCGCTCCAGCAAGGTCCTGAGGTCGTCGCGGATCGAGGTCCGGTAAGTCATCGCCATGGTCGGGAGATGGTCGCCCACCACCTGGTCGCTGTGATGGACGACCCGGGGCGGATCGTCGTTGATCCGGACCTGGCCATCGACGACCGATGTCATTTTGGCCAGCGATTGGAGGTGGTCGCGCTGGGTGACTTTGCGGGTTCCCCGTTCGAACTGCTTCCTGGCCGCTTTCGGCATCAGCGCCGCAATATCTGCCGTGTCAATCCGGGTGTACCACACGGCCAGGTGGGTCATCGGCGCAAACCTGATCATCCACCGCCGGTAAGTGCGGACGGCTGCGCGCGCAGCATTGGCGCTGTCTGCTTCGCGGTACCGGTTGTCGCGACCGGCGACCATCAGGCTGGCGGAAAGGCGCTTGATATCCCACTCCCACGAGGCAGGCAGCGTCTCGTCGAAGTCGTTGAGATCGAATACGAGATTACGTTCCGGCGTTGCAAAGGCGCCGAAGTTGGACAGATGCGCATCACCGGAAGCCTGGACGATCAGGCCGGTTGACGGTGTCGATGCCAGGTCGTTCGCCATCACCGTGGCCGAACCCCGGAAGAAGGTGAACGGTGATTCGCTCATTCTCCCGTAGCGGAGCGGAAGGAGTTCGGGCAGGCGTGTTGAATCCTGAGCTTGCAGGAGTGCGAGGGGATTAGGCCGGTCGGCCGCTGGCGACCAATCGGCGTGGGACGAGCGTGGAACCCGCTCCCGGAGAGCCTTGCCCGCCGCCATCCGATCGCTGACGCTGGCGCGGCCGCGCACAGCCTGCCTGGCCGCCTCGACCTCGCTCCCGGGTTCGGCTGTTACCGTCTCTTCCATATCCGCCATCCTCAACACGTCACTCCCGTGTCGTTGCGCTCGCTGAATCGTTCGATGTCGGGATCAATCCTGCACGCCGGCACCGGCTTCCTGGACACACCACTCAGGGCGGCTCAACTACCGGCTGATCCATTGTTCAGAATTCCACACCGGCGTCGATCTCGACCAAATCCAGCGCCAATCCAAGAGCGCGGGCGATGTTGCCGAGTGCCGAGACGGTCCGGGCCGTCCCCACGATTGGGGCGATGGCTGCCAGGACATCGCGAACATCCTCCGCCTGGAGCCCGGCATCCTGCGCGACACCGAGATTCAGAAAGTATGAGGCCGGTGGGGCGTCGACGGCGACCAGCGCGGCGATCCGCACCAACAGCAGCGTTTGACCATCGAGACTCGAGGCCTCCAGCGAGCCTGCGGTCATCACCTCGAGCAGGTCAAGAATGGGCGTGTCCGATGATGCGCTTTCCATGCAACCCTCCGTGGCGTGAACGATCGAACGGCAGTGTCTCGCGTCCCTTTCGATATCTGGACCGGGCTTTACCCCGGTTCCATTCCTGGAGATCGAACTCCAGCGCGGTTGGCGCTGCCGATGACTCGCGCGCCGCCTGCGCGCGTACACCGGGCCAGTGGAGTCATATTATGTGACGGTCAGGCGTAGCTACCCCCGTCGAAAGACGTATTCGACGGGGAACCGCCACGCTTCAATCACATGTCTTCCTGGGACGAAGCGGTCGTATACTGTGACGAGTTTGCCCCGTCAGATTTCATCTCCTGCCATTCAAATGAAAGACAACCGATCATGGCCATCGCACAGCAACAGGCAGACCTTGTCGAGCGCGCTCGCGCGGTCATTCCCGGCGGCGTCAATTCCGGCAACCGGGCGCTCGCTTTCCCGCTGGTCGCGGTCGAGGCCGAAGGCGCGCACTTCACCGATGCCGACGGCGCCCGCTACCTCGACTACCATGCCGCCTTCGGACCGCTCCTGCTCGGGCACAACCACCCGATCGTCAACCACGCCGTGCGCGAGGCCACCTACGCGACCGACCTGATGGGCGCAGGGGTCACGCTGCCGGAGATCGAGCTGGCCGAGAAGCTCGCGGCGCTCGTGCCCTCTGCCGAGCGGGTGCTGTTGGCCAACTCCGGTTCGGAGGCTACCTTTGCCGCACTCCGTCTTGCCCGTGCAGTGACCGGCCGCAACAAGATCGTGAAATTCCAGGGCACGTATCACGGCTGGCACGACGCCGTGCTGATGAACGTGATCACTCCGGCCGAAAAAATGGGCCAGAAGGACCCACTCTCACTCGGGATGCTGCCGGACGCGATCGAGAACACGATCGTCCTGCCGTTCAATGACAGCGACGCGATCGAGCACACCCTCGCCGTCCACGGGGAGGAAATCGCCGCCGTTTTGGTCGAGATGATTCCCCACAACATCGGCTGCGTGATCCCGACCGCCGAGTTCCTCGACACGCTGCGCATGGAAACAACCCGGAACGGCTCGCTGCTGATCTTCGACGAAGTGATTACGGGATTCCGTCATTCCCTCGGCGGCTACCAGAGCATCTGCGGGGTCACACCCGACCTCACCACATTCGCGAAGGCGATGGCGAACGGCTACCCGATTGCGGCGCTCGTCGGCAAAGCCGAATTCATGGACCGCTACGCTCCTGGCGGCGGCGTGTTCTTCGCCGGGACCTACAATGGTCATCCACTGAATGTCGCGGCCGCGCTGGCTACCATCGCCGTCCTGGAAGACGGGCGCGTGCACGAGCACTGCTTCCGGTTGGCGGAACGGGCCGGGAACGGCATCGCGGAGATCGCCGCCGAACTCGGGATCACGATGACGGTCGCCCGCTTCGGATCCGTCTTCGTGCCCTACTTCATGGACGGGCCGATCCTCTCGTACGACGACCTGCTCCGGAACGACACGGCGAAGGACATCGCCTTCCGCCAGGGCATGTGCGATCGCGGCATTTTCATGCTTCCCACAGCGATCAAGCGCAACCACGTCAGTGCCGCCCACACCGATTCCGACATCGACCGAACGCTCGAAGCCGCCCGCGAGGTCCTGAGAACCTTGACCTAGGAACGACCTTTCGTGACCCATTGATCCCGTACCCCTACCCGGGCATCCCGATGGAGAATCCATGACCGAACCATCCACCGATATCGTCATCGAAACAGCCTACGGCGCCATTACCGTTCGGCTAAACGCGGACGCCGCTCCAGTCACCACCGCCAACTTCCTGCGGTACATCGATTCCGGCCTCTACGACGGCGGCCGGTTCCACCGCACGGTACGGACCGACAACAACGCCAACGCAAACCTCAAGGGAGAACGGATCGGCGCGGGAATCGACCCACATGCGGATCGCCGGCAAATGCCGAACGACGCCATCGTGATCGAGGTGATCCAGGGCGGCACCAATCCCGGTCGCAGCGACGAACTTCATCCGCCAATCGCCCTCGAACGCACCCGGGACACAGGTCTTCGCCACCTCGATGGCACCATCTCGATGGCCCGCTTTACACCCGACAGCGCCGTCTCGGATTTCTTCATCTGCGTCAACGACCAACCCGACCTCGACTTCGGCGGCATGCGCAACCCCGACGGCCAGGGATTCGCCGCCTTCGGCCAGGTGATCGAGGGCATGGACGTGGTCCGGGCGATCCAGAACGCGCCGTCAAACGGCCAGATCCTGGAACCACCCGTCGGCATCACCCGGGTTGCGCGGCGGTAACGCCATCGCCAGCGGGCTGCAACGAAACGCGTCGCGAACGGCGAGGTTCGTTGCTACCTGACCCCTGCGGCAACGGCGAGATCGCGGGTGAGCTCCGCATGGCCGACATGCTCTGCCGCGTGACGCGCCAGCAGCATCACCACCTCACGGCCAGTCAGCTCGCCGCGTACCGGATGCGTGCAGACGCTGTCCATCGCATCCTCGGGCAGGGCCGCCACCGCCGTTCGCAATTCCTCGCGAATCGCGGGCCACTGCGGCATCGAAGCGTTTTCAGCGGTGGCCACGACCCGGAACTCGGCGGCGCGGTCACGCTCGACCGCACCGCCGCACAGCACCTGGAGCACATTCACCCGAGCATTGCAGAGCGTGTGAAACGCAAGCACGTAGATCGAGTTCGTCTCGGGCGCGGGAGGCCGCCAGTTGAGCTGCTCGACAGAGCACCCGTGGACCACGGCCATCATGCGTTCGAGCGTTCGCTCCACATACGGCCAGACCTGGACCAGTTCACGGTTCCTGATGCTGTCGGTGACCATGCCAGTCTCCCCTGCGTTCAAGGGCATCGATACCAGCATCATACCCATACCGGCATCGATCCCACCGGCGCCAGGTCTACCGTTGACGCGGCCGGCGCGCGGCCACGCCACCAGCCGCGAAGAGTGCGGCCAGCGCGGCCAACACGAGCACGAACCCGGTCGATGCCGGCCCGCCGCCCTGACCGGTGTTCGGCAGCGATGTCACCACCGCTGGCTCGCCTGGGGTGGCTGGCGGAGCAGGCACATACGTCGTGACCGTCACACTCGCGACATCGGTGGTCACCGTGCAGTCCGCCGCCTGGAATGTCAGGACTCCCTCCTGCACCTCCTCGCAGCCTGGCCCGGTCCCGCTTGCCGTTGCCGAGTTCGTTACCGATCCTGCTGCGGCATCGGCAGGCGTCACCACATACGTCGCCGTCACCGTGCGTTCCTCGCCCGGCGCCAGGTCCCCCACGACCGGGTCGTCAACCCAGGCCAATCCGGCAAGCAGATCCGTCACCTCCACCGCCGAGATCGTCACGTTGCCGGTGTTGGTCACGACCAGAGCGTAGGTGATCGTTGTGCCCGCCTGCACTGGCTCCGGCATGTCGGTCGTGGCCGTCTTCACCAGCCCCAGGCCCGGTTCCTGTGGCGCCAGCTGGATCGTGGCGCTCGCCGTCACCGTCAATGGCGCGATCCGGGCATGCTGGTCGGCCTCGCTGGCAGTCGCCGACGCGATGTTGGTGATCGGCTCGCCACGATCGAAGTCCGCCTGAATCACGGTGTAAGACCCGGTGCAGGTCAGGACCTCCGACTTGTCCAGTGCAACCGGCATGGTCACCACTGCATCGTCTACCGTACAGGCCAGCGATGGGAGCAGGGGATCGCTGACGGTCACCGCTGGCAGGGTTACCGTGCCGGTATTGGTCACCACCAGCGAGTAGGTGGCGATATCGCCAACTTCGTAGGGGCCATCACCACTGGTGACGGTCTTGGTGAAGCTCATGCATGGTGGCGCATCAACCGTCACGGTGGCCGTATAGTCCTCGCCATCCGGGGCCCAGGCATCATCAACCGCTCCCCAGATGTAGTTGGGTTCGAGGCTGGCGGTGATGACGATGTCGCCACCGTTGGCGAGGACGTCGAAGATGTCCGAATCGGTCGCGTAGGTGACACCATCCGTGTTGAAGAACGTGATGACCGGATCGGTGTAGACGCTATTGACGCAGGTTCCGGGCGTGACGACAGGCACCTCCGGGACCGCCTCCTCACACACAACGTCCGCGATAACGATATTGGACGGAATGGAGACTGTTTCACCATTGATAGCGGTCAGGTAAGCGGTATTCCCGATCGGGGCCGCACATTGTGCCGCCGTCAGTTTCGATGGCAACCGCATGCCGGTTTCGGGAGTATGGGTGACGCCGGGCGCGATACTCCCCGAGCAGGTAAAGACCACCTGGGTCATTTCCGGCGTTTCGTCGTAGGAACAGGTGAATCTGCTCGGCGGCGTGCCCCCGCCCGCGACACCGTAGGTCCGTTTGAGCATTGGCGGCAGGGTGTCCGTCATCGTGAAGGTGCCGATCGACCCCCCGGTGTTGGTGATGGAGACAAAGTAGGTGATATATCCGTGGGGCTCGACCGTCCCACTGGTGACGAACGGCCCAAAGTCGATCTTCATGGCCTTGCTGATGCCCAAACAAGGTGGTGCCACCACGTCCATCGTCGCGGTGGCAGTATCGCCGTCAACGGTCCAGACACTCGCATCGGCATTCCAGATATCCGCCGCTGCCTTCGTCGCGGTCACGGTCAGGGTGCGTTTGCCATCGGTCCTTGTCGTGGGTCCCCACTCGGTCGCGTACGTGACACCGTCTGTGCTGGCGAGCGTCACGACCGGCGGGGTGTAGACGCCGTTGACGCAGGTTCCGGCAGAGACAGAGGGCAGTTGTGGGGTCAGTTGTTGTGGGCATATCAGGTTGACGTGGGCGGTATCGGTGATCGACACGGTTTCGCCATTGATACTGGTGATGGTGGCCGACATGTCCAACCCAGCCGCGCATACCTCCGGACTGAGTGACGACGGCAGCTGTCCGCCGACATAGAACCCCATGGTGGACAAGCCATTGTAGGGGACGGTGGTGATGCTGCAGCTCGTGGTTGGGCTCGTGGGGAAAATGCAGCCCATGCCAAGGTCTGCTCCCCCAAATCCCGCAGTAAACGCGGCGGGATAGGTCAGGGTCGCCTGGATATCCGGAATCACCGTACTCCCGGAGTTGGTGACCTCGAACGCGAACTGGATACCGTCCCCACCGGATGCGGAAGCTACCGGGAGGAACGGGGTGGAAGGGGGGTCCACCGTGTAGTTGCGGACCCCCACAGACATGGTAATGTCGCCGGCGGCTGCCAGTGCCATTTGGGGTTCATCACGGCCTTGCGCGGTGCAGGCGTCACCAGTCCCGTCTTCATCGCTGTCGGCCTGGTCGGCGTTCTCCACATCCGGGCAGTTGTCGGCATCGTCGGGGACGCCGTCAGCGTCGGCATCCGGGGTGAGCGCGTCTCCGTCCGGTGTCTCGTCGCAGGCGTTGCCGATCCCATCGCCGTCGTTGTCGGCCTGGTCGGGATTGCTGGTCGCCACACAGTTGTCCAGGTCGTCGGGGATGCCATCCCCGTCCGCGTCCGGAGCCGGTGGGAGCGGGGTGTCGTCGCAGGCATCACCAGTACCATCGCCATCACTGTCGGCCTGGTCCGGATTATCGATACTGGGGCAATTGTCGGCATCATCGGGAATGTCGTCGGTGTCGAGTTCACCATTCGGCGTCAGGTCCTGGTCGTCGGGAATACCGTCACCATCGGTGTCGACAATGGTCGTTCCGGGATCTGGAGCATCCTGGGCGCTCATACCTGCCGGCAGGAGTGGTGACAGCAGCCCGACGAGGAGCACGACGATACCCAACCGGTACCACGTCAACAGCACCTGCTTCACGGTCGCTCTCCGGTTCACTATGCCGGCTGCTCGGCGAGCAGCCCAACTGAGGTCCCTGTAAGGGAACAATCTCATTTCGAGCATAAAGACACAAGGGACGATCGGTAATCGCTGGTTGTCCCAAAGCCTTGCCCATGCGTCTCACGCGGGTTGCGGCAACTGATTGACTCGAACGGTGTGAACCTCGTTCAGGCGGACGCGCCGGTGTAGTGGCGCAGGCCGAACCGCCAGAACCAGCGCGCGAACGAGGCGAAAGCGATCGCCAGCGCGACCGCCCCAATCGCCACCGCAGGCGAGAGACGCCCGGTCAGGCTTTGGGCCGGCACGGTGACCGCGAAGGCAACCGGCACCACGAACGTCAGCGGCATCCGCAGCCAGCCGGGGAAGATCGTGATCGGCCAGCCCCCGGCGGTCTCGAACATCGTGTTGAAGATCACCAGGATGTTGTCGACCCGGACGAACCAGAACGCGCAGGTTGAAAGCAGCAACAGGAACGAGTAGATGATGACCAGGCCGGCCGCCAGCACGATCACGAAGGCGACGGCATCGCCTGGCCCGATCGTCGCCCCCAACCGTGAGAGCGCTATGCCGAGCACGATGCTGCCAGCCGCGACATCGGCGGTGGCGGCCACATTCACCTGCGCCACGCTGGCCAGCAGTTGCGAATCGGCCGGTTTCGTGAGCATGAAATCGAGGGTGCCGAGCCGGATGCCTTCCATCAACAACGACATGCTGGGCCGGACCACGATGCTGATCAGGCCTCGCACCAGCATCTGGACACCGATCAGGGCGATCAGGTCGGTTTGACCCCATCCTCCGATCTCCGTCGTCTGGTTGAACACCACCTGCAGGCCCAGGAGGGCTGTTCCCAGGCCGATGGCGAGGGACAGCAGTTGCAGGACGAAGTCCGCCCGGTACTGCATCACGTTCAACACGCCGAGCTTGAGGTAGGTACCGATTACGGTCAGTGCGTGCATGTCACGCCCCCACTGCCGACCACCGACCCGGTCCTGTAGGGTTGCCGAGCTTGTCTCGGCCCCGTCGCGGCTCCGGGAATGGAGGCCATTCCGACCATCGGCACGCTGTTCAACGCTACGCCCCCACCGCCGAGTACCGCCGGATCGCCTGCCCCCACACCAGCCGCAGGATTCCCAGTAGTAGTCCGATCCAAAGCGCCTGCATCCCAAACCCGATCGCGATCTCCCGGCCATCGAGCGCTCCCCGCGCCATGTCGACCGGGAACGGCAGGATCCAGCGGAACGGCAGGATCGTCGCCGCAATCCGCACCGGTTCGGGCATCAGCGCCAGTGGCGCGATGACGCCACCAAGGAACAGGAAAACCGATTGGTACAACTGGTAGAGCGCGCTCGTCTTCGTCATCCAGAAGGCGAGCAACCCCACGCACCACTCCATCAGGAAGCAGACCAGGGCAGCCAGCGCCACTGCCGGCAGGAAGCAGATGAGGTTCAGCGCTTTCCAGTCGTATTCAGCGTCGAAGAGCAGGCTCAGGACGATCACGATCGGCACCAGCGGAACCAGCGTCAACACTTTGAACGACACGTTTTCGACGATGTCGTTGTGAATCGGGTGCATCGGCCGCAACAGGATGCCGGAGTAGAATCCGGTCCGGATCCTCCACTCCATCTCCCACATGTGCCAGGAGAACGTCAGCTGGTTCACTACCATCAGAATGATGTAGTAGGCGGCGTATTCGCCCTCGGTGAACCCGCCGGCGCTACCGCCCTGCGATTCGGCCACCGTCGTCCAGACCACGATCGCGATCAGCGGCTGCATCACCAGGCTGAGCAGCCAGATCATGATCGCGCCACGATAGGCGAGTTGGTTGGCCAGTTCGGTCCGCAGTTTCGCCGCGTAGTATGTTGCCAGTGCGGTCGGACTGAGCGATTCCCGTACTGGCCCTTCGCCGGTCATTGCGACCATTAGGCAATGACCTCGGCCGGAACATCCTGTTCCGACCCCGACGAAAATACCCGCTCGATCACCTCTTCGATCGGTGGATCCTCGACCGTCAGGTCAGCCACCCGCACCTGGGCCAGCACCTGCCCGGTGACGCGGGCCGTCTCCGCCTTCGGCACCCGCAGGGTGAGCCCGAACGGGGACGACTCGACCAACTCGCCGTCGCCCCCGGCAAATCCGGTCGCCATCGCGTCCGGGACAACTTCACCTTCCTCGAACTCGACCACGATCGTCTTGTGTGGCGAAAACCTGGCCACCAACCCCGGCAGTCCCCCGTCATACAGCAGCGACCCGTGATGGATGACGATGACCCGCCCGCAAAGCGCCTCGACATCGGCCATGTAGTGGCTGGTGAGCAGGATGGTGGCGTTGGTCCGCTGGTTGTACTGGGCGATGAAGGCCCGGATCTTGCGCTGCATCGCGACGTCGAGCCCGATCGTCGGCTCGTCGAGAAACAGGATCGCCGGCTGGTGCAGCAGCGATCCGGCGATTTCACACTTCATCCGCTCGCCGAGCGAGAGGTTGCGGACCGGCTTGCGGACGAGGTCTTCCAGTTCCAGCATCTCGATCAGTTCGTCGCGGCGCTGCCGGAAATCGTCCTGAGGAATCCGGAAGACCGCCCGGTTCAACTCGAACGAGTCCATCACCGGGATATCCCAGGCAAGCTGGTTCCGCTGGCCCATGATCAGGGCCATCCGGCGCAGGTAGTCGCGGTCCCGCTGCCAGGGGGTGTAACCGAGGACGCTGGCCTCACCGCCGCTGGGATAGAGCAGGCCCGAGAGCATCTTCAGCGTGGTCGTCTTGCCGGCCCCGTTCGGTCCGAGGAAGCCAACGACCTCGCCCGGAGCGATCTCGAACCCGATATCGTTGACCGCGGCCACCTCCTTCGTCTTCCGATGAAAGAGGCTCCCAATCGCGGATTTCAGGCCGGTGTCTCGCTCCGGCACAGTGTAGACCTTGCGCAGGTGATCGACCCGGATCGCTGGAGGTGTGACACGGTCTCGATCGCCATTCGGCTGCACAGGGATCTCCGAACTGCGTGCCGGAGAATGGACACGCCCTGAACTCGTCGCGGCGATCCTCTGTGATCGCCCGTTCCATCAATCACGAATACACTAGTGTACGTACACACCGATGGCAAGAGCGACCTCCGGTACAATGGCGCGGACATCCGCATCGAGCGGAATGGATGCCACCATGGTTGCCAACCAGAATCTGCCAATCGACCACGACAATGATCTGGACGACCTGCCGGGCCAGACCGACGAGGAAGCTCACGCCGTCTTTGATGCGCAGGCACGAAAGGAACCTGGTATCTCGGGCGAGGAGTTCCTGCGCCGATGGGATGCTCGGGAATTCCCTTATCCGATTCCTGATGATCCCGAAGGTTGGAAGGTCGGTCGTCTCGTGATGATTCTCGACCTTGTCAGATAGCTCTCGATTATCACGCCAGGCGACTCAGGAACTTCTCCGCTACTTACGGTCTGCTGTTTCCTGCGTTACGCGGCAACATCCAGATTTCCGCACCCTCGCCCTTATTCCAGGCCGGCATTTCAGTGTCTTTTTCGAGAATCCGGCCAATATGCGTCCACAGAACAGGGAATCGGGTGGGCTAAAATTCGGATTCAGAGAAGTCCTTAACATGGCGGAAGACCCATCGGCGTATTTTCCATCACGATGGCAAGTGACTACGGTGATGTACGAGTACCGGCTGCTCGATCGGTACGAACGGGAACTGCTCGTCTACCACTGGCAACCCGGGCCAGACTTCCTCGGGCCCAGTCATCCGCACTTGCACGTCTCGGCCTCGCTGGCTGCGCAAGTGGACGCTGCTACTCGGCGCG
>CAZSUN010000028.1:24114-39250 GCA_964610045.1 uncultured Sphaerobacteraceae bacterium
CACTTGCACGTCTCGGCCTCGCTGGCTGCGCAAGTGGACGCTGCTACTCGGCGCGAGATCGCGCTGGACAAGGTGCATCTACCCACCGGACAGGTTTCCATCGCCGCGTACGTCCGCTCGCTCATCACTGAGTTCGGCATCGCACCGCTCCGCGACGACTGGCGTGAGGTGCTCGACCGGGCTGAGGGGGAGTTTGGCGGAGAGCAACACCGGCCGAAATGTCTTCCGGCCGGTGTCCACTGGATTCCCATTGTGATGTGACCCTGCGCAGGTCCAGCCCTGTTCTGCTATTCGGGACAACCCTGGCCGAATTCGACCAGGGGACTCCACTTGGCAGTGCCCTGATCGTAGGCCTGCGCCAGAATCGACCCGAGGCAGGCGACCCCAGACATCATGGTCGGCTGACTGGTCACGGGACCGAGTCCCGGATTCTGCCCGTCACCCGGGACACCGGTTGTTACGGCGTCGGCTTCCAGGAACAACGCGATGTTGCCTCCGGTGTCGAAGCTGAATCCCTCACCGGGCGCGAGATCCTGGAGAGGCTGAAGGCTCGGCATGCTGGCCGTGACCCAATGGGCGTCCGGCGGTCTGCCTCCCCAGCGATCGTGGAAGACGACAAGGACGAGACTGCCGGCGGTGAAGCCGTGACCGGAAACGGCGAGGTGTCCCGGGTTGCCGGCATCTGGAACCGAGATGACGATCGTCGGAGCAGGGCCACTCGCCTGACTGGCGGCTGTTGACCGTGCGCCCGGCAGTATGCACAGCAAGGCCAACAGGAAGCAGGCGAGTAACCGGAGTCCTCGCGCCCAGCCTGGCGGCCGGTTGGCACTGAGGTAGCTCCCATGGCCCGGACGGCGAGGCGTGCTGTTCGTCTCTGCGTTCATGCGTCACTCCCTTGAGGATGAATGGGTGGATCGAGCCCCCAACGGGGTACATCCATCCTGCTCGGGCAATCTGCATGCGACATCGTCCGAACGTGGCAATTCATGATGTCACTCACACTACGACCATGTCGCAACCAACCAGATGGAGCAAGCGACGGTCGTAGTGCATGTCCTGATAGCGGTGACAGGGACCGCTCAGGCGCGCTTTTCCGATGTGGAATCGTCGTCGTCGGCCGACAACAGCACAGTGTCCGGCAGCGGGTGCTGCCGGACACTGTGCATGGACGAACGCTTTCCAGAGGGAACCTGCACTCCGTGACCCGGTTGCATCATGACCGGTTCACAGCGTTCCCCAAGGTTAGCCAAATCTGGATGTGGCGGGTTATCAAGCCATTGCTCACCACAAACGTCGTCTTCCCGGTCAGGAGCGGATCGTCCGGCGACGATTGCACGTTGAAGTACCTGATCACGACGTGCTCGTCGCTGGGAGTGACCCGCGAGTTGAGGTCTATCCTCGTCAGCTGCTCAACGATCACATCCGGCACCGGGCTATCGGCGGGCAGGCCCAACCGGGGTTATAACCGCGCCGGTTGTCGGAGACTGGAATGCGGTGGCAGGACCCGTCATGGAACGCGCCCAGACCCCCAAACGCGAACCCACCACCCTTTCCGGATCTTCCTCCGGATCACGTCCGTCGACACCGGACCAGGAGGTGAACCAAGGGTTCCACTTCTGGATCACCCGATTGCTGTCTGGCGCTATCAGGTCGAAGACATCCTGCATCGCGTTCGATGCCGGCGGCATCGAACCAAGGGCGCAATCGAGGCGTTCACCACATTACGACCAGGGTCGTAATGTGGTGCGCGTTGCTGGGAGGCCCGATCCTGAGGCGCTGCCATCAACGCTGGCCGACCGCTAGGCGAGCGCTCCATGCGTGTGTGCCCAGGCAGCCGCGGCAGTCCGTGATGGGAGATCGAGCTTCCCGAGTATGGTGGTGATGTGGCGTTTCACCGTCGGCACGCTGATCGAGAGGGCATCGGCGATCTCACGATTGGAACAGCCGGTTGCGACGAGCCTGAGCACATCCAGCTCCCGTGGGCTGAGACCGTGGTGGCGCTCGTTGGAGGAATCAACCTGAATGCTTCCCCGTAGCCGCGTGCTCAGTTCATTGACCTCGGCGCGGATCTCGTCCCAGTCGCATTGCATACCCTCATTCCAGGCGGCCGTGAACTCAGACTCACCGAGTCTGGACCGAGCGGTGTCGCCGGTAAGCACATACGTGCGTGCATCGTCAACACTCCGGATGGCTTCTGCCTGCGTGGGAAACGAGGCTGCCATCCCGAGAAGCCGGGCGGCGATGGCCGGGTGTGTTGACACGATTGCTCTGGCCATGCTTTCGAGAACGAACGTGGCCATTCCGACGTGACCCAGGTCGGCAAAAACCGGGAACGCGTCGCAGAAATGCCTGAAGGCCTGGTCAGACCGATCAGACTCCAGTTCCAGCTGGGCGAGGTAGACCTGTCCGAACGCCACGCCAAGCGGCGGGGATCCCACCCTGTGCAGGGCAAGTGCTCGTTCCAGCAGATTCCGGGCCAATGTCAAATCTCCGGCCTGCAATGCAACCTGGCCCAGGTTCATCACGGCAACCGCCTCCTGCCAGGGAGGACCATCGTGCGCGGCACGTTCCCGTTCCTCGGTGAAGAGCTGGCGAGCGCGATCGAGGTCGCCGCGATGCAACGCCATCAGCCGGGGCACTTCAAGCATCTTGTACCGAAGACGCTCGCTTTCCACCGGTGCAATGGCGGCCTCCGCGGCAGCGGCGTCCGCCGTGGGAAAGTCGAACTGTCCCAGCGCAAGCCAGGCTGCGGCCACCAGGGCTCGGGTCCGATACTGCGATGGAGCTGCGTCGGCCGCCTCCAGCGTCCGTTCGAGCCAGGTGCGCCCTTCCGTGATGTGGTCAAAGACGATCCAGAAGTCGAGCAGCGCGCCTGCCAGGCGGAGCGCTCCGGCCGGCTCATGCTCCAACATCCAGTGCAACGCCAGCCGGATATTGTCGACCTCTGGCCGAAGCCGTTGCATCCCCAATACCGCGATGCCCTCATCCGCGGTTTCCCACAGGAACTCGGCAAGGGAGACCATGTGCCGGGCGTGGCGGTCGCGAATCATCGGCTCCTCGCCACTCGCATCAAGCTGCTCCAGCCCGTACTCCCGGATCGTTTCCAGCATGGTGAAGCGGGACTCGCCGGCAATGCCAGGGACCGGCTGGATGAGGTTGGCCATCACCAGGCCGGTGAGATCATCCAGCACCTCATTGCCGTCTCCCGAAAGCGCCTCTGCCGCTTCAAGCGTGAACCCGCCGGCGAAGACGCCGACCCGGCGAAGGAGTGCTTGTTGCGGTTCCGGCAGGAGATCGTGGCTCCAGGCAATCGCATTGCGCATGCCCCGCTGGCGGGGGTCCACGTCACGTGGCCCACCGGACAGCAGGTCCAGCCGCCGATCGAGCCGCGACAAGAGGGCTGCGGGCGGCAGGACGGAGACGCGTGCCGCAGCCAACTCGATCGCCAACGGTAACCGGTCCACCCGGTCGCAGATCTGGTCGAGAGAGGGGGCGATCCCGGGTACGGCCGAGAACGATGGATCGGTCGCCTGCGCGCGGGCCACAAACAGGTCGCGCGCCGTCTCGCGATCGAGCGGTGCAACCGGCATGACCTGCTCACCCGAAACGCCGAGGCGCACGCGGCTGGTCGCCACCACCCGGAGTTCAGGACACTGGACCAGGAGGCCGGAGAGGATCGGTGCGATCCCGTCGACGAGATGCTCCAGGTTGTCGAGCACGAGGATCGGCGCCTGACCGCCGGATGTCGTCCGGAGATGATCGAGCAGCACCGGCGGCGAATCATCCGGGAGTCCAAGGGCTCCTGCCACGGTGGTCAGGAAGAGGCCGGCGTCGCGCACCTGCGCGAACGGGATATAGGTGATATCGAACGCGGAGTCTTCCTGCAGGAGACGGAGGGCGCGAATGACGAGGCGTGTCTTGCCGACTCCACCGGGTCCAGTCAGGGTCAGCAGCCGCCCATCCGTTCGATGCAGGAACGCGGTGATCGCGGCGATCTCCTGGTCCCGGCCAAGAAACGAGGTCAGGGGGACCGGTACAGCTCCCGGGGCGCTTCCATCCGGTACACGGGATCGCTGCGCACGTATTGGGGGATGTCCCATGACACACCTGCCTTATGCCGCGAACGTGAATCCCCTCCATACTACGTCATGGACGAACCGGAAACCGACCCCGGGTGATTCCGGTTGGATCGCCGTCGTCGAGCGGACTTTGTGTGGTCTGCCACTCCGGGCGTGACTCGCTTCGCTTCCTTATGGCTCCGCCTCACGACAGGCTCGGGTCGCCCCGACGAGAGGACGCGCCTTTTCACCTGGATTCGGTTTAAAGCCCAAAACGGCGGCGAGCCGTGGGCAGAGGCTCGCCGCCGTTCCGGTTGCCTGGCCCGGCGGGATGCCAGGCAGGGAGATGAGCCCGCGCAGACCGGATATGCGCGGTGTGTAGGTCGCCGCCTATTCGGCGTGCAGAATCACGATCGCACCGTGCGACGCGTGCCCGAAGGCATGGTTCACCGCGATGTACTCGCCCGGCTCCTCGACCGTGAACTCGACGCAAGCGCCATCGCCCGGGCCGATCGTGATGCCCTGCAGGCCGTAGAGCGGATTCGCCGGGTTGGCGTTCACGTAGGCTTTGTCGAAAATGGCGCCTACCACGTGGAAGCTGCACCAGACGTTGGGTCCGGCATTCACCACGAAGATCCGCACCGGTTCGCCGACCTTGATCGAGATCGGGTTTTCCACGTACTGGTTCGCGTACCCGTTGAAGGTCACGAGGTCCATCATCGCGCCGGAGGCGAGCATCATCTTCGCCAGGC
Organism: uncultured Sphaerobacteraceae bacterium; assembly: GCA_964610045.1. Lineage (GTDB taxonomy): Bacteria > Chloroflexota > Chloroflexia > Thermomicrobiales > UBA6265 > JACCYX01. The sequence goes on from CAZSUN010000028.1 coordinate 28,925, forward strand.
TCGGCACTTTCACTTCCGCGTCCGGATCCTCGAAATAGAACTCACTCTGCACCAACACCAGTTCCTGCGCCTCCGGCCAGCCCTCGGCCGGGTCGACGATCATCGTGCCGTACATTCCGGCTCCGATGTGCATCAGCACGGGCGCGGTACCACAGTGGTACATGTAGGCGCCAGGCGTCGTGGCGGTGAAGCTCCAGGTGAATTCCTCGCCAGGGGCAACACTCCGGTAATTCACGTTGGGAGGGGTCTTCGCCGAGTGGTAGTCGAGTGAGTGGGTCATTCCCCCCTCGTTTCGCACGGTGACGGTTACTTCGTCGCCCTGCACCACCCGGTGGACCGTACCGGGAATCGTGCCGTCCCAGGTCCAGCCCGCGTAGGGCGTGTCCTTCGCCACGAATACAGTCGCGTCGATGGCGGTAATCGTGAACTCCTTGGCGCCAGGCTCGACCTTTGGCAGCCAGGGATCGAACATGACATGCTCGGTCGGGATCAGGCTCGGATCCGGCGTGGCATCGCCGGTCCCTTCATCGGTCCCGTGTCCGCCAGCGTGCGAGCCATCCGGTGTCGAATCCTGGGCGGACGCCTGCCGCGCAGCGATCAATGCCGGCACCGAAAGGCCGAGGCCGGTCGCTGCCTTCAGGAACGTCCGCCGGTCCGGCACCTGCCGCTCGAGGATCTGCCCGAGTGTGGTGCCGCTCATGTCTGGTTCAACCGGAAATCGCATCTGGCCCATGGTATTCCTCTCCTGCGTCGCCTGTGAATGAATCACATCCTATCAGACATCCTGCCGGGCAGCAGCCAGCGCGATCAGGGGCGCACCTGTCCTGGCATGTCTGCGTCCAGCATGCCGCATTCCGGCAAACACGTCCCGCCGCTGCCGGGTAGGTATGCTGGCCAGCCTGCCCCAACCGAACCGGGTGGGAACGCTTACCCGTTTGGGCAGGGAGCACGTCGCAGGCACGATTCGGCCACTGCTGTCATCGCTGCGTCGTGCATCATCCATAACTCCTACTGATTGCATCGGATATCATTCGCGTGCCGTCCCGGCTGGCTGTCCGGATCGGCGCCGTTCGCTCGTCCGCACCCCCCGGCGCAATGCGAGGATCTCTCCAGGTGTCGAGTTCACCCATCGTCAGTACGGCTGATCGAACTGTTTCGGGTCACCCGTCATTTCCCACAGGTCGCACCGGCCGCCCCGCGTCGAATGGCATCCCGCAGCGGCAGGTTGTGTCGGCGGCGCGCGCCCTTGGGCTCGTTGCCGGGGTGGCCACGCTGCTGATCGTCTGCCTGGTCAGCCTGCGATTCGGGAGCCGTGACGTAAGCTCACACGATGCGTGGAATGCCATCTTCAACTTCGATCCCGCCTCGGCCAACCAGGGTGTCGTCCGCTCGTTGCGAATCCCGCGTACGGTGATCGCCCTCGCAATCGGCGGCGCGTTCGCGGTGGCCGGAGCGACGCTCCAGGGGGCGACCCGGAATCCGCTGGCCGAACCGTCGATTCTCGGGGTGACCAGCGGCGCCAGTTTCGCGGTCGTCACCGCCATCTACCTGCTCCACCTGACCAACCCCAACGAATACCTGTGGTTCGGGTTCGCCGGGGCGATGGCCGCCTCGGTGCTGGTGTTCTTCATCGGGTCGGCGGGCCGGGAAGGGCCTACCCCGACCAAGCTGGCACTGGCTGGCATCGTGGTCTCCGCCCTGCTCGGCGCGTGGACCAACGCGCTGTTGCTGTTGGACGAGCAGACCTTCGATCTGGTCCGGTTCTGGTTCGCCGGGTCGGTCGTCGGGCGCGACCTCGACACCCTCTGGATGGTGCTGCCGTTCCTGGCCGGCGGCACCATCGCCTGCCTCCTGCTCGGGCACCAACTCAACGTGCTGGGACTGGGCGATGAGGCCGCCCAGAGCCTTGGGATGAACGCCCGCCGCACGCGCTTCTTCTGCATGGGAGTCGTGGTCATCATCGTCGGCGCCGGGGTGGCGGTGGCCGGACCGATTGCCTACATCGGGTTGGCGGTGCCGCACATGATCCGGGCCGTGGTCGGTACGGACTATCGCTGGATCCTGCCCTACTGCCTGATCTGGGGAGCCGTCTTCCTCGTCCTCGCCGATGTGATTGGCCGATTGGCCGTCCGGCCGTCGGAAATCGAGGTCGGCGTGGTGACCGCCCTGTTCGGCGCGCCATTCCTGGTCATCCTCGCGCGCCGGCGGGGGGTGGCCGGATGAGCCGCCCTGTCGCGACGACGGCCAACTCACCTGTCCGCCCGGGTCATGCCACCCTCCGGAACCGCCATCTCGCGGTGCGCGTCAACACGCGGGTACTCGGACTCATCGCCATCACCTCGGCAGCACTGCTGGTGCTGATGATCTGGGCAATGACCCTCGGCAGCCTGCACATCCCCTTCGACGACGTGGTGCGGGCGCTATTCGGCAAGGCATCCGGCGGGCAGGAACTGGCGGTGCGCACGTTGCGCTTGCCGCGGGTGCTGACCGCAGTGCTGATCGGGATGTCGCTGGCAATGGCGGGCGGCATCTTCCAGGGCATGGTGCGGAACCCGCTGGTGTCGCCCGACATCATCGGGATCGACGCCGGCGCCAGCCTCGTCGCGGTGTTCTGGATCGTCACCAGCCAGGACGAATCGCTGTTGCCCCTGGCCGCATTCATCGGGGCGGTCACAACCGCCACCGCGATTTACCTGCTCTCATGGAAGGGCGGGATCGCACCTCACCGGCTGATCCTGGTGGGAATCGGCATTTCCGCCGCGCTTTCGTCCCTCACCACGCTAATGGTGGTGCGTTTCCCCATCGAGATCGTCCGGCCGGCCCAGGTCTGGCTGGTGGGGTCGCTCTACAAGAGCAACTGGACCGACGTGCGGGTGCTGCTGGCGTCGGTCTGCATTGGGCTCCCGCTCGCGCTGTACCTGACCGGTCCGCTGCGGGTGATGCAGATGGGCGATCATGTCTCCCGCTCGCTGGGGGTTCGCCTGGAATCGACGCGGCTCACCATGATCCTCGTCGGCTGCGGGCTGGCGGCAGTGGCAGTTTCCGTGGCCGGCCCGATCGGGTTCGTGGCGTTGATGATCCCGCACATGGCGCGGATGATCGCCGGGCCGATTTCCCCGTCCGTGCTGGCGTTCATGGCCGTGCTCGGCGGGTTCTTCCTGCTGCTGGCGGATGTGATCGGGCAGCACCTGCTGCCGGTCGACATGCCGGTCGGGGTGATTACCGGCGTGGTGGGAGCACCGTACTTCCTCTACCTGCTCTACCGCTCCAGCACGAGGTTGTAACTGGCGGATATCCCTGCTCGTCCCTGGGATTCGCCCGGACACACCGCACCCGGAACGGGGAGGCCCGTCCCGGGTGCACAGAGAATGTGATGTGTTGTGGCGGCTCTGGTCAAGCGAGAACGGAGAAGATCACCTCGCCGTCGTGCCACTCGGGATCACGCTCCAGGAGCGCCCGGTAGCTCTCGTACCGGGTGTGCTGTTCCGGGCTTTCGGCATTCCGGCGATACGCCTCCTCGCTCTCGAAGCCCACCACCAGGTAGAGGTCCTGGGGATCGCTGTCCAGCCGGAAGGCATATTCGAAGCTGAACCCTGGAATCCGTGAAGCGCCCTCGCTGGCCATCCGTTCGAGTTCCGCTTCCATACCCTGCCGAACCCGAAATTTCGCGACTGTTCCGTACATCATGTACTCCCATCTGGAATCCACGCCAGGTGATCAGGCCCGAATGCGGGCGTGTTCCGCCGCTCATGCCGCCGGTGTCGAATTCGCGGGGCAGGTTGGACCAACATTCAGCCCGGACAGCGAGATCGGCATGGTTCCACTTACATCGACCCGCACGAGCGAGCCATGACCCACCCCGGCGTCGGCCGAGAATGCAGGCAACGTCAGGTACAAGAGGCCGTCTGCCCCGAACCCGAGATAGACCGGCGCGTCGAGGTCCGTCAACACCGGCGCGGCAGTGTCTGCACCGGTCATCTTCACGACCATGCCGCTGTTGGGAGTGAGGTACGGCTCGGTCTCGGTGTTCCCAGTGGCCATCTCGGCCGCATACAGCACACCGTCAGGCCCCATTACCACATCCGTCACCACGGTCAGTCCCGTCCAGAAGTCGGACACCGTACCGTCGGCGGCAACATGCACGACCTTGGAACTGCCATCGACGTAGGGCGCAGAGGTCTCGAACCCCACATAGGCGCCGCCTTCCCCGTCGAGCGCAACACCGGTCGGCACCATGTGCCCCTCGGAGAGATCGGCCATCACGGTCACCTCACCATCCGGTGTCACGGTCAGGAGGTAGCCACCGACTGCTTCGGAGACCCAGAACTTTTCGCCGTCCGATTCGAGATCGAACCAGGAACCGGTCGGGTCGTAGTCGGGCGGCGTGAACGCAGGGGGATTCGCGGTCAACCATGCGCCCAGATCCACGACCAGTTCAACCGAGCCATCATCGAGCACGCGGTAGATTCCGTTGCCACCGATATCGCTCCCGGCGCCCAGCAGCACGTACAGCTGGTCCCCAAGGAAGGCGACATCCATCGCACCCCAGATCCATCCGGCATCGCTCCACAGCGCCGAACCCAACCCCTCGGCGACAGGCGTGGCGCAGCCATCGGCAACGGTGGCCACGCTGGAGGATGGCCCTACGAAGAACGGTGCGGGCGTGCCGTCGAACGCGAGTTGGGTCTCGCCTCCGTTCCCGGCGAGGGCGAGGTAGAGCATGCCGTCGGGTCCCCAGGTGAACCCGCGCGGATTGGTCAGGCTGTTCGCAAGAACCTCCACCCCCGATGGTGCGCCCATCACGGGAGTGGCGGCCTGGGAGACAACCACCGATGGGAGCGACGACGCAATGGCAACGACGAGGACCCAGGGCAGACACAGCTTCTTTGCACGAACCATGTGTTCCTCCAGCTTGGCGGTTGAATTGGCGTATTCGGGGGGCTCGTCTCAACCGGCGCCTGCGGCATCCGGTTTCGCGTACGACGCCGCGCTGCGGGAGGCAAACTCGATGGCGACCACCGGCACGTCGCCATCCGTCCAGGCATCATGGCCAGGCTCGATGATGTAAGGCTGCCCAGCCCCGAGGGTGGCCTCCGTTCCATCCTCCATCGTGACCCGGAGTTGCCCACTGATCAGGTAGCCAACGTGTCGCTGCTGGCAGGATTCGGTCCCCACGATCGGCTTGACATCCTCCGCCCAGTGCCAACCCGGTTCGAGGGTTCCCCGGGCCACGGTCGACTCCCCGATGTGAACGACGTCCCAGCGGCCATGCGGAAACGCCCGCGTTTCATCCGGCTGGTCGAAATCGATACTACCCACGCCACCCATGCCATCCATTCCTTTCCCGGGAACCCGGATACCGGCGATACACCAACGAACGATGGGTCCCGTATTATCTGAGTGTCTTCAGGAGACGATTCGTTACAGTCCCCAGCTCATCCGTCCGTGTTTCCTGCCAACGGGATCCTCACGACCCAATCATCTTCCCCAGGCTCTGGTGCACCCCCAACGATCGCGCTCGATCCCCTGGTGGCGCCGGAGCGATCCAGCGATGAGGTGTCACATGGATCACGCGCCCAGCGGTGAGATCCCGCCAGTTCATCCTGATGACGACCGGAAACTCATCGATGCCTTGCGGCTCGGCGACGAGTCCGCATTCAGGCTGCTGGTAGAGCGCTATCACCCTGTCCTCATCCGGCTGGCGCTGGTCTACGTTCACGACCGGGGAGTAGCGGAGGAAGTTGCCCAGGAGGCATGGTTGGGCATGCTCACCGGTCTCGCCCGGTTTGCCGGTCACTCGTCACTGAAAACCTGGCTGTTCGGCATCCTGGTCAACTGTGCCAGGGCCAGTCACCGGCGCGAGTCCCGCGCGATTCCCTTTTCCATGCTGGACGACCCCGAAGCGGACACGACGCCGGCGGTTGCGCCGGAACGGTTTCTGCCGGCAGGGCATCAATGGGCCGATCACTGGGCCACGCCGCCGACCGAGTGGCCGGAAATGCGCCTGATGGCGGCCGAGACGCTCCTGCAGGTCGAAGCGGCGGTCAAACGTTTGCCGCCCCACCAGCGCGCAGTGGTGACCCTGCGCGACATTGAGGGATGGACCGCCGCCGAAGTCTGCGAGGTGCTTGACATTACCGCTGGCAATCAGCGAGTTCTGCTTCACCGCGCCCGATCGCAATTGCGACATGCCATCGATGTATCTCTCGATCCATCCGGAAATGGGACCGATCTTCATGGACACGACTGAGTTGACATGCCGCGAACTTGTGGAATTGGTGACGGCCTACCTTGAAGGCGCACTCCCGGCCGGGGAGCGCCTGCGGTTCGAGTTGCACCTTGCGGATTGTCCCTATTGCCAGACATATCTCGAACAGATCCGGCAAACGATGGCGCTGGTCGGTCAGATCACGGAATCATCCATCGATCCTGATGTGGAAGCAGCACTCCTCCGGCAGTTCCGCGCCTGGAAGCAGGAAGAGGGCAGGTAAACGAATCCACGTTCCACCGATCAGGCCGCCGGAGTCCGGGCGATGGGCCGGCGAATTGCTGGCGCAACACGGAGATCGCGACACGCCCACGTCCCGGCCCGCTTCGTGATGAGGGCGGGGATCCTGGAGAACCGCGCCGGGAACGACGCCGGGACAAGCCGGGTGGCACATTGTCGTTCCGAGCCGCACAGCTGGGCTGAGTGGTCTGTCTACGCACATCAGTGCTGCTCGCGCGCCCACTCATGCCGGGGCGACGCAGGATCGGAATGAGTCCTGGAGAGGATGTGGCGAAGGAAGCGAACCGGCGAAGCCGTCGTTCTTCCTCGTCTTCCTCGTATGCGACAGCATGAAGCACTTTCTGCCTTCGACGGTGAGGCCGCAATTTCACAACAGGCTCCGGGGGACAAGGATGGCGTCGTTTTCACCTGCCGTGCCGCCCCTGAACGCCCGTCGCTTCCCTGCAATCGCCCGCCGTCAGCCCGACCTGGCTCCTCTCTGTCCCTCGTGCCTGGTGTTGCCACCGAGTTGCCGTCCCGCGCCGGTTCCGGCATCGCGGCACCATTGCGTTGACGCGATCCCCATGGGCGGCTACGCTTCATATCCGATGAAATCAATCGGATTTCATCGGTTTTCGTGCCGGAGTGTGCGCATGGCCCAGCCAGTCGACGGCTGGACCTGTGGACGCCACTCCGAATGCCATCGAAGGAGCGTCATGTGGGGGATCGGACATTCGTTTCCCGCGCCAGGGGCGGGTTGACCCTGTTCGCGGTTGTGGCATTGCTCGTGAGCCAGGTCTTCGCCACCCAGGCCGCCGCCCAGGATGCAAGCCCGGCGGCGGGCCTCGGCGTCGAATTCACCGGCGGCGTGGTGCCGACCACCTTCGGCGATATCGAGATTCCGGAAAATCCGCAGAAGATCGTGACGCTCACCGACGGCGCCCTCGATGCCGTGATCGCCCTCGGCATCACGCCAGCCGGCGCCACCCGCAGCTCGAACGGCGTGGGACCAGCCGAATACCTGGCGGACCAGGTCCCGGCCGAGGTCACGATGGTCGGTGGCTGGAGCGAGCTGGACATCGAGCTGATCATCAGCCTCGAACCGGACCTGATCCTGAGCGACCGCTACCAGGATCCGGAGACCTTCCCCACCCTCAGCGAGATCGCCCCGGTGATCGCCCCGCTCGAGATCGAGGTCGCCGATCGCGACGCCCTCCAGCAGTGGGAGTACGAGCAGCTGGTCTGGGGTCAGGCGCTTGGCAAGTACGATGAATCCCTCGCCCTGATCGAGGACGTCCGCGCCCGTGGCGCCGGCATCGCCGCCGCGGCGGGCGACCAGGCTGGCGCGTCGGTCGTGGTCTTCCGGCCGCAGCCCGATTTCCCGGTCATTATGTCGCAGCACTGGATCACTGGCACCGTGCTCTATTGGAGCGGGTTCGTCGGCAACGAGTTCACCGAGGCGCTGGCGCCGCCGCACAGCGGCCGCGATGTCAGCCTCGAACAACTCGACGTGCTGGAAGCGGACTGGCTCTTCGCGGCCGCCCGCGACCAGGAAATGGTCGATGCTCTGGCGATCTACGAGGAGAACCCGCTGTTCCAGCCGATCACGGCCGTCCAGGAAGACCAGCTCGTGCTGGTCAGTGGCGACCTCTGGAGCGGCGCAACCGGCGTGCTCGCCGCGCATGCCATGATGGACGATATCGAAGCGATCATCATCAACGGGGGTGAGGCCACCCCTGCATCGTAACCGGCCGCGACCGATACCTACCCGCGTGATGGTGATGCTGCCATTCCGGGCGCGGCGAGGAATCTGCTCCGCGGTCACTTCAACCGGAGTTGCGGTCGAAGAACCGGTGCGCACACCTGGCACCGCAAGGCGAGGGGGTTTTCCGGCATGGTTCAGGACTCAGCGATCATCAGCCCTCGCCTCCGCGCGATCGACCCGGCTTCTGCCGGGTCGATCGGCACATTCTGGCGGGAGATCGAGGCGGTGGGCGCGCCGCTGATCGAACCCGATCCGGACACGCCCGGCGTCTCGCTGGTGACCTTCCTCTGGCGAGCGACTGAACCGGTCGAGAACGTGGTGGTAATCGAATGGCTCACCGCCGGGGACTTCCTGGACAAGCAGATGGCGCGGCTCGGCGAATCGGACATCTGGTACCGCACGATCCGCGCACGGTCGGACCTGCGCACCGACTACAAGCTTTCGCCGAACGACTCGCTGGTGCCGAAGCGCCAGGAGGCTGACTGGGAAACGCGCCGTGCGGGGTGGGTCATCGATCCACTGAACCCGAAGCGGTTCAAGGTCGACGCGAACCTGCCCGAACCCGAGCGATCCTGGATCCCAACCTCGATCCTCGAACTGCCGGACGCACCCGCGTTCCAGCGGCCGGCCAACGCCGGCGCCCCGCGCGGCGACCTGACCGACCACCGGTTCCAGAGCGCGATCCTGGACAATGAGCGCACGATCCGGCTCTATGTGCCGGTGGAACTCATGGGCACGGAATCGCCCGGGCTCCTGCTGCACTTCGATGGCGAACGCGCCGAGGACGTGCTCGACGTGCCGCAACTGGTCGACAGCCTGATCGCGCAGGGAGCCATCGCGCCCCTCGTGGTCGTCATGGTTGACAACGTCGACCGTGGCAGCGAACTCCCCTGCAACGCCGATTTCGTCCGCTTCCTCGCCACCGAACTGGTGCCGTGGGTCCGCGAGCAGGTGGGATGCAGCGCCGATCCCGCCCGGACGATCGTGGCCGGACAGAGTTACGGCGGGCTCGCGTCCGCCTGGGCGGCGCTCCAGCATCCGGAGGTGTTCGGCAACGTGCTCTCGCAATCAGGTTCGTTCTGGTGGAAGCCCGATCCGTTCTCGCACATGCAGGAACCGGTTCCGGGCGATGTGCCGGAGTATTGCTGGCTCAACACGGAGACCGCGACACGCCCGCGCGTGCCGGTCCGCTTCTGGATGGACGCGGGGACCCTGGAGAACCGCTCCGGCAACGATGCCGGTCCCAGCCTGCTCCAGAGCAACCGCTGGTTTCGCGACGTGCTGGTGGCGAAAGGCTATGAGGTGACCTACAGCGAGTTCCCCGGTGGTCACGACTACCTCTGGTGGCGCGAACGCCTTGCCGATGGTCTCGCCGCCCTGGCCAGCCAGTAGGCTCATTGCCATACCGAGCTTGCGAGGAATCTGTACCGCAAGGCGTTGTGGTCAAGATTCCTCGGCTTCGCCTCGGAATGACAATCGGCCCGCGGCATCCCGTTGAGGATCCAGAGTGGACAGTTCCCTTCGGGACCGGCCACCCTGCTCGACCGCTGTAGGGCTGCCGATCGCGTGTCTCGGCCCTTCGGTTCGGCATATGTCAAAACTCGGGTGGAAGGGTCCTCCGCAGGTTATCCCAGCATCCGGTCGATGGCATCGATCAGCACCGGCTCGACCGCCGGTGTGAAGGGCGCCGGGAGCAGGAACCAGACGCGAGACTCCCCGCCTTCGTAGCCACCCTCCGCGATGATCTTTGCGGTCGGAATGTAGCCGGTCATGCCGTTGGCGTACCCCATTGGCAGCACGGTGCCGCCCGACCGTCGTCGCACGTGCAAGCCGTAGGAGACGACGACCTCGCCGTCCATCGCCAGCAGAGACAGCCCGCGTGCAAGGTCGAGCCGCTGGATCTGGAGCGGGATCGATGACGTTCGCCATTCCGGGTGATCGAGCATCGCCCGGCTCCACTCGCCGGTGATGCCCGTCTCGTCGATCCCGGCCCGGAGCGTTGCTTCGTCCGGCAACGGCGCGAACGGCAGGTCGACCGTGGCAATCGCCCCGTGCGGGACAATCGGCACCAGGG
>CAZSUN010000029.1:0-19378 GCA_964610045.1 uncultured Sphaerobacteraceae bacterium
CAGCGGCAGTCCGAGGTGGATCCTTAGGGCTGCCCTGTGCTTGCAAACAGGGTCTTCGCCGAACTCGGCTGCCTTGCAGGTGCAGCGGTACACGCTGACCTCATAGGCGACATGCGGATCAGTGGAACTGGTCGCGACCCAGGCGCCGGAAGCGGTCAACTGGCGGACAGAAATGTCCTCGCGGAATGCACGCGTCAGCGCGGCCTCCCAGCGGGCGCGGGTGTTCGGGCGGGAGAGGATGGTGGTCATGCTGAACGCCCCTTCCATTGGGGAAGTGCGGATGGGTCGACAGAGCCACCGCGTATGCGGGAGCAACCTGTCGGCACAAGATCATATGTTCTATTTTACCACAGGACGATGACGTTGGATTGACAGAACAACCATACTCGCTAGAACTGCTGCGCACGCACATGGAACGGAACCGGGTGGTCGAGTGCATCCTGCTCCCAGGTGCGCAAGCCGCGGCCGTTCGGGTTGTAGACGACCTTGCCGCCAAATACCGTCATTTCGCACCGGAGGCGTTGCGTGCCGGTGAAGGTCGTTCGCTCACAGTCCACATAGGTGAACGATCCCTCCTCCAGTGCCAGCACGGCGATGTCGGCAATCCCTCCAGGACTCAGGGTTCCGAGCTCCGGCCGGTTGATCTCTCGGGCCGGCGCGACGGTCGAGCGGGCGATCACGCCAGGCAGGTCAACGCCGAGGTTGAGCAGCTTGTTCATGCAGGTCAGCATGTCGATGACGACACCGGCGACGTTGCCGGTGTGGAGGTCGGTGCTGATCGAATCCGGGACGAAGCCATCGGCGATCGCCGGGACAGCGTGGCGGAACCAGAAGCTGCCTGCACCATGTCCGAGGTCGAAAATGACCCCACGTTCGCGGGCCCGGTGCATGTAGTCGAAAACCTTGCCATCCTCGTCCACGACCGGAAATTGCTGGGCGAAGACATGGGTATGAATGTCGCCCGGCCGCATCTTCTCCAGAATCAGATCAGGGTAGGGGCGTTCCGGCAGGCAGGGGAAGAAGTCGACCATGACCGGCATTCCGGCGATGGTGCCCGCCTCGACCGCGCGATCGATGGCCGTCCACGGCAAGTGCCGGTCGTCGAACCGTTGTTTCGCCCAGTAATGGGCCGTCTTGATTCCGACCACGACATCGGCGTGGAGCAGGGCGGTGCCGGCGCAGAGTTCGGCGTTCATCTCGTCGGATTCATGCTCCCAGGCGCCGCCCATGCCGGAGCCGACGATGTTGACATAGCCCAGCACGCGAATCGGCCAGCGGGTCTCGATCACATCGTGCCGGAACTGGGCGAAATCGCGCCAGCCGGTCGTCCCGGCATCGACGACGGTCGTCACGCCCGAGGAATGCGTGTTGACGAGCGGGTGCAGCGAGAGGTCGGATCGAGTGTGGGTGTGCGCAACATGGGCATGCATGTCGATGATGCCTGGCGTCACGATCATCCCGGTCAGGTCGATCGCGCGGTCGCCGGGTTGCTCGGGAAGGGCGCGATCGACGGCGACGATCCGGTCGTCGTCAACACGGATGTCCGAGATACCATCGATTCCATTGGCCGGGTCGATCACCCTGGCATTGCGAAGTACGAGATTGCCGGAAGGGCCTGCCGCCACGATGTCCTCCAGTGTGCTTCGACCGCCGTCTCGTGTGCGATCTTCCCAAAGTGGCGGATGGTTGGCAATTGCCTGCCCGGGTTCTGGGTTTCCGGTTGAGCGGCGATGGACGCCCCCGAGGCTTCTGGCTTACGATTGGTAATCAATGCGCCAGCACAGCGTTGCTGTGTGGGTTCCGGGTGCCACAAGGAGATGACGTGTGACAGGAATTCCTGAGGGACATCGAGACATCATTGCCAACAGCCAGGTGGCGGTCCTGGCGACCAACGGCCGCGATGGCCGGCCGCAGGTGACCGCGATGTGGTTCATCGCGGATGACGATGGTCACGTCTCGATTTCACTGAATACTGCGCGGCAGAAGACGAAGAACATGCAACGCGACCCGCGCGTCACCCTGTTTTTCATCGATCCGGCGAACCCGTATCGCACGCTCGAAATCCGGGCGACCGCGAAGATCGAACCAGATCCCAACTATGTGTTGGCGGATGCGGTTGGGGCAAAGTACGGCGGCGCGAACCTGCGGGACATGGACAAACCAGGCGAGCGCCGGGTCAAGGTGACGTTCGACATCGAGAAGGTGAACACCTTCGGGTAGTGATCGTGCCGCGTCGTCATGGACACGAATGGCCGCCGGGATCATTCCCGGCGGCCACTCCGACGATTTTGGCGGGATGTTGAGGTCGTGACCAACACCGCCGATTCGCGCAGGTCAGTCGGCGGCCATGGCCAGGGCCGGCGCCACGACCGGCTCCGAGGCAGGCGCTTCGACGCGGCGCTTGAACGCCCGCCAGTTGCCCCAGATGGTGGGTGGCAGCGTGAAGAGATAGGTGCCCCAGATCCAGCCCATGCCGGCATCGAAAAAGGTCACCGCGATCCAGGCGAGCAGGACCGAGGTCCAGGTTGCGGCCGTGCTGCGGTACATCGGGGACCGTGTGTCGCCGCTGCCACGCAGCGGGCCGGTCGTGACCAGCGAAAGCCCCCACAGCGGCAACGTCAATCCAACGACGACCATCACCACGACGCCCTGGTCGATGACATCGGCGTCGTTGCTGAAGACCTCGAGAATGGGCCGGGCGCCAAGGACCATCACCAGCATGCCAATCAGGTTCCAGACCAGCGTCCAGCGGCGGACGATGCGGGCGGCGACCATCGCCTCGTCCGGTCGTCCCGCTCCGAAAGCTTGTCCCGCAAGGGCGGTCGCCGTCACGGAAAGCGCCAGCGATGTCAGGAACCATGCTTCCAGTGCGGTGAAGGCGATGTGGTTGGCCGCCAGGGCTGCCGCCCCAAGGGTGGCGACCAGCGCGGTCAGCACGGCAAATCCGGCTTCGTTGACGAATTGCTCGATTCCGGCGGGGATGCCGAGCCGGAAGATTTGGAGTCCGGTGGCGGGTTGCGGTTTCCAGCCGTCGCGACCACGGAGCGACACGACGGCGCGCCCGGTGAACAGCATGGCGAAGACGAACACCAGGCCAACTGCTCGGCCGATGACCGAGCCCCAGGCGGCGCCGACGATGCCGTAGGCCGGAACACCGAGATGGCCCTCGATCAGCACCCAGGAGGCGAAAAGGCTGGCGATATTCGCGAGCACGGCGGAATACAGCGGCGTACGACCATCGCCGGCGCCTCGCAGTACCCCGCCGCAGAGGAACGAGAGGAGCAGGATCGACGAGGTGGCGGTGATGACGTGGAGATAGGAGATCGCCGCGTCCTGCACCTCGGGGTCGTTGCCGAACAGGCCGATCAGGGATGGAGTGAGAACCCAGGCAACCACCGAGAGCGGCAGGGCAAGTAACAGGCCCCAGACCACCGACTGACGAGCAACGGCGTTTACCCGCTTGCGGATTCCCGCGCCATGCGCCTGCGCGACGAGGACGGTCGCGCCGACCGAGATGGCTGCGAAGACCGCCATGAACAGGTAGATGATCGGGTTGGAAATACCGACCGCGGCCAGCGCGATATCGCCGGCCCGGCTGACGAGCAGCGTGTTGACCGCCAGAACCAGGACCTGCAGCGTGTATTCAGCCACAACCGGAACGGCAAGCCGACGGACGCGCCCTGCCGTCATTGGTTCCCATGCGAAGGGGGCGGTTGTTTCCTGGCTGGTTGTCGTCTCGATCGACATGCTGTCCGTTCGTTTCTGCCGAAGACGCACGAAACGGCCCCGGATTTCGCCGGAACCGTATCATCGTACCGTATGGCCATATGGTATCACGGTACGGCATACTCATGTCAAGCGGTACCTGCTCCTCCCGCCTCGATGGCAAGCTGGCAGAACCCATGAGCGACTACGACGATCACCTGGCGACAATTCCCCGACCGCTGGTTGGCGGTCAGAAGCGGCTCGATATTCTCGAGGCGGCGATCGGCGTGATCGTGGCGCGCGGATTCGATGGCACGCGCTACCAGGACATCGCCGAAGCCAGCGGGGTGGCGGTTTCCACCCTTCAGTATTACTTTGGATCGCTCGAAGCGCTGTTGATTGAAAGTTGCCTCCACGCCAGCGAACGCGACTACCTGCGGACACGGGATCGGCTTGCGGCCTACCCTGATCCCTGGGAGCGGCTGCAATACCTGGTGGGCACCTACATCACGACCGGAACCCCCGGCACGAACTGGCAGGCTCAGATCGAATACTGGCGCGCCGCCTTCACCCGGCCCCACCTGCGCGAGTCGCTGGTCCGGGACCAGGATCGGTGGCGGGCGTTCTTCAACGAGACCATCCGGGATGGCATTGAAACCGGCAGGTTCACCACCGACCGTGATCCGGCGCTGATCGCAATGCAGGTGAACTGCCTCGCCGAAGGAACCGTGTTCCCAGCGTTCGCCGGGAATCCGGCGTTTGATGCAGAAGCATTCCGGGATGCGGCCATCGCCGACCTTGGCGTCCTGCTCGGGGTCGGGAGCGGGACTGACGCTCCCGACTGACGTCAGTGGTGATCGTTGCGGGCGTGCAGGTAGCTGTAGATACTCATCGCGACGACGACCATGGCAATGGTGCCGCCGAACCAGATGATGTCCTGGCCTCCATGCCATTCCAGGGCGGTGCCGAGGAAGGTGACCGACAGCAGGACGACGATCACGTTCAGGATCTGTGACTTCAACTGGTCCAGGCTTGTGACTCGCATCCAGGGTGCCGCCACGGCGTCTGGATCGATGAAGAGCTGATACATGCCGAAACCGACCACGTAGAGCACCATGCCAAGCAGGAAGAAGTCGGTCAGTTCGATGAGTTCAACCGCGAGATGCTTGGCGGACTCGAGGTCGTAGCTGCTACGAGCGAAGGCACTGAAGACCACGCGGATCATGACGATCATGCTGTAGACAAGCATGGAAATGCTGGCGATCGAGACCCCGGCGATCGCCAGCAGGATTGCGAATCGGGAGGTGCCGGTAACGACGTGCACCCGCTGCTGCCAACTGGAGAACGAACCCTCGTTCGATTGGCTCCAGCCGTGCTTCTGGTCCGGGGGTTGTTCATCCATCCGAGTTTCGCCTGTTGGTTTCCATCGAAAGACAGCCGCTCCGAAGATGATCGCAGGTTTGCGGCGAATCGTCAGGCCAGCGCTGCGGGAGCGTTGGCGAGGCCGGCAAGGAGGATGTCGACGAGCCGGTCCGCCAGTTCGGGTGTGAGTGGTTCGGAGACGCGTTCGACCTTGCGCGCCCAGATTTGGCCCCAGATGACCCCGGCGAACAGGGTGGCCGCCAGCGATGGGTCGATCGGGGGGAGGTCATCGCGGGTGGCCGCCTCCGCGAAGATGCCCTCAAGTTGCTCCCAGGGGAATGTTTGCTCGCGCATGACCTGCGCGCGGTAGCTCTCCGGCAAGTGGGTGTGGACGTCGCTCATCAGTTGTCCGAAGTCGCCGCGGCTGCGCTGGAAGAAGGCCCAACCCACGGCAGCCAAACGCTGCCGGGCCGTCTCGCCCGCATCGATGGCGTCGACGAGTTCCGCTCGCATCTGCTTGAGTTCCGCCTGGACGACGGCGGCGAACAGGGCATCCTTGTCACGGAAGTGGTGATAGACGGTTGCCTTGTGGATGCAGGCGGCATCGGCGATCTGCTGCATGGAGACGCCCTTGTACCCGTGCTCGACGAACAGCGGACGCGCGGCGGCAATGATGCGCAACCGACCTTCCGACGCCACTTCATTCGTATCCAATTCGATCTGAACCGCCATCCTGCTCTCGTTTCGCCTCGCCATTGACACCCTTGTCTGGGGACAGTATAGTCGGAAACCGGCAACCAACCAACCGGTTGGTTGGGAGATCGGCAGTGATCTCACTTCTCCCTGTTTCCATCCCCTCGGAGTCATACATGGCAGCAGCTACGGCTACCCCGGCACCTTCGGGCCCATCGCCGGACGCGATCCCGGAGTTCAGTCACCGGCAAATCATGGTCATCATTGCCGGGTTGATGACCGGCATGCTCCTGGCCGCGCTTGACCAGAGTATCGTTGCCACCGCGCTTCCCACCATCGTCAGCGATCTCGGCGGGCTCAACCACCTGTCCTGGGTGGTCACGGCCTACCTGCTCACCTCGACGGCAGTGACACCGCTGTGGGGCAAGATTTCCGACCTCTACGGTCGGCGCATCATTTTCCAGACCACAATCGTGATCTTCCTGATCGGTTCGGCGCTTTGTGGCCTGTCCCAGAACATGCCGCAACTGATCCTGTTCCGGGCGATCCAGGGCATTGGCGGCGGCGGCCTGATGGCGATCGCCTTCGCCATCATCGGTGACGTTATCCCGGCCCGCGAGCGTGGCAGATACCAGGGGTACTTCGGCGCGGTGTTTGGGGTTTCCAGCATCGCCGGGCCACTCCTCGGCGGCTGGCTGACCGATGCGATCAACTGGCGATGGATCTTCTACATCAACCTGCCGCTCGGGATCTTCGCGCTCATCATCACGTCGCTCGCGCTCCGGATGCCGGTGGTTCGCCGCGAGCACAAGATCGACTACCTGGGCGCTGCGGTGATCGTGTCGGCGGTGACATCGTTCCTCCTGTATCTCAACTGGTCGGGCGAGCACTACGGTTGGTCCGATCCGCGAGCGCTGGCGTTCGTATTTGCCGCGGTGATCCTGGCGGTGACCTTCATCTTCATCGAGTTCCGGGCCGAAGAACCGATCATCCCGATGCGGCTTTTCCGGAACCCGATCTTCACGGTGGGCAACCTGTTCACGTTTCTGATCGGGTTCGCCATGTTCGGCGGCGCGGTCTATCTCCCGCTCTTCTTCCAGGGCGTAATGGGGATGACACCCACTGAGTCGGGCCTGGCGATGCTGCCAATGGTGGCCGGCATGTTCAGCATGTCGATCACATCCGGCCTGCTGATTACCCGAACGGGCAAGTACAAGATTTTCCCGATCATCGGCTGCGTCATCCTGATGGCGGCGATGTTCATGCTCAGCACGATCCACTGGGACACGCCCTACTGGAACATTGCGATCTATGCCTTCTTCTTCGGGATCGGGCTGGGCCTGGCAATGATGACGATCGTGACGCCGGTCCAGAATGCCGTCGATTTCCGCGACATGGGCGTGACGACCAGTACGATTACCTTCCTTCGCTCGCTCGGCGGAGCGATCGGCGTGGCCCTTTTCGGCGCGATCATGAATTCCCGCCTGGCGCAGTACCTTGTCGAGGAACTCGGTGACCAACTGCAGGCGATGGGCAGCGGCTCGCTCAATACGAATGACGTACACGCGATCCAGAGCCTGCCGGAACCGATCAAGACCGAGGTGCTGACCGCCTACACACACGCGATCACCGACATCTATCTCCTGTCGATCCCGATCATCATGGTGGCGCTGGTGGTGGTGCTCTTCCTGAAGGAGATCCCGCTACGGACACGGATGGCCGCCTCCATTCCCGCGCACGACAGTGGCGAGTCGAAGGCCGAAGCCGAGGCGGGAGTCCCCGCATTCTCCGGCCACTGATCCGCCACCTCGCAAACACGCAGACTCACGTGCCGCCCCTGGCCACCCGGTCGGGGGCGGCTCGCGTTTGCGCCCGCCACGATCGCGGATGCCGGGGCGGGAACCGCCAGTGGCGCCGAGGCTGGAACACCCGCCAACCTGCGACAATCCCTGAGAGTGTGTCGGACGAGGCATGCGCAGGGGACGAGGAATGCCATTTCCCGGCGCAGAAGATTCCTCACACGCGATCGGAATGACAGTCACGGGTGTGCGCCTGCAAAGCCTTCCCTCTCCCGTTCGGGTGACCAGATATCCTCTGAAGAGCAGGAGCCTGACTGGATGACGCCAGTACGATGAATACCTTCGAACTTGTCGTCACCCTGCTGGTCGCGGTCGTCGCGCTCGTCTGGCTGGCTGAGCGCATCGGCGTGCCCTACCCGATGCTCCTGGTGGTCGGCGGGCTGATCCTGGCAGCCTCCCCCGTCTCGCCGCACATAGAGCTGAGCCCGGAAATCGTGCTGGTGGTGTTCCTGCCGCCGATCCTGTTCCAGGCGGCCCAGACGACCTCGCTGAGGGATTTCAAGGCCTACTTCCGGCCCATCTCCCGGCTTGCCGTCGGTTTGGTGGTGGTGACGACCGTGTCGATCGCGGTGGTCGCGCACTGGATCGTACCCGGTATCGGCTGGCCGGCGGCGTTCGTGCTCGGCGCCGTGCTCTCCCCGCCCGATGCCGTCGCCGCCACCGCGATCTTTCAGCGGCTCGGCGCTCCCTCGCGCATCGTCACGATTCTCGAAGGCGAAAGCCTGATCAACGATGCCAGCGCGCTGGTGGTCTATACCTTTGCGGTGGCGGCGGTGACCACCGGGGCGTTTTCCCTTGGGGATGCCCTGATTTCCTTTCCGATCGTGGTCGGAATCGGGATTGCCGCCGGTTTCGTGGCGGGACGCGTCCTGGGCAAGCTGGCGCTGCTGGTTGCCGAACCATCGCTGGCGATGGTCCTGTTGCTGTTGAGCCCGTCGGCGATCTACGTGCTTGCCGAGCACCTGGGCGGATCCGGCGTCCTCGCGGTCGTCACCATGGGATTGGTCCACGGGTACACGTCACCCCGGTTGCTTTCCCCCACGCTGCGCGTGCGCAGCTTCGCGATGTGGGATCTGATTACCATCGTCATCAACGGGCTGGTGTTCCTGCTGATCGGTCTGGAGATCGAGATCCTGCTGGATACGCTGAGCAGGCATTCGGTGGAGTCTTTGGCCGTCCAGGCGGGCGTCATCTTCCTGACGATGGTCGCGGTCAGGTTCGTCTATGTCTTTACCGGTCGCCCGTCGTCCCGGCAGATGGCCCGGAGCGACCTGGCCCCGCTCGACACCCGCTCGAGATTCGTGATCGCCTGGTCGGGCCTGCGCGGCGTGGTCTCGTTGGCGACCGCCCTGGCCTTGCCCTTGTTGACGGACGCCGGCGATGCCTTCGACCACCGGGAAGAGATCATCCTGATCACGACGATGGTGGTTGTCGCCTCGCTGTTCGGATTGGGGCTGCCGTTGCCGTGGCTGCTGCGGCGTCTCAACTTCGCCGAGGACGGATCGCACGAGATGGAGCGCAAGCTGGCGATCGAGACCGTTTCACTGGCGATGCTGGAGCAGTACGAGGCCGCGGTTGAGCGGAGCCCGGAGCTCGAACCCGTGATCGGGCCGGTGATCACCCAGATGCGGTCGCGGTTGCAGCTTCGGGATGAAGCTGAACTCGACCGGGCCGAGGTGATCGCCGAGCAGATCGCACCCCGGATGATGCTGCAGCAGCAGGCGATCAATGCCGGCCGTGAGGCGCTGCTGGACTTGCGCGACGCGGGACGGATTGGGGATGAGGTGCGGCGCGATGTCGAGCGATTTCTCGATCTCCAGGAATTGCAGAACGTGGGCTGATGGCGTTACCGCGGTGGCAGAGACAGGGTGATGCCTCCAGCCGCCGGTCTCAACCGCCACGTTTCAGGCCGGTGTTGCATCCAGGTTCATCGCCGGGCACTTCCCCGCGCGTGGGCTGCCACATACAATGCGCGTACTTTCACGGTGCCCATGGCTGACGGAATCGGACCACGATCCTTGCAGGCTGGTGCACCATCCGGAAAGCGGACGTGTTGTGGCATCGGCAGGAGGTCGAGTTCCATGAGCATGGGCATCAATCGGCGGACATTGGTGAAAGCGGGCGCGGCCGCCTCGGTTGGGGCGGCGTCGGTGACCTTCGGCGCGCCGGTCATCCGGGCGCAGGACAAGACCGAGGTTTCCTGGCTGACCGACCTGCCGGCAGACACGATCCTGCCAGCGTTCCACGAGGCGAATCCCGATATCGAGGTGAAGGTCGAGTCGGTTTCCTTCAATGAAGTCTTCCAGCAGAACCAGGTCCGGCTCGGCTCCGGATCGTCGACCCCCGATGTGATCAGTGTCGACGCGCCACTGGTGACATCGTACGGCTTGCGTGGCTGGCTCGAACCACTCGACGATGCGTTCCCGGCCGAAGCCCGCGCGGAATGGGTGGATGCCCTGGTCGATTCCGGAACGTACAACGGGAGCCTGATCGCCCCGCCGATCTGGAACTCATCGCAGTTGTTCTTCTACAACGCCGATGTGCTCGAAGCGGCCGGCATCACCGGTCCCGGCCCGGAAGAGCGTTGGACCTGGGAGCAGGTGACCGAGGCCGCCCAGGCCGTCACCTCCGGCGATGTCTTCGGATTCCAGTTCGAGCAATACAACCGCATCTATCAACTGCAGCCGTTGCCACAGGGCAAGGGCGTGCCGGTGATCGGTGACGACGGCCTGACCGTCGAGGGCATCGTCAACGCCCCGGAGTGGGTGGAAGCCTTCGACTGGTACCAAAAGATGCACAACGAGTGGAAGGTCTCGCCACAGGGGTCCCTGGAAATCGAGGACCTCTTCATCAACCAGAAGCTGATCATGTGCGTCCGCGGTCCGTGGGCGATTACGTCCCTGTCGCTGGCCGACCTGCCCTTCAACTGGCGGGCAGCGCCGCACCCGGCCTGGGAAGGCGGCGAGATCTGCGTGCCGACTGACAGCTGGCACCTGGGCGTCAACCCGAAGTCGGAGAAGAAGGAAGCGGCGACTCGCTTCGTGCAGTTCGCGACCTCGCTTGACGCGGGGCGTCTCTGGTACGAAGCCGGGAACTCGTGGCCGATGCAGAAGCAGTTGCTCCAGGAGATCACCGACAGCCCAGAGAATACCGACTGGCCGCGATTGGCATTCCCGATCGCCGCGCGCGAGTCGGAATACGCGGTGCCTCGACCGCTGACGCCCGGGTACAACGAGTATCAGGACATCCTTGGCAGCGCGTTCGAGAACATGCGCAACGGGAGTGCGGCCCAGGACGAGCTCGACCAGGCGGCCGCAAAGATCGAGCGCGAGATGCAGAAGTACCGGTAAGGCTCGTCACCGGCTCCGGGCCTGGCGCCCGGAGCCGGTCCCTGCACCCATTCCCCCGACTCCTGTGAAAGACAGACGACCGTGTCTCGACGCGAAGGCCTGACACCGTACCTGTTCCTGCTGCCGGCGATGCTGCTGATCCTGGTCTGGCGCTACATCCCGATCATTGCCGGATTGCGCGAGAGTTTCTACAGCAATGCGTTCAGCTTTACCGGGGCCAAGGAATTCGTCGGGTGGGACAACTACAGCTACCTCTTCGATGACCCGACCTACTGGGAATCGGTGCGGGTGACGCTCAAGTTCAACCTCGTCGTCAACCCGCTGCAGGTGGCGCTCTCCCTGGCCCTGGCGTTACTGATCAACCAGAAGGTGCGGGGCATCAGCGTGTTCCGGACCCTGCTGTTGCTGCCGATCGCGATCTCCATCAACGTCGCGGCGCTCGCCTGGGGCCTGGCGCTCGACCCGACGTACGGGCTGGTCAACGGCATCCTCGAACGCCTCCACCTGCCGACCCAGCCGTTCCTGCTCAGCGCCGACCAGGCGCTGTGGGTGATGACCGGTATCGTGTCGTGGATCGGGGTGCCGTACTGGGCGTTGTTTTTCCTGGCCGGGTTGCAGAACATCCCGCACGAAATCCACGAGGCCGCGAAGATCGACGGCGCCAACAAATGGCAGTCGTTCTTCCAGATCACCTTTCCTTTACTGAGCCGGACCACGACATTCGTCCTCGTGGCGACGACCGTAGCGAACTTCACGATGTTCGCTCCCCCCTACTTGCTGACCAACGGTGGACCGTCCGGGGCAACCAACCTGATCATGTTCGATGCCTGGAAGCGCGGTTTCACCTACGGCGACCTCGGGGCGTCCGCCGCCTCGATTACGGTCTTCCTTGGGGTGTTGATCATCGTGGTGGCTGCCGAGTTCCTCATCTTCAAGCCCCGGCACGATTAGGGAGGAGCGAGACGATGCAGCAGCAGGGCGGCAACGACCGCTTTCACTTCTCCCAGATCTGGACCTACCTCGCGCTGGTGATCATTGCGATCATCGTGGTGCTGCCACTCGAGTGGATCATCGCGTCGTCGTTCACCGATCGCGAGACGGTGTTCAAGAACGTCCTCCCGTTTTCGCTCAAGGCGCTCTGGCCGACGAACCCAACACTGAACGCCTACCGCCTGATCTTCGAGGATGATTTCGGCAAGGCGATCCTGAACACCCTGTTCGTGGCGATCACGACCGTCATCGGCTGCCTCATCATCGGGACAACGGCGGGATTCGCCTTTGCCCGGTTCGACTTCCGGTTCAAGGGGCTGCTCTGGACGCTGGTCCTGCTCAGCCTGATGGTGCCGTACGAAGCGACGGTGATCCCGGCCTATACCATGATCAACAATCTCGGCTGGACGAACTCCTGGCAGGCACTGATCGTTCCGGCCCTGGCGAATGGGACCGTGATCTTCCTGTTCCGCCAGTTCTTCTCCGAGATCCCGCAGGACTTCCTCGACGCGGCGAGGATCGATGGGGCCAACTGGCCGCGGGTGATGACGACGGTGGTCCTGCCTCTGAGCCTGCCGGTGATCGTGACGTCGTCGGTGCTGGTGTTCCTGTCCCAGTGGAACGCATTCTTCTGGCCGATGCTGGTAGCGCCAGACCCGAACTACCGGATGGTACAGGTGGCGGTTTCGATCATCGGGGTGCGCCAGCAACTGACGTATTGGGACATGCTGTTCGCGGGCTCGACGATCGCGGCGGTGGTGCCGTTGCTGTTGGTGTTGCCGTTGCAGCGCTACTACGTCAGCAGCATCATGGGTTCGGGAATCAAGGGATGAATTGGGTATATTCGTGCACGGTTCGCGACGTTCGTTCGTAGGGACCGACCCCGCGTCGGTCCGGTCAGTCTCCCAGGGGGCACAACGTGACAGCTGAACACCGGGTGATTTTCGATACGGATATCGGGACGGATGTCGATGACATCCTCGCGCTGGGCGTGCTGCTCGGCTCGCCTGAAGTGAAGATCGAAGGCGTGACGACGGTCTACGGAGACGTCGACCTGCGAGCGCGGATGGTGCGCAAGCTCCTGCAATTGCGCGGCGTGGACGATGTGCCGGTGTACACCGGAGTGCGCAACCCGATCCTGGGGCTCGACCCGGTCTACTGGCCGGGTCACGAAGGGGTTGGCCTGCTCAGTGAATCCGACCAGTTCGAGCCGCTCAGCGATGGGCACGCCGTTGACTACCTGGTCGAGATGATCACCGCGAATCCTGGCGAGATCACGCTGCTGGCGGTCGGACCGCTGACGAACGTGGCGGCGGCGCTGGTTCGCGAGCCGGGAATCGCCACGGCCGTGAAGCGGCTGGTGATCATGGGGGGCAGGATCGGCATCAACCAGACGGGCTGGGGCGTGGGCGAGCACAACATCAAGTGCGATCCCGAGGCTGCGCATATCGTCTTCGCATCCGGCGCCCCGATCGAACTGGTGCCGCTGGATGTCACCCTCCGCGCAGTTATCCGCCAGGATGGGGTCGACGGGCTCAACGCGAAAGGCACGCCCTACCACTCCGCGCTGGCGGATCAGGTTGCGCGGTATCCCGGATTTGTCTCGCGCGGTGGCAGCACGTTCCTGCATGACCCACTGGCGGCGCTGGCGGTTGTGGAACCCGGGACACTGGCGTGGACACCGGTCGACATCACGGTGGAGCTGGATGGACGCAATACCCGCGCGATGACGGTGGCGAGCATTCCGCATGACGGCAAGCCGGCGACGGTTCGTGTCGCGCTGGATCTCGACTCGGAGTCTTGCGAAGCGAGGATCGCGGAGCTGCTGGCGAGCTAGCCCGGATAGCTGGTGGCCAGCCCGATCGGCCACCGGCCGGTGCTACCGTTTGCGCGACCTGGTGACAGTCCATTTGCATTGGTCTGGCGCACGTGAAACACATTCCTTGCCCCTACCGGCCTTTCACGCGACTGGCATTCCATGACCACATCCACCGACACACCCCGGACAACCAATGCGCCCGACATCACCCAGGCGATGGTCGAATCATTCCTGAGTGAGCGGGAGGACACCGGTGTGACCGGGATCACGCCCTTGCGGCAAGGTGGCTGGTCGAGTGCCTGGGCATACCAGGTTGACGGTCGGCGCGAGGTGATTCGGTTCAGTCACGTCGCCGACGACTTCGAGCGTGACCGTCTGGCCTCGCGCTGGGCGTCTCCGCTGCTGCCAGTTCCCCGGTTCGTTGCTCTGGGCGATGCATTCGGCGGGAAGTACGCCATTACGGAATGGAAGGACGGGGTTGGCTTCGACAGCCTGGACGCAGGCGGCGTGCGACGGGTGATGCCATCGTTGTTCGCCACCATGGATGCGATGCTGGAGATACCGCCACCCGGTACCGGATTCGGCGGCTGGAACACGCGCGGAGTTGGCCCGTACGACTCGTGGGTGGCATTCCTGCGCGATGTTGGCACCAGCGATGCCGATGGCAGGCTCGCGGGATGGCGTGACGCCCTGACTGCCTCGACGATTGGCATCGAACGCTTCGATCGTGCGTATCGGGCCCTGGACGATCTTGCCGGCGACATGCCCGAGATCCGCCAGGTGGTCCACAACGACTTGCTCAATGCCAACGTCCTCGTCGCCGGTGATCAGGTCAATGCCGTGATCGACTGGGGGTGTGGGTTGAATGGGGATTTCCTGTACGACCTCGCCTGGTTCGCGTTCTTTTGGCCGTGGTGCCCTCAATGGATCGACATCGACCCGGTGGAGGAGTACAGGAACCATGCGTGGCAGGCGGCACCGGATCTCGACGGCTTCGATGCGCGGCTCCGTTGCTACCAGATCCATCTTGGACTCGGGGATGTGCGGTATCTGGCACACCTCAGGAACTGGCCGACCGCCGACCGCCTCCTGCAACGCGTTGAGGAGATTGCCGGTCTTGCATCGGGAAGCGCCATCCAAACGTCACTGCCGTAGGACACAGCGAATCGGTGGTGAGGGAGAACGCGGAGGTTCACCGTTACGATCCACCCGACATGGACTTCCTGATCATCGCGGAGTGTGCTTCCTGGGCTTCGGGCCGGTCATGGTAGGCAGCCGGGGTGTTCTGGAACAACTCGACCAGCCACTCGCCGCTCGATCGTGACGCCACTACACACTGGCTGGCATTGACCGCCGGGTTGATGTCGTCGCTCCCGGGCGGGACCATCCCCACGATTGCCCTGAGCAGGGCCACTTCCGGCGCGATCTCGCGAACCTCCCGGATCACGGGCACGTACGCGGCGGTCGGGTGATCGCGGAAGATCGGCTCGAGGTGCGCGGCAATGTTGTCGCGGCCAGTGACCGTGCTGCCGTCGTATCCGACCATGGTGCCGCCCGGGGCGAAACACGACGCCATCACGTCGGCATCCCGGTCGTTCCAGGCTTCGATCAGTGCATGGTACGTGTCGCTGACATTGGCTGACATGCAGTCCCTTTCGTGACAACCCCCAGGAAACAGCGTGGCGATGGGGGAGTATGCGCGATTCACGATGGTTCCTGCAGCCGGCATGTGGAACAGTTTGGCCTGGGACACCGTTCTACTGGCAGGAATCAGGTTGGCGCCATCGGTCGAAGGCGCCGAAATCCAGGAACAGGGCATGCCGCGACTTTCGAAGGCACATGATCAGGCACGCGCGCGGCTGCGCGATCTCGCCGCCTCCAGTCTGACCGTGCCGCACCTCGCCAATCGGGTGGCCAGTGTACTGGAGGCGGCGATCGGCTGGGATGGATTCCGGTTGTTTGGGCTCGATCCTGCCACCATGCTGGTCAACCGGTTGCTGGCAGCCAGCGAGAACGATGCCGAGGCTCGCCTTGAGTGGATCCGGGAGGTCTACCTGACGATGCCGACCCCGTACGCGGAGTTGCCCGCCATCGCGCGTAATCGGCGTCGTGGCGTCGCCTACCAGGAGCGGCAGGATGAATGTTGGGGGTTCTCCCATGCCGACCTGGCTGCCATCGATCCCACCACCCACTATCGCGATTTCCACGAAACCCGGAGCCCGGTCGGCGGCACACTGCTTACCGTATTCCACGATCAGGACCGGCCGGTTGCCGCGATGCAGGCCTACCGGCGCGATGCGTCGCGGCAGTTCCGGCCCACCGATGTGAACCTGATGCAGGTTGTGAACCCGATCGTGGGTGCCGCCTTGTCTGCCGCGGCTGCCCGTGAGGCGGCGATGGCCCAGCAGTCGACCTCGGACAGTCCGTCCGGTATTGCCCTGGTCCAGGCGAGCGGAACGGTGCAGTTCGCCACTCCCGCGGGTGAGGCATGGCTGGATCGATTGGGCCGGTACGATCACGGGCTCCCGACCGCGATCTGGTCGGTGATGGCGGCGCAACGAAACGCCGGGGTAGCGCAATCGACGGTGCTCTCGGTGCGCGCCGACGGGCAGCCGGTGCGAGTCGAGGCGTCGCATGGCGGCGCCGATGGCCTGGTTGCGGTGGTGATCGCCGATGCGTCGCCGCCGGGGCCGCCGGAAATTCCGCCAGCCTGGGGATTGACGCCGAAAGAGCGAGACGTCGTGACCGAGTTGCTGGGAGGCAGGTCGAACGCCCGGATTGCTGAAGCGCTGTTCGTCAGCGAGCACACGGTTGAGTGGCACCTCCGGAGCATCTACGAGAAGGTTGGGGTCGCGAGCCGGCAGGAAGTGGTGGCCGCGGTGTTCCGGACGACAATCCTGCCGCAGGTGGAGGCGGATGTGCTCCGCCGGGCGTCGTAACCACACAACATCAACGACGATTCGAGGTCATTCTGACGCTCGCGTGGCTCGTACTCCCCGGTCTTCGGTTCGTGTCGGGTGGTCATGGTGCTGTCCGGGTGCATCTGTCATGCGGTTCATGCAGTGATCAGGTGCTGTCTTCAATCGCACAATAAACCGCTAAACGTGCTAATCCGCCCCTTCGATTGGCGGATTGGCAGGCCGGATGCCAACCACACGTTCGATCATCGCGAACCGCCTGGCCGTCGCGGTGACGGCCAGGCGGTGGGGCGCGTCACTCAACCGTGAAGCTCTGGACCATGCCGAGCAGGATTGCCGGCATGCCGGTTTCCGGGTCGACTACCCAGGATGTCGCGGTGTAGATGCCGGGTTCGAGATCGAGTTCGATCCAGGTGGAGTAGCCGGGAGAGGTGAGAGCGGCGTAGCCGACCCAGGTCATCTGGAACGGAGGCGGCGCTGGTGTCGCCGACGAGGCGAACCAGGCGGCGAAGTCGTCGGAGGTCAACTCGCGATCGGTCCGAAACAGGACCATCTGGCGTGGTTGCTCCCCAACGTTGCGGACCTCGAACAGGGTGGGGCCGGTGGGGATCGAGGCGTCGAGGCCGCCGAACTCCGTGTCGTTGAGTTCCATCACGACAGCCGGATCTGGATCCATCTCGCCGGCGGTGGATGCACCGTGTTCTCCAACCGTCAATGGATGAAGGGTCATGATTTCTTCGGCGCCTTCCTCCTCGGCCTGCCACGATGCCGCGATCTTCCACTCACCGGGTTCCAGATAGACGATGAACCGGGTGGTGGTGCTGGCGAAGGCGTAGGAACCACCGCCGAAGACCCAACCGGGTTCGACGATGTCCTGGCCGGCGGCGATCAGGGCGATTTCCGTCGCCTCCTCGTCGGAGAGCCCGGCCGGCGGCTGCATGAAGTCGACATAGACTGCGGTGTCGGCACTCGGCGTCAGCACCACGACGTGGTAGCCCGCCTCGACCTCGGTCGGCACCTCAAATTCCGTTCCATTGAATGTCACCGGGAGTTCCGGAAACCCGTAGGAGTCGATGATTTCGCTTGAAAAGGCGATGTCGGCATCCTGCGCGCCCGCAGGCTGTGCTGCCAACCCGCCGAGGATGATGACTCCGGTCAGGGCGTGAACGAGCGAACGTCTGGAGAGCATGAGACCTGATCCTTGCGGCGTGGTGCGTGAGGGAGGATGCGCAGGTGGCCGTTTTCGTGACGGCCACCTGCGCGAGTGACTCAGGCTGCGGCGATGCGGTCGATGCGGATGACCTGACCCATCGGCGTGTCGGGACCGGAGATGATCGAGAAGATGGCGATGAACAGGTTGCCAGCGTCGTCGAAAGCAATCCCATGCGGGAAGAACAGGCCCTCGACAACGGCTTCCGGCGTGCCATCGGCGTTGATGCGGTAGACCGCCCCCGGGGCTGGCATTTCGCCGGAGAGGTCGGCCGAGAGCTGGCTCATGTACATGAGACCATCCGGGCCGAGGGCCATGCTGACGATGGTCGAGAGCCCGGAGATGCCTTCGGTCCAGGCGCCGTCCGGCGCGTAGGCGAGCAGGTTGGGGCCGTCCCAGAACTCGCTCAGGAGGCCGACGTTGATGTACCCGCCATCGTCGATGACGACGGAGGTCGGCACCGGCTGGCGCACACCCAGTTCGGGATCGGGCTCGGCGCCGGTGAGGTCGGTCAGGTTCGGCACGACGGCGAATAATGCGAACTCCCCGGTGGCGGCATCGACGGTGTAGATCGTGTTGCCACCGGCATCGGCGACGTAAATCGTGCCGTCGTCCGTAATGTCGAGGCCGTAGAGGTTCGGGTTGACGTCAGTTCCGTCCGGATTGTTGTCTGCCTCGTACGACCCGAGTTCAGCCACCAGGCGCACCTCGCCGGAAGAGACATCGATCGCCGAGACCGTGTTCTCGCCGGGGACGGGCAGCATGCCCATGCCAACCGAGCCACCCCCAGCCGAGACGTAGACCTCGCCGTCGTACACGGCAACGCCGACGCCGCCAGCCTCCGTTGTCAGGACGGATTGCGTTCCATCGGGGGTAACCTTGCTGACCTGCGGAGCGACCAGCGGGGCAGGACCTTCGACACCAGGGGTTGCCATCATGGACGGGTCTCCGCCAGCGACACCGGTTTCCGCAATGTAGAGGGTGCCATCCGGACCGAATGCCAGGTTGCCGGGGTTCCAGAGGCCTTCGGCAACCACAACAGCGCCTTCGGGCAGGGGAGGCATACCGCCGGCCTCGCCGCCTTCCGCGGCGGGGCTCGCTTCCTGAGCAGTCAGCGTGCGGGTGGTGGCAAGGGTGGCGATGGTGGCTGCCGCGACGGTTGTAGCTCGGCGGCGAGTCATCGAGCGATCGAGCAGGGACAAGGTGGGCCTCCTGGGGGCGGTAGCGAATCGCGGTGCCGGGGAAAATGCCCGGGGGCCGGTGGGCAACGTGCCCACTGGCCCCCGGCGGCACCACCACGATTCATGGTAGGGACCAGGCTTCCCCACGTCCCCCTGGAAATCCGTGGGATAGTCGGGGCTTCGAATGTGGACCCGAAGGATGAGGTGATGCGGCCGCAGCGGCGGACCACGCAAGGTCCGCCCTACCTCATCGAACCAGGTGTGTTCACCCGGATTCGGTATGAAGAGGAA
>CAZSUN010000029.1:19478-34281 GCA_964610045.1 uncultured Sphaerobacteraceae bacterium
TCCGCCCTACCTCATCGAACCAGGTGTGTTCACCCGGATTCGGTATGAAGAGGAAAGACAATCACGGGTGTGCCCGGACGGGCCTTCCCTACCACCGAGAGGGCTATCCGACACGCTCTCGGATGGCCTTCCGCCCAGCGCTCGTTGAACTGGTCCCGTCAGCTTGTGCCCGTATGTCGCTGCCAGTTTCCCCGGGAACGCGGACAGTCAGCGGCCATGCACGACCAATGGGTTCAGGACTGGACCCGGCCCGCGATGGTTGTCGTCTCGGCCGAACCCCAGGAGACGTTTGGGGTCAGTTCGAATGTGGCCGAACCGCCATCCACCACCAGGCGGGCGACCGTGCAGGATTCACTTTCGAGGAAGCAGAGCCGGAACTCGTAGGCCGAGGCGTCCTGCGCGCCACCGCTTGCGGCAACCGGTTCATCACCCTGTGGCCGGAGATTCGCGCGTCCTTCCTGCCAACTGCCATGACTGGCTGTGAGCACCTGTTCGCCGCTCGCAGTGCCGATCGTGATCGTCCCCGCATCCTTCCCGGCGTCGACGCGAACCGAGGTCATGCCGAGCGGGTTGCTTTCCAGTTCGACGATCTTGCCGCTGTGGCCGAACGTTGCGCCGTTGGTTGGAACCGGCAGGGTGAGCGATTCGAGCCGGGTCGTCAGAGCGGCAGACACCGCCGGATCCTCCGGGAGAGCGCTGTCGCCCATCGCCGGCAGCAGGTGCTCCCAGACCAGGTCGAGGATGCGCTGCATGTCCCGGAGGCCACTGTTGATGGCGAGTACCGCGTCCTGCCCGGGCATGACGACGCAGTACTGGCCGAACGCGCCGTCGCCACGGTAGGCATTGTGGCGGCACCGCCAGAACTGGTACCCGTAGCCGACCGACCAATCGGGGTTCGTCTGGGTGTTGCTGTTGTCGGAGTGCGCGGCCGACGCCTCTGCAATCCAGGCGGAAGATACGACCTGCTGGCCGTTCCAGACGCCTTGCTGCAGATACATCTGCCCAAAGCGGGCAATGTCCTCGGTGCGCAGGTGGAGTCCGGAGCCGCCGATGCTCCGGCCCCGTGGATCCGCTTCCCAGAACGGGGCCGGGATCCCGAGAGGATCGAACAGGCGTGGTTGCAGGTAGTCGACGAGTATCTCCCCGGTGAGCTGGGTGATGATCGCCGAGAGCATGTAAGTGGCGGCGGTGTTGTAGACAAACCAGGTGCCGGGATCGTGCTCGATTGGCAGGGAGAGGAAGGCGCGAGGCCAGTTCTCGTCCTTGCCGCCCCAGACCGCGCCGGTGGTGTCTTCGTGGTGGCCGGTGTTCATCGAGAGCAGGTGCTTGACGGTCATTGCCTTCAGGTTGCTGGACGGCGATTCCGGTGCATCGTCGGGAAAAAACGAGAGGACAGGATCATCTACGGTGAGCAAGCCTTCGGCGACGGCCAGGCCGATGGCGGTCGAGGTGAAGCTCTTGCTCAACGAGAACAATGAATGCGGCCGATCCGGCCCGTACGGCGCCCACCATCCTTCGGCTGCGACATTGCCATGGCGGAGCAGCATGAAGCCCTGGACCGCATCGAGAGGGTGCTCGTGCTGCTCCACGGCGTCGATGAAGGCCAGGACCGCGCCGGAAGGAATGCCTTCGGCCTCCGGGGATGTGCGAATGAACGTCTGGGTACTTGTGAGGGTCATGAGGTATGCCTTTCCGGGTCAGCCAGGACCCGATGCAGAGGAACATGGACGCAGGAGGCGATCATCCTCGACCGTGGCGTGGGATGCAACCGTATATGTGGGTTGCCGCGATGCGACTACGGATGATCGGCGAGATCGGGGTCGCCACCGAGCCGGATGCCCGTGTTGAGCGCGGAAATCGCCGCCACCTCGTCGCTGCCAAGGTCGAATTCGAAGCTGGCGGCGTTCTCCCGGATGCGATCGGAGTTGGCCGATTTCGGGATCGGCACCAGGCCAAGTTGGGTATGCCAGCGAAGAACGACCTGGGCCGGGGTTCGCGCATGCCGTTCGGCGATTTCGACGATCGCCGGATTGGCGAGCAGGGATTCCCGGCTGCCCTGTCCTCCCAGCGGATACCACGACTCGATCCGGATATCGTGCCGGAGCGCGTACTGGCGAACGTCCTCCTGGACGAAGGTCGGGTGGAATTCGATCTGGAGGACGGCAGGCGGGATACTGGCGACCGCCAGCAACTGGTCGAGATGGGCGGGCGTGAAGTTGCAGACGCCGATCGACCGGATCCTGCCCTGGCGGGTGAGTTCCTCGAACACCGACCAGGTTTCGGGCCAGAGACCACGCATCGGAACGGGCCAGTGGATCAGGTAGAGATCGATGTAGTCCAGTCCGAGGCGATCCAGGCTTTCGTTGAACGCCGATTCGGTGCGGGCACGACCCTGGTCCGAGTTCCGCAGCTTGGTGGTGACGAATATCTCCTCCCGCGGCACCCCTGAACGGCGGATACCCTCGCCGACCCCTGCCTCGTTGCGATAGGCGGCGGCGGTATCGATCAGCCGGTACCCGCATTCGATCGCAGTCGCGACCGATGATGCCGCCACCTCGTCGTCCATCAGCCAGACGCCGAGACCGAGGTGCGGCATCTCCACTCCGTTGTTCAACGTCACGTTCGGGATATTCATGAATCGGTGCCTTTCGATGTCAGGAGCTTGCGCTGGCGTAGGATCGAATCGCCACCCGCCAGAACGCGCGCAGGGCCGCGATGGCCGCGACCGCGAACATGATCGCACCCAGCACCAGCCACCACGAGACCCCGTGCGCCAACGCCTCGGATGGAAAGGTTGTTGCGAAGGCGAGTGGCACGACAAAGGTCAGGGCAAGGCGCAGGAACGCAGGGAAGAACCAGACGGGATAGCGGCCTGCCTCCAGCACATCGGAGAAGAACAGGGTGATCGCCAGGGTCGATTGGGCCCAGAACGCGCAGCAGGAGACGGCCGTCCAGGCGCAGGCGATGAGGACGAATCCGGACAGGAAGAGCAGGATCCCCTGGGTGGCGGCCGCCGGACCGGGCCAGCCCGCCCCGCGCGCCAGCCCGATTGTGATGACCACCAGTCCAGTCACGATATCGAAGACCTTTTCCGGGCGAATCCAGCGCGTGGCGGCGTGGAACAGCGCGTCGACCGGGCGAAGCAGCATCTGGTCGAGATTGCCGGTGCGGATGTCGTCGGAAATGCCCCACATGTTCCTGGTGAGGAACATGCCGAGCGCCCCCATCATGGCCTGTTGTACTCCGAGGACCACGATGACATCGGCGCGGGTCCACCCATTGATGTCGTCGGCATAGGAGAAGACAACGAGGACCGGCACGATCCCGAGCAGGATCTGGGCCAGCCCGATCACGATGGTTGTGAGGAAGTTGCCCCTGAACTGGGTTTCACGAATGATGGCGAGCCGGAAGCAGGCGATCCAGAGCCGGGCATTTCGGGCAACCACGTCGCGCGTCGACCAGCGGGAAATGGCTGGGGGTTGGTCGGTGTGCATGTCAGGCCCCCACCGCCGCGTAGGAGTACTGTCCCCGCCGCCAGACAGTCCGCGCCAGCCAGACGAAGGCGATGGTGTACACCACCTGCATCGTTGCGCCGGCGGCGAGTTGAGTCGAGGTCAGGCTGCCGGTGATGATCTCCAGGGGGAACGAGATGATGTAGCGGAACGGTTGGGCCATCAGGAAGCCGTGACTCCACTTCGGCATCAACTCCAAAGGCACAAGCTGACCCGAGAGGACCAGCGCGAAGAGGCCGCGGGCACGGATGATGCCGGCGATGTCGTCCATCCAGAATGCCAGCGAGCCTTCGGCGACATCGATCGAGAAGGCGATGGTAGCTGCGAGGATGATGCTGACGGCCGCTGCCGCCCATCGCCAGGCGGGGAGCGCCAGGTCGATGTCGTGGCGGAACATCCAGCCGAACAGTGCCACCAGGGGAACCAGGACGGTGAGCTTGATGACCTTTTCGGAGAGGTTGTTGGCGATCATTTCATAAAGGAACGATCCCGGCCGCGCCAGCCACACCGACAGGGAGCCGTTGCGAATCTGGTCAGCCAGATAACCCGAGAGCCAGGCTGAAGTGAGGGTGGAGACGAGGGCCAGCAGGACGAAGTAGGTCATCAGGTCGGAGGTGGACATCGGAACTTCGGCGCCGCTGGCGATCGCGGACCGCCAGACCGTGGCGGAGAGCAATGGGCCAAACACCGCGCCGAGCATGAAGAACAGAATGTCGGTGCGATAGGCGACCGCGCCGGCGATGTTTATTGACAGCATGCGCCGGATTAACCGGCCGCGTTCGGCGGGGGTCACGATCGCACCTCCCGCTGTCCCGAGAAGATGTCGCGGACGATATCCTCGACATCGGCATCGCCCACCCCCAGGTCCACCAGCGGGCCCATGCCCGGCAGGCATTCGAGGATCGCGCCCATGTCCTCGCGGGCGACTTCGAGCGACAGCATGTGAGGGTCATCGCTTTCGACGATGGTGGCGTCGATTCCGGCGGGCAAACGCGCGGGGACCGGTTCGGCATACACCGCCCTCACCAGTTTCCGCGGTTGCGCGTTGTGGACGAGGCTGGCGAGGCTGCCGTCGAACCCAATCCGGCCGTGGTCGATGATCATGACCCGCGAGCAGAGCGCTTCGATATCGTCCATGTCGTGGCTGGTGATCAGGATGGTGGTGCCACGAGAGCGGTTGACGTCGGCGAGGAACGTCCGGACCCGGGCCTTGGCGACGACATCGAGCCCGATTGTCGGTTCGTCGAGGAACAGCACTTCGGGCTGATGCAGCAGCGCGGCGACGAGTTCCATTTTCATGCGCTCGCCAAGTGAAAGCTTGCGCACCGGTATTCGCAGAAGGTCCTCCACATCGAGCAGGGTGGCGAGTTCGTCGAGGCTGGACTGGAATTGGGCGTCCGCCAGCCCGTACATCTCCTTGTGGAGCAGGAACGACTCCATGGCCGGGACATCCCACCACAGCATGGATTTCTGGCCCATGACGAGCGCGATGCGTCGGAGATAGGCGGTAGCCCGGTCGAACGGCTGGTAGCCAAGCACCGAGATCTCGCCGCCACTCGGGTTCAGAAGCCCGGTCAGCATCTTGAGGGTGGTGGTCTTGCCGGCGCCGTTGGGGCCGAGCAGGCCGACGACTTCGCCGCGATCGATCGAGAAGGAGATGGCATCCACGGCGAGCCGGGTTTCTGATTTTCGCCGGTAGAGGGTTCTGAGGGCGCCGAGGAGACCCGGCGCCTGCTGATGGAACGTGTAGTTTCGGGTGAGGCCGATAGCCTGGATGACGGGTTCAGCTTCCGCGGAAGCGTCGAGGGTGGATGGCCGAGCCATGGTGTCCACTTGCCTTTCGTCGTTGGGCCGCAGGCAGAACGACGACACAACCTCACTGGGGGAGGCTGTGGTGTGGTCTCTCCTGCCGCGGGACGGTCAGATCTCGTGGAGGTTGGTACAGCAGGCCACGCTTGCTCCGATGCTCACGTCGCGGTTCGCGTTCAGGCCGGCGAGTGTAGCACGGGTAGATCGAGATTGGCGGTGGAACCACGACCAGGTCACCGCGGATTGGCAGGGACGATATCGGTGTGGGTGAAGTCGTCACCGACGAAGAGGAGCGGCTCGTTGCGGTGTATGGCCACGATTGCCGAGGAGTCGATACTCACCTGGGCAAACCGTTTTCGTCGTACAGCTCGTCAAATGGATCGGCCGCCAGCCATTCGGGGTCGGCCGTCTCGCGAACGCGCTTGCCGAACTCCAACCAGTACTGCATGCGCGCCTCGTTGATTTGCGGCTTGCGTTCGCGGTTCAACTTCTCACGCAGGGCATCGGTGACGGCGGCAGTCAGGCTTTTGCCTTCCAGGTCAGCGAGTTCCTGCGCAAGGCGGACAGTTTCCTGATCATCGATTCTGAGTGCGCTCATCGCATTGCCTGCCCTTCCCGGCAACCACCCCGTGCAGCCATGATAGAGCATCGGTGTGCCGGCGGATGGCGGCTATTCAGGCAGGCTCGGGGGTTCTTCGCGGGGTGTGGTGTGGGTGCCGGGAACCATGGCGAGGAGGTCGACGCCGAGGCCGACGAAGAGGGCGGTCAGCACGACCCAGACGCCGGCCGGCCAGAACCACCAGGGGGTTCCGTCGTGGGCAAGGTCGATCAGGATCAGGCCAGCAATCAGCGTGAGGCCACCGCCGATCCACATCCCGAGGAGCCGGTGTTTCGGCATGGCAACCAGCCCGGCGTGGGCAGCAAGCAGGCCCAGCAGCCCCCAGATCGGCCAGATCGCCCACAAGGTGTTGTGACCGGTGATGATGTTCACCAGGACCAGGACGATCGCCACTGCGATCGTGAGGAGCGTGTGGATCAGGAGGGACATGGTGCGAAGTCTGTGCATGATCGTTCGGTCCGGGAGCGTTCGGCAGGACAACTGATTTGAGTGTAGGGATGTATCTGGCCGGAGGCATGGGGGACAACGGGAAATCGGGGCCGCAGGCGCCGGGAACCGTTGAGCGCGTTCGGTCGTTTCGACGTTAAGCACACGTCCAGTCCGCTGCGGCCACACGGTTGCCTGGTCCGATGGATGCGGGCTGTGACCGTTTGGTGGGGACCCGTTCTGGCCATCTGGTGTGCCGTTTCCGCCGGGGAAGCGGCGAAGAGATTCGGGAGACAATCGATGAAGGCGAAATCCCTGCGTGGCGTCAGCCTGGCGTATCTGTTGTCGGTGATGGGACTGGTTCTTGCCCTGATGGCGCCCTCGGTTTCGGCCGCCCAGCTTGGCGGCGGCAAGAGTCCGAGCGACGACGCTACCGAGGAAGCGGACCAGGACCGGGACGCGGAAGACGAAGGGGATCCCAGTGATTGGGAGGCCGCCGGGCTGATCAGTGACACCGAGTACGAAAGCCCGCAGTTCGGCTATGGGGTCGAGTGGTCCACGGACTGGACGCTGGACCTGTATTACGACAGGCCGGAGGATGATGTCCAGCCGGTGATGTCCAACGAGGACGATGAGTACGACACGGTCTACCTCGCCTGGATCGGAGAACCGGACGCGGCATCATGGGCGATCGTGACCGGTCAGAGCGCCAATCGCGGTGGCGTCGATGAAGAGATCGACGAGTGGACCGACGAGGACTGGATGGCAAACCAGTGGGCCAAGGGGATCGAGCCGGAAGTGCTTCTGACCGATACCAGCAGGGACACCGCGGCCGTGCTCTATCAATTGGTGGACTCAGACGCTGACGATGCCGTGTACTACACCATCTACGTGGCGATCTACCTGGACGACTACACGCTCTACCTGTCATATACCGCCGCCGAGGTATTTTTCGAGGATGGCTACGCCGCACTCGAAGATGTCGAGATCGATGGTGACCCACTCTTCCAGTTCCTTGATTGGGATGACATCGAGGATGCGATTGACGAGGCGGCGTAGCGACTCCGCCAATCGTCGCCAGGCAAGCCGGCC
Organism: uncultured Sphaerobacteraceae bacterium; assembly: GCA_964610045.1. Classification (GTDB taxonomy): domain Bacteria; phylum Chloroflexota; class Chloroflexia; order Thermomicrobiales; family UBA6265; genus JACCYX01. The sequence continues at coordinate 26,937 of CAZSUN010000029.1, forward strand.
GGTCCCGTTGCGGGACCGGCCGGTTGTGCGTGTGGAACTGGCTACGAGTCCCCGAAGGCGTCACTCCAGGCCGGATCCCACGAACCGGGACAGGCCAACTGGCCGCTTAGGACCGCCGTGGAGAGGTTGACGAAGAGCCGCCGGTCGTTGTTGATGACCTGCTGGAGCGCAATCGGGTCACGACTGGCGGCCATGTCCCGATACCAGCGGAGCAGGTCGAGATACGCCGCCTGCCAGGCACGGGCAGGTTCGGGCGCGGCAAGTGCCTGGATGCTGACGATCAGGTTATCGATTTCGACCACGACCAGTGCGGCGGCGGCGTCGTCGAGCGAGAGCACGTCGTGGCCGGCTTCCTGCATGGCCGCGAGACCTGCGTTGGCTTTCGCGAGGTCCGAGACCTGCGCGAAGTAGCCCGCGAGATCGCCGCACTCACCGGCAGCCACCGGCGAGGCGCTGGGGGTGGCCACTGGGGTGGATGGCGCACGCGACGACATCGCCGTGGCGGATGTCCCGGCAAGAACGAAGGTCACGCCAAGCGCGACAAGAAACGAGTGCGTGCGACCGAGCGTCATGTGCAGCGGATTTCCTGGGATGTCGACTGCATGCGAAGCCCTCGTGCTGGAGGTTCGATGGTTGGCAGGTTCTCGCCAGCGATTTCTGCCGATCCAGCAACCCTGATGCCAGCGGTCACTATACTGGACTGTGAATGGTGGAAGTGGTTCCAGGCACGGTCATCCGGCTACCAAACACAGGCGGTGTGGTGGGTGGTGAGCGCGAAGCGGCCGGAGATGCGGGAACGCCGTCTTGCGACACTGATCGAGGCGTCCGCGGAAGGCCGAGCCGTTCCGCCGCTGGCCTGAGCGACGGAGCCACCCTTGGCCCCCTGCGATCACGGCGATCGATCCGCCTCAGTGGGAGATCGAGATGCGCGATTTTCGGTTGACTTTTTCGCGTACTCCTGCAATGCTCCAGGCATAAAGCCTCCGAACTGAATCGGGATGTCGATACCTGCTGCCGGAGGCGCGCACGATCGGAGTACGCGATGAAGCGGTTTCTCCTCGTCGTTCTTGTTGTTGGATGTCTTGTATCGAATGGGAACGCCGGCCAGGCGCAGTCTGCTGCCGACCCGGCCGGCATAACGGTCGTCGGTACCGGGGTGAGGTCCGCTGCAGCCGATTTGGCCACTCTGGAACTGGTCATCAGTGACTTGTCGGCGATGTACTCCGGCATGCCGATGATGCCGGAAGTCGAATCAACACCTGGAGCACAGGCCGCAGCGTCGGTCGCACCAGTGGTGGATGCGGTGTCGGCGATCGACGGTGTGGAGGACCTCACGGTGACAATTCCTCCCGCTACCAATCCGTACGGAGGACCAGTGGCACTGGCACGGATCACACTCATGGTGACCGGCCCGTCTGCAGATCAGCTCCTCACGATCGTAACGACCGCCTCGCAAGCAGCCGCAGGCGAGAACCTCACGGTAACGAACGTCGGTGCATTGTTCACGGTTTCCGACTGTGCGTCGCTCGATCGCGCCGCACGGCAGGCGGCACTTGACGACGCCAGGGCAAAGGCCGAAGTCCAGGCGGACCTGATCGACGTTTCGCTCGGCGACATTGTGTCGGTGGTGGATGACACCTATGGGTTCGGGACCGGTACACCGTCTTCAGGTTGTGATCCCGTGGTCCCCGGTATGACGTATTACAGCGATCCGTTCAGCGGAGCGACGCTGCCGCCATTCGACCCAACGCGGGATGCTACCGAGGTCTCGGTCTTTCGCATGACCCGCGTGACCTTCGCAGTCGCCGATGTCGTCGCGACTCCTGCGGCCTGACGTGAAATCCAGGTGCGCACACACGGAACCGGATCCACCCGGTTCCGTGTGTGCAAGCACGTGCTCATGGGGCATCTGGACGTGAACACCCTGCAAAACGTGATATCTGTATCAGCCAGCGATGAGACAGGCGATGTCGAGTTGATCGAGGAACATCGCCGCCGCGCCAACGGTGCCGGCCTGTTCCCCAAGGGTTGATGCCACGATCGGTACCCCGTCGAGGGCATCCCACAGCGCACGCTGGCGGACTTCGGCACGAAGTGGTTCCATGAACAGCCCGCCGAAGTGGGTGACCGATCCTCCCACCACGACAATCGAGGGATTCATCAGGTTGACCAGGTTGGCGATGGCGAGGCCGAGCCACCCTGCTGCCTCCCGGACGGACTGGATCACGGCCTGGTCGCCATCTTGCGCGGAGGAGACGAGCGATTCAAAGGTGACAGCGCCAAGCGAGGGCAGGGCATCGCCTTCGATCTCCATCGCCTGCTGGCGGGTCCGGGCGCGGACCGACCGGACAATGGCCGATTCGGACGCCAACATGTACAGGCAGCCCCGGTTGCCGCAGCCGCAGAGCGGGCCATCGGGGAGCACGGTGACATGGCCGAGTTCCCCGGCTGCGCCACCGCTGCCGAAAAACGGGTCGCCATCGAAGACGAATCCGGCGACGATGCCGGATCCGGCGTGAATGTAGGCGAGGTGATGGCGATCGTTCCTGAACTCGTGGGCGCCCTGCCAGTATTCGCCAAGCGCGGCGGCCTTGGCGCGGTTGGTGGCGAGCACCGGCAGGCCGGTTCTGGATTCCAGCATGCCGGCGATCGGGACGTGCTGCCAGCCGTAGGGGACCGAGGCAATCACTTCGCGGCCGTTGGGGTCGACCAGGCCAGGCACGCCGAGACCCACGCCGACGATGGGTGACCGCGCGACGCTCGACAACTCCTCAACGCAACTCGCCGCTGCCGAGACGAAGTCCTCGGGCGATGTCCCGATCCGCAGGCGTTCGGTCGACGCAACTTCGCCCGCGTGGAGATTGGCGAGGACAGCGCGGCAACCATCGTCCATGAACTGGACGCCGATGACCAGCCGGTTGCTGGCCTGGAACTCGAGGACCACCTGGCTGCGGCCCCGGCCTGGCTGGTGCTTGCCAACTTCGGTGATGAAGCCGCCAGCCATCAGGGAGGCGATGGATTCCGACACTGTGGCCTTGCTCAGGCCGGAGAGGCGGACGAGATCGGTGCGGGTGGTGCGGGGTTGGGAGCGCAGCAGTTCGAAGAGTGTCGCCACGCTGGACCGGTGACCTGTTGCCATCGAGACCGCTCCGCATATTTCGTCTCACGATTGAACGAATTGCCGTGATTCTACCATGCCGTTCACCGGTTCCTCGATCCGGACCGGCTGTTGAGGGGCAAAGTCCGCGTCGTGGGTTGACATCACGCCCTCATCCGCCGAGTATGCCGGAATTGGTTCGGCTATCGAACTTCGTGCACGGGAGCGGGCGATGGCGGAGAGACGGGTGCGGGTGGCGCTGGTAGGCGCCGGGATGATGGCAAGCCGGTACCACTACGCGTCGCTGGCGAGCTTTCCCGAGGTGGAGCTGGTGGGCATCGCCGACCTGATAGCGGCGAAAGCCGAGGAGGCTGCGGCGAGGTTCGGGATTCCGGCCAACGCGGTCTACGGCGATTTCCGGCGAATGCTGGCCGAGACTCAACCAGATGCCGCCTACGTGCTCATGCCGCCGCAGGTGTTGTACGAGCCTGCACACTGGGTATTGACGCAGGGGATTCACCTGTTCGTGGAGAAACCGTTGGCCTTGACGACCAACCAGGCGCGGATGCTGGCCTACACGGCAGGCGAGCGCGACTGCCTGACGATGGTGGGGTTCCAGCGCCGCCACGTACCTGCGATGACCACACTTCGTACGCGTGCGGAAGCGACTGGCCCCATTCACACCGCGCAGGTCGATTTCCTCAAATCGACGCGCGACATGTCGCAGCCTGCCGGGTTCTACGATGGCGCGATCGACGCCTTCACGTCTGATGGGATCCACGCCGTGGACACATTGCGATGGCTGTGTGGCGGTGAGGTTGCGGAGGTGCGCTCGGTGGTGCGGAGGATCGGCGTGCCGGGACCGGTGCCGAACGCGGTCGATGCCCAGGTGACCTTTTCGAGCGGGGCGGTTGGTTCCCTGCGCTACAACCTGTGCACGGGGCGGCGCATTTTCCGGGCGGAGTTCTCGACACCGAACGCGACCGCCAGCGTGGATCCGGATCGGGACAGCCTGTTCGTCGCCGGCGACGGGGAACCGGAGGTGGTTGCATCGTCGACGTACGGTCTGGCGGCTGCCGGCTCTGCCGCGGCGCTTGCCGACCGCCACTGGCTCGGGTTCTGGCACGAGCACCGGCATTTCATCGATTGCATCGAGGCAGGAACCCAGCCCACGAGTTGCTTTGCCGATGCCGTGAAGACGATGGAACTGGTCGAACGCATCCTGCAGGCAGGGGCGTCGCGGCAGGCTGTGTGATGGGCGCACAACCGTCCGGCCAACATTCTGGCGTCTGACCTCTTGGTGATCCCGCGAACTCATGATATGGTTTGACTGTCGAACAAACAAAATGATCCATGACGGCAATGGCGACGACATGGACGGCACGGGGCTCTGTTGGATAGTTGCTGCGGTCTCTGGAGGTTTTCCATGACTCACATTCACCGGTTCACGCGCGGCGGACGTGTCATCACCCGGCGATCGCTCCTCGCCGGCAGCGCCGGCGCTGCTGGCCTGGTTGCGATCGGTGCGCCAAGCCGCGGTTTTGCGGCCGTCATGCAGGGCTCGGGCGTTTCCGGCAAGGTGTTGCAGTGGTGTTACCCGCTGGTCGGTGGTGGTGACCAGGCTGCCAACGAGGATTTGTGGGCTGGCCTGGTGGAGCAATTCCAGTCATCGAACCCGGATGTTGAGGTTACGGTCGAGGTGCTGCCGTGGGCGGATCGCAATACCAAGCTGGTGACCGCGCTCTCCGCCGGCGCCGGTCCCGATGTCGCCTACCTCAATGCGGACTTCGTGCCGCAGCACGCTGGCGACGGCAATCTCACGCCGGTCGATGATGTGATCTCGGCCGATGCAGACGATTTCCTCGAGAACTCGCGCAACAACCTCACCGTTGATGGAAGCCTCTACGCGGTGCCGGCGCTCAGCACTGTGACCACGGCGGTCCTCAATACGGCGGTCCTCGATGAGGCGGGTGTCACAGACTATCCAACCACCTGGGATGAGTTGCTTGCGATCGGGCCTGCGGTCAAGGAAACGGGCAAGTTCCTGACCTCCTACTCCGGTTCGCTGGAGAGCTCCCTCAATCTCTCGTACTTCCCGCTGCTCTGGCAGGCGGGTGGTGAGGTGTTGACCGAGGATGGCACGGCGGCGGCGTTCAATTCTGCCGAAGGACTCGATGCCCTCAACTTCATCGTCACGCTCTTCAACGAGGAGTTCGTTGACCTCGACGAGGGTGTGACCAACCCGCCGGCGGGGACGGGCGTCGTGATGGAAGGCCGGGCAGCGGTGGTGATGGTCGGCGAGGCCGGCGGCGCTACCCAGTGGCAGGATACCTGGGGTAGCCCGGACTACGTGCAGGTGGCCGCCCCACTGACCCGGCAGGTTTCCACGAGCTACGGCACCACCGCCGGGTGGTCGGTCTTCAAGGATGCGCAGAACGTGGATGCCGCGAAAGCCTGGGTGCAGTTCATCACCAGCCCGGAACCGATGGCGACGATCCTGACCGGCGGTGGATACATGTCGCCCCGTTCGTCGCAGGCGGACCTCTACGCCGACAATCCGCTCGTCAGTGCCTTCGCCAGTTACCTGCCACAGATGCACGGTGACGTGCGGCACCGTGACGCCCGCGCGATCATCAGTGCCGTTGCGCCCTACATCCAGGCGGCCTTCCTCGGCGAGCAATCGCCCGAAGAAGCGCTGGCCGCCGCCGAAGAGGAAGTCAACCGGCTGGTCTCGCGGTAAGCCGAACGCAGCACGCTCACGCGAGCGTGCGGGGCGCGATTACCTCTGCAATGTGCTGGGAGGACAGGCGGCAGCAGCGCCGCCTGTCCTCCCCTGTGACTTCCGGTCAGGCAATGGAGGGCCGGGCACGTTGCGCTTCACCGAGAGATTTCTCGCACGCGATCGGAATGACCGGTTTGGTGGGCGCGTTCGAAACTGTCCGTTGAGTGAAGGGGAGGAGGACTGTGGAGATCACCCGGCGCGGGAATGAAACCGAAACGCAGTCCTTCCTGCGCGGATTCCGGAATTCGCTGCCGGGATTCCTGTTCATCCTTCCCGCGCTGGCGCTCTTCATCATGTTCCGGATATGGCCCACGATCCAGGGGCTCCTGCTTAGCTTCCAGGATTACCGGATCAACCGGCCGACGACCTGGGTGGGCATCGAGAACTATCGCTTCCTGCTCCAGGATGACATCTTCTGGCTGTCGTTTCGGGTGACCGTCACCTACGCGTTGATCGCGGTGCCGCTTTCCACGGTTTCTGCCCTCGGTCTCGCCCTGCTGATCAACCGGGCGATGCGGGGTATCAGCCTGTTCCGGGCAATCTATTTTCTGCCGTACATCACCAGTCTCGTGATGGTTGCCGTGGTTTGGAGTTGGGTCTACCGGACCAACGGTGGGTTGCTGAACAGCCTGCTCGATCCGTTTGGCATTGGTCCGATCAAATGGTTGACGAGTCAGGAAATGGTCCTGCCTTCACTCGCGATCATGGCCACCTGGAAAGGTGTGGGCTACGCGATGATGATCCTGCTCGCAGGACTCAAGGCAATCCCGTCCGAGCTGGGGGAGGCGTCGTCGGTCGATGGCGCCACTGGTGGCCAGACCTTCTGGCGGATCACTTTGCCGCTCCTGAAACCCGTGCTCTTCTTCGTCGTGGTCATCGAAACAATCGGATCGTTCCAGGTGTTCGATGCGATCTTCGTGATGACGCAGGGCGGACCGGTCCGGGCCAGCTACTCGCTCGTCTACATGCTCTACGACGAGAGCTTCAAGTTCTCCAACTTCAGCTACGGCGCGGCGATCGGCATGGTGCTGTTCCTCATGACGTTCGCCGTCACCATGTTCCAGCGGTTGCTGTTCGGGAAGGAGCAGCCGTGAGCGCGATCGACAGCAGCGCCATCCTGACGGCTGGGCAGCCGATCAGCTCGAAGGGCAAACGGGTTGCCATCGTTGCCGGCCTCGCGATCCTGGCTGTCCTCATGGCGTTGCCGTTCGTCGCGATGATCCTGATGTCGTTGCGGCCACCGGAAGTGGTGAGTCTGCGGGATATCTTCTTCTCGACGGACTTCACGCTCGACAACTACCGTGACAATTTGCGCAACGACTCCATGATTCGCTGGTTCCTCAATTCGCTGATTTACTCCGGTGTGTCGGTCGTGCTGGTGCTCCTGCTTTCGACGATGGCGGGGTACGCCTTCGCCAAGAAGCGGTTCTTTGCCCGGGACCAGATATTCTGGCTCTTTATCGCCA
>CAZSUN010000029.1:34381-38199 GCA_964610045.1 uncultured Sphaerobacteraceae bacterium
TTCGCCAAGAAGCGGTTCTTTGCCCGGGACCAGATATTCTGGCTCTTTATCGCCATGCTGGTCGTACCAGGGCAAGTGACGCTGGTGCCGTTGTTCATCCTGGTGGTCGACCTCGGTTGGGCGAACTCCTATCTCGGCCTGATCGTGCCGACCCTTGCCAGTGCCCAGGGCGTATTCCTGATGCGCCAGTACATTTTCGGCATACCGGACGACCTGATCGAAGCGGCCAAGATCGATGGGGCATCCGAGTTGCGGATCTTCTGGCAGGTGATCCTGCCGCTGACGATCCCGGTGCAGGCGACCCTTGGGATCTTCGTGTTCCTCTGGCACTGGAATGACTTCCTCTGGCCGCTGATCGTGGCCCAGCGGAGCGACATGATGACCCTCACCGTTGGCCTGGCAACCTTGCAGTCGCTGATGCCGTCGACCAATTCGATGATGGCCGCAGCCGCGATCAGTTTCTTCCCGAGCCTGCTCGTCTTCATCCTCTGCCAGCGATTCATCGTCCAGAGCATCGTCACCACGGGCATCAAGGGGTAAGGCGGTACCAGATTTCCAGGGGCGGCAAGAAGCCGATCCTTGTACACGACGCCGGAGGTGGTCTTCGTGACGATTGGCAGCACAATCCCGACTCCGGGGACGGTCGACGAACTCGACGAGAGGCTGACGACGCCCTCGACGGACCTGATCGCCGATCTCGATGCGCTCGACGGTGACCTGATGGTGATCGGCAGCGCCGGCAAGATGGGGCCGACCCTGGCCGTGCTGGCTCAGCGCGCGTTCACCCAGGCGGGGAGTGACCGGAGGGTGATCGCGGTGTCTCGGTTCTCGGACCCGTCTGCCCGCGCGCGGCTCGAAGCGGCAGGGGTGAGGACCGTCCCCGCCGATCTGGAGGATCCCGCGGCGCTGGCGGCACTCCCCGAGGCAGCCAACATCGTCTACATGCTGGGCATGAAGTTTGGCACCACGGGACGTGAGTACCTGACCTGGGCAACGAACGCGTACGTGGCCGGGAAGGTGGCCGAGCGGTTCCCGAACTCGCGGTTCACGGTGTTTTCGTCCGGAAACATCTACCCGTTGCGTCCGGTCACGCTGGGTGGAGCCGACGAGTGCGTGGCGCCCGATCCGGTCGGGGAGTACGCGCAGTCGTGCCTGGCGCGCGAGCGGATGTTCGAATACGCATCCCACCGGTACGGTACGAAGGTATCGATATTCCGGCTGAACTACGCGATCGACCTGCGCTACGGTGTGCTGCACGACATTGCGAGCCAGGTGTACGCCGGTGAATCGGTCGATATCACGATGGGCACGGTCAACGTGATCTGGCAGGGCGATGCCAACGCCATGGCGCTGCGGACACTCGGTCACGCCGCCTCACCACCGGCGGTGTTCAACGTCACCGGGCCGGAAACGATCTCGACGCGCTGGCTGGTCCAGGAATTCGCCGCCCGGTTCGGGGTCGAACCCAGAATCCACGGTCAGGAGGCTCCCACGGCGCTGCTCAGCAACGCCGCGAAGGCGTTCGGCGCTTTCGGCTACCCATCGATGCCGCTGGCGACGATGATCGACTGGGTGGCGGCCTGGATTGCGGCGGGTGGCGCGGCTCTCGGCAAGCCGACGCATTTCCAGGAGCGTGAAGGGCAGTTCTGAATGGCGGACCAGAGGCTCATGGGTACGCGCCATATCACGTTCTCTCGTATGTAGGAACCGACCGCGTGTCGGTCCGGCATCAGGCACAGGACATTCATGACCACACCCTCCCTCCGGCCAGAGATACGCGACCTGCTGTTCCAGGGGGTCGTCATCCCCGCCCACCCGCTGGCGTTGAACGCCAACCGGCTGCTTGACCCGGTGCGGCAGGCGGCACTGACGCGGTACTACATCGATGCCGGTGCGGGCGGGGTTGCAGTCGGTGTCCACACCACGCAGTTCGCGATCCGGCAGGTTGGGATGTACGAGGACGTCCTGCGCATCGCGCGGGACACCGTGTGTGCACATGCTGGCCGGCCGTTCATCACGGTCGCTGGCGTGATTGGTCCAACCAGGCAAGCGCTGGCCGAGGCGCGTCTGGCGGCTGGCCTTGGCTACGACCTGGCGCTGGTGTCGCTGGGAGGACTCGCCGGCTGGACGGAAGATGAGCTGGTGGACCACATCCGGCAGATTGCGGAGGTGATCCCGGTGATGGGGTTCTATCTCCAGCCGAGTGTGGGTGGCCGGCCGCTGGGCTACCGGTTCTGGCGCGATCTGGCCGAGATCGATGGCGTGGTCGCGATCAAGATGGCCCCGTTCAACCGGTACGCGACGATCGATGTCGTGCGGGGAGTGGCGGAGTCGTCCCGGCGCGATGAGATCGCGCTCTACACCGGCAATGACGACAACATCCTGGCCGATCTGCTGACCACCTACCGGTTCGTGGTTGATGGCCAGCCCGTGGAGAAGCGGATCGTTGGCGGATTGCTGGGACATTGGGCGGTCTGGACGCAACAGGCAGTCGCGCAATTGAATGCCTGCCATGCGGCAGTCGAAGGCAATGATGGCGCCGCGATCCAGACGCTGCTGACGAAGGGTATCGCCGTCACCGACAGCAACGCCGCGTTCTTCGATGTCGCAAACGACTTCCGGGGATGCATCGCCGGGATTCACGAGGTGCTGCGCCGCCAGGGGCTGCTGGAGGGAACCTGGTGCCTCGATCCGGACGAGGGCCTTTCGCCCGGCCAGGCGGAGGAAATCGATCGCGTCTACGCGGCGTATCCGGAGCTGAACGATGATGCATTGGTGGCTGCTGGCCGCGAGGAGTGGTTGGCGGATGGGTAACGCCTTGAAGTTGGCTGGTAGGGAAGACCTTCCGCGCCGCTGCATCCACCCGGTCGACATTCAACGACGAAGCGGCGCGGTAATGGTCTTCCGTTGCGCGGCCATGCCGCCAGGGAGGAAGGCCATTGTCCGGCGCGGTGACGATCCGGCCGACGTCCATGAATGTGCGCCGGAAAGACCTTCCCTGCCAGCCGTGACGGAGAAGACGAACAGCAGGTCCAGCCTGAAAGACGTGCGACCATGACCGCGACACGCAAGTTCGACCGGTCGCTTTCGCTGTTCGACGAAGCCCGCCGGCTGATGCCCGGTGGCGCGCAGACGACCAGCAAGCGCCCCAGTGCCTTCGCGTACGGGGCATACCCAATCTACTTCGAGCGGGGCAGTGGCGGCAGAATCACGGATATCGATGGCAACGAGTACATCGACCTGGTCAGCGCGCTCGGGCCGATCTCGCTCGGGTATGCCTATCCGGAGGTTGATGAGGCGATCCGGGAGCAGTTAGGCCGGGGCATCATCTCCGGGTTGCTGTCGCCGCTCGAAGTCGATGTCGCGCGCCTGCTGGCCGAAATGGCGCCGTGTGCCGAGCAGGTCCGGTATTTCAAGGGGGGTGGCGAGGCGACCGCCGCCGCGGCGCGCGTTGCCAGGCGGCACACCGGCCGCGAGGTGATCTTGAACTGCGGCTATCGCGGATGGCCGGATACCTGGACGGTGACCAGCAACGATGGCGGGGTTCCGCGGCGGCTCGAAGGAGCGGTGCAGTCGTTCGCGCTCAACGATCGCGAGGGGCTGGAGCGCCTGGTGATGGGGCAGGCAGGCGAGATCGCTGCGATCGCGGTGGATATCCAGGTCGAGCCGCCGGAGTCCGGCTATCTTGCCTGGTTGCGCGACCTGGCGCATGAAATCGGCGCGCTGTTCGTCATGGACGAAATCGTGACCGGGTTCCGGATGGCGAACGGCGGCGCGCAGGAGTATTTCGGCGTGACGCCGGACCTCGCGGTGTTTGC
>CAZSUN010000030.1:0-31097 GCA_964610045.1 uncultured Sphaerobacteraceae bacterium
AGGAACGATCGACAATCGAAAACGGCGTCCCGCAACCATGGGACGCCGTTTTCGAGCATTCGTGACGAGCATCACAGGTTGCATGTGAGACTCATTGTCGTTTAGGGACACCATCCCTATATCTGATCAATATAATCGGATATACTAGGGTCAGGCGCGAGGCCTGCCGGTCCGGTTGATCGTTCGCCTCACCGATTGGTATACTGCACCGCGTGCAAACGAGACTCATTCTCATCTGCGGATTGTTTGCACTCACCCTCATCCCCTGCACCGGCAGCGGGCGATGAAACGAGGACCTCATGACCGACGCAGTCAGAACGATCGGCTATCGCAATACCACCCAGCGTGCCGTAATCCTCGCCGAGGTCGAAAACGCTGACGCCCACCTGACCGCCGGGGAGATATTCGAGCGGGTACGCCGGCGATATCCAACCATCGCCTATGGGACGGTGTACCGAACGCTGCACCTGTTGGCGGAACACGGCCTGATCCAGGAACTGACCTTCGCCGACCAGGCAAGCCGGTTCGACAAACGGACCGACCGGCACGACCACGTTCACTGCACCATTTGCGGCGTGATCACCGATGTCGATGTCCCATTCGCCCTGATGGCGACCCATGTGGCCGAAGACCAATCGGGTTTCTCCATCACCAATCACCACACGGTATTCACCGGTATCTGCGCTGCCTGTCGTGCCCAGGGGCCCGGATCGCCGCACCGCGAAGCCGTGGTCCAGTCACGGTAGTCAACCTCCATCATCCGTTGCCGGTACGACGGCTTTTGCATCCTTGGGACATATCCGCCGCAGTGGCGGGCGTCCACCATCCTCCGGGAGGAAACATGAGTTCGGTTCAGGGTTCCAGCGTTCCAATGTTCGAGATCGAAAACCTCCACGCATCGATCGAAGACAAGGAGATCCTTACCGGGGTCGACCTGACGATCAACACGGGCGAGATCCACGCGATCATGGGTCCGAACGGGTCCGGCAAGAGCACCCTCGCGAACGTCCTCGCCGGCAACCCGGCCTACGAAGTCACCGAAGGCTCGGCCCGCTTCTTCGGCGAAGACATCCTCGAACTCGAACCAGACGAGCGTGCCCACCTCGGCATCTTCCTCGCGTTCCAGTACCCGACCGTGATCCCGGGTGTTTCGATGGCGAACTTCCTGCGGATGGCGGTGACCAATACCCGCAAGGCGCGCGCCGAACGCAACGGCGGAGAGACGGTTCCCTTCACCCCTCGCGAGTTCCGCCGCCTGATGCGCGAGAAGATGGCGCTCCTGCACATGGACGACTCCTTCGCCACCCGGTACCTCAACGAAGGTTTCTCGGGCGGCGAGAAGAAGCGAGCCGAGATCCTGCAGCTGGCGTTGCTGGAGCCATCGCTGGCGATCCTCGATGAAACGGATTCCGGTCTCGACATCGATGCCCTGCGGGTTGTCTCGGAGGGCGTCAACAATCTGATGAGTGAGAACATGGGTGTTCTCCTCATCACCCACTACCAGCGCCTGCTCAATCACATCAAGCCGCACTACGTCCACATCATGATGCGCGGCCGCATCGTCCAGAGCGGGGGACCGGAACTGGCGCTCGAACTCGAGGAAAAGGGGTACGAGAAACTCAAGGCCGAGTTCGCCACCGCCTGATTGCCGGCCCGTTTTCGTAGGGCGGGCCCTGTGTGGCCCGCCGCGACGGTTGACCACACAGGGTCAACCCTACGATTCAGACAAGGGGTATCCACATGGTTGCAGCACCCAAGGCACAGGTCGACATCGGGGAGTACCAGTACGGCTTCCGCGATGAAGAGGACTACTTCTACAAGTCCAAGAAGGGCCTCAGCAAGAAGGTTGTCGAGGAAATTTCCCACATGAAGGGTGAGCCCGACTGGATGCGGGAGTTCCGCCTCAAGTCACTCGACCACTTCGACCGACGACCAATGCCGAACTGGGGCAGCCCGGCGATCCAGGAAATCGACTTCGACGACATCTACTACTACATCCGGCCGTCGGAGAAACAGGGCAAGACCTGGGACGAAGTTCCCTCCTATATCAAGGACACCTTCGAGAAGCTCGGCATCCCCGAAGCGGAGCGGAAGTTCCTGGCCGGGGTCGGCGCCCAGTACGAGTCCGAGGTGATCTACCACTCGCTGCGGGAGGATCTCGAAAAGCAGGGTGTGATCTTCCTCGACATGGATTCCGCGGTACGTGAGCATCCGGAGATCGTGAAGCAATACTTCGGCACGATCATTCCATACGCCGACAACAAGTTCGCCGCGCTCAACTCGGCGGTCTGGTCGGGCGGCTCGTTCGTCTATATTCCAGAGGGTGTACGGGTCGAAGTCCCGCTCCAAGCCTACTTCCGGATCAACGCCGAGAACATGGGTCAGTTCGAGCGCACGCTGATCATCGCCGCGCCCGGCTCGTATGTACATTATGTCGAGGGATGCACAGCGCCGACCTACTCGACGGACTCGCTGCATTCGGCGGTTGTCGAAATCATCGTGCAGGAGGGTGCGCGCGTTCGTTACACGACCATCCAGAACTGGTCGAAGAACGTCTACAACCTCGTCACCAAGCGCGCGGCCGCCTACCGGGACGCCACCATGGAATGGGTTGACGGTAACCTCGGTTCCAAGGTGACCATGAAGTACCCGGCGGTGTGGATGATGGAACCGGGCGCGCGCGGGGAAGTCCTCTCCGTCGCGTTCGCCGGTGACGGTCAGCACCAGGACGCCGGCGCCAAGATGGTGCACGCGGCGCCGCACACCTCGTCGCAGATCACATCCAAGTCGATTTCGAAGGGGACAGGACGATCATCGTATCGGGGTCTGGTCAAGGTCCACAAGGGCGCCGAGCACGTCAAGAGCAATGTCGTTTGCGATGCCCTCCTGCTCGACGAAACCAGCAAGACCGACACATACCCGTACATGGAGATCGAGGAAGAACAGGTCTCGATCGGACACGAGGCAACCGTCTCGAAGGTGGCCGAAGAGCAGATCTTCTATCTCCAGAGCCGTGGCCTGAACGAGACCGAGGCGATGAGCATGATCGTCAACGGCTTCATCGAGCCGATTGCCAAGGAGCTGCCGCTGGAATACGCGGTCGAGCTCAACCGTCTCATTCAGCTCGAGATGGAAGGCTCGGTGGGATAACGGGCGGCACGGCGGGCCACGGCGGGCTCCGCCCTCCGGAACCCGTCCTAGGAGGGGCGACCCTCCATGGTCGCCCGTGAGGCGGGCGCCAATCATCCCGCCTCACGGACGCAAACTGAGCACACGCCGGTCGTGGCCGCCCTTGTGGCATCCGGGGCACCGCTACACGAGGAATACATGGAAGCAACGATACCGACCAAACCCAACAGCACCAAGGACCTGGCGAATTTCAGTCGCGAGGCCGTGACCGCCCTGTCGCGCTCGCGCCAGGAACCCGCCTGGATGCTCGAGCAGCGACTGGCGGCACTCGACACCTTCGAAGCCTTGCCGATGCCGAGCCGCACCGATGAGGAATGGCGTCGCACCGACCTGCGGCGACTGCGTCTCGACCGTTTCTCGCCGGTGACGCATGCCGCCAACCGAACGTCGTCGCTCGATCAGGTCGCGAGTGGTTCGGGCGCGGCCCACTCGTTGCAATTTGGCGATGCTGGCCAGCGTTCCGGGATTGTGGTGAGCAGGGACGGCAATGTCGTGTATGCCGACGTTTCGCCCGATATTGCCGCCCAGGGCGTGATCTTCACCGACCTCGACACCGCGATTCGCGAGCATCCCGACCTCGTCCGCGCGGCCTTCATGACCGAAGCCGTGCCAGCAGGATTCGGCAAGTTCGAGGCATTGCACGCTGCCTTCTGGCAAACAGGGGCGTTCCTGTACGTGCCGAAAAACGTGTCGATCGAACATCCATTCCGGTCATTTGCCATCGACACCGCCACCGGCCAGGCGACATTCACACATTCCCTGATCGTCCTGGAGGAAGGGGCGGAAGCCTTCTTCGTCGATGCGTTCCAGTCGGAAACACAGGACGACCCGACCTTCACGTCGGCGGTGGTCGAGTTGATCCTCAGGGACAACGCCAAGCTCCGTTACGTGCAGGTCCAGGACTGGGGTCGTCACGTCTGGAACTTCATGACCGAGCGTGCCACGCTGGGCCGTGACGCAGAATTAAAGTCGCTCCAGGTGACACTGGGATCGAAGTTCTCCAAGAACTCGATCGGCTCGCACCTGCGCGGCGAGAACGCCCTGGCGGAAATGCTCGGCATTTTCTTCGCGGATGGCGACCAGTTCTTCGACCATCACACCTGGCAACTTCACGAGTCGCCGTACGCTACCAGCGACCTCGAGTTCAAGGGCGCGCTGAAGGAGCAGGCACGTTCCGTCTATTCGGGCCTGATCAAGGTGTTCGAAGGCGCGCAGCGGACCGATGCCTACCAGCAGAACCGGAACCTGGTGCTCAGCCGCGAGGCGCGGGCCGACACGATCCCGAACCTGGAGATCGGCGCCAACGACGTGCGCTGTACCCATGGCGCGACAGTCTCGCAGGTGGAGGAAGAGCATCTCTTCTACCTCGAGTCGCGCGGCATCCCGCGCTCGGAAGCGCAGAAGCTGATCGTGGAAGGGTTCTTCCGGCCCGTGATCGACCGCATTCCGGTGGAGGAGATCCAGGGCTTCCTCGAAGGCGCAATCGCAGCCAAGGTGGGGTACTAGGCGACAGGAGCCTCGCGATGTCCGTCACGACTTCACCGATCACCATGTCGTTTTGCGACGCAATAGACGGGACCCGGGTCAGGGCGGATTTCCCGATCCTGATCCAGGAATCCGAGCACGGCGGTCCGCGCCTTACCTATCTCGACAGCGCGGCCAGCTCGCAGAAGCCGCAGGTCGTGATCGACGCGCTCCGCGACTACTACGAAACGACGAACGCCAACATTCATCGGGGGGTCTACGACCTGTCGGAGGCGGCGACCATCGCGTACGAGGAGGCGCGGCAGACGGTCGCCTCCTTCATCAATGCGAGGTCGACACGGGAGGTCGTGTTCGTCCGCAACACGACGGAAGCGATCAACCTGGTTGCCAACAGCTGGGGCAGGTCCAATTTGCATCCAGGTGACCTGGTGGTGGTCACCGAACTGGAGCATCACTCCAACCTGGTGCCATGGCAACTGATCGCGGCTGAACGAGGCGCAACGATCGAGGCGGTCCGGGTACTGTCGGACGGCACCCTCGATCCCGACCACTATGCCGAGCTGATCGCGCGCGAACCGAAACTCGTGGCCGTGGCACACGTCAACAACAGCCTGGGCACGGTCAACCCGGTGCGCCGGATGATCGCGCAGGCGCATGCCGCCGGGGCAATCACCGTTGTCGACGGCGCGCAGAGCGTGCCGCACATGGCCACCGACGTGCAGGATCTGGACTGCGACTTCCTTGCGTTTTCCGGTCACAAGATGCTCGGTCCGATGGGCGCCAGTGTGTTGTACGGCAAGCGAGAGATCCTGGAAGCGATGCCGCCATTCCTTGGCGGTGGCGGCATGATCCGGAAAGTCGGAATCCAGTCATCGACGTGGGCCGACATTCCCGCGAGGTTCGAAGCGGGGACCCCAGCGGTTGGCGACGCCATCGGCCTGGCGACGGCGGTGACGTACCTCCAGTCCCTCAACATGGATCGCGTGTGGGATCACGGTGTCCTGATCACGGAATATGCGCTCGAACGGCTGGCCGAGGTTCCGGGTCTGACCGTACACGGGCCCGGTGTCACCCAGGAGCGCAGCGCGGCCATCTCGTTCACCATTGATGGCGTCCACCCGCACGATGTGGCGGCGATCCTCAACGAGGATGGCGTGGCTGTACGGGCGGGCCATCACTGCAACCAGCCGCTGATGGACGCGCTCGGACTGATCGCGACCACGCGCGCCAGTTTCTACCTGTACAACGATGGCGAAGATGTGGACCGGCTCATCACCAGTCTGGGCCGAGTCGCCAGTATCTTCCGCTAGGAATCCGCAACCCGACGGGCATCAACGATGAGCCTCGACAACAGCATCTACCGGGAAATCATTCTCGAACATTACAAGAATCCGTCGAACCGGGGAACCCTCGATCCCTGCGACTTCACCTACGAGGATGTCAACCCGCTGTGCGGCGATGAGATCCGGATCGATGTCAGGGTGCGAGACGACCGAATCTCGGAGATCCGTTTTTCCGGACGAGGTTGTGCGGTCAGCCAGGCCTCGGCGTCGATCCTGACCGAAATGGTGGAGGGCAAGCCGCTGGATGAGGTGAAGGCGATCGGGCGCGATGAACTGCTGGCGGAGATCGGCATTCCTGTGAGCCCCGCCCGCATGAAGTGCGCGATGCTCGGGCTCAAGGTGCTGAAGGCCGGCCTCTATGGCGTGGATCACGCCCAGGCGACACTGGATGATCGGTGACAGCATCATCCCGGCGCTGGGTGAATGACCAAGGCTCTCGGTAACGTTCACCTGTTCTCCGCAATGAAGCGTAGGTACAACGCGCCTATGCCGTCTTCAACGGGTCGCCACACGCTCGCTGGACGGCCATTCCAACGTCCTACCGACCTGTACTTCCAGACTGCGTGCAAGCCAACGAACCCGACTCGCACAGTGAAACCACAGGCTGCGCCTGTAGACGACCAAAACCCAATCAGCCGTGCCAAAACAGGTTGGAGCTGGCCGGGATTACTCCGAGGAACCATGGACACGCACTTTGTAACCGTTGCAAAAAGGGATTTCCTCGAACCTGGGGAACTGATGTACGTCGAGGTCGATGACGAGCCGGTCTGCCTCATCAATCTCGACGGCGAGTTGTACGCCATCAACGATATTTGCACCCATGAGGAAGCGTCGCTTGCGGACGGCACGATCGTCGGCGACGAAATCGAGTGCCCGTTGCACGGCGGCGCTTTCAACATCCGAACCGGCGCGCCGGCAGCATTTCCCGTGGCGGTCGGCATCGAGAAATACGCGGTGCGAATCGTCGGTGACGATGTTCAGGTAGCTGTCCGGTAGGGAGCATCCTTCCCCGACTGTTCCCGCAGGACTATCCGATCTCGTCGGCAATGGCGTTCACGATGTCCTCGACATCGGCGGCGCGCACGAGTGGTTCGCCATCGACATCGATACCAGACAACAGGTCGGTGACTCCCTGGTCGCTCCACGAGCTGCCACGAAACTGGATGTAACTGACACACCAGATACCCGTCTCATCGGTGAGCGAGTACTCAACATAGGTATACGGAATATCGTCGTAGCCGGTCCAATACCAGAGGAAGCCGGCGGCTTCGTCGGAGTCCCAGGAATCGATCACCTCAACGTCATCGAGGGTGGAGCCGTACTGGGAGAGATAATGCGGCAGCGCTTCATCGACCGCCGTTTCGACATCCTCGAACGGGACTTCCTGATGCACCACGTTGCTGAGCGCCGAGGTTGCCACCCCCGACAGGCTCACGAAATCGTAGGCATAGTCGCTGCCTTCGTCGGCGCTCAGGGAGTACGCCCAGATATCGGTGTCCCAGGTGACTTCATGTCCATACAGCGGCCCCTCGTACAAATCCGGGACCGCGTCATCCGTAGAGCCCTTGGGACGGTATTCACCCAGCACAAGATTGCTCATCGCCCGCGATGAGGTAGGCAGGAACGACAGCGCCAGCGCGCCGATGCCCGCCCGCGTGACGAACCGACGCCGGCTTTGGGTGCTGGCGGACCGGGATGGCGCGCCGAGTTGCTCTGGCGTGTGCATCGGAAAACTCCTCGTGGAGAGCGCGAATGCAGGCGGACGGATCTTGCTTCCGCTCAGTTCGTCGCAACACATCTGCCATCAAAACGGTCGCGCACGGCCGTTGGTTCCAACATTCCCGGCGAAGTATCGGCAAGCACCGATCGCACCGTGAAGGAGCCAACCCTTCAGCCGGTCACTCTGGAATCACGACCGAAGCAAGGCCCTCCTCTTCCTCGGGCCACTGCGGGTTCATGCCGTCGAGCGTGTTGGCGATCGTCTGCGCCACGACCAGGTCGCGATGCCATTTACGGTTCGCCGGCACGACATACCAGGGTGAATCCGGGGTGGCACAGAGATTGATGGCATCCTGGAAGGCAGCCTGGTATGCGTCCCAGAATCGCCGGTCGTCCAGATCGCCGATCCGAAACTTCCAGTGCTTGGTGGGATCGTCGAGCCGCTCCTGAAGCCGCGATCGTTGTTCGTCTTTCGAGATATGCAAGTAGAATTTGAGGATGCGGGTATCGTTCCGCGACAGCAACTCCTCGAATTCCCGGATCTCCTCGTACCGGCCCTTCCAGACATGCGGTTCCACCAACTCCCGCACCCGCACCGCAAGCACTTCTTCGTAGTGCGACCGGTTGAAGATGCCGATCATGCCCTTTCTCGGCGTCCGGAGGTGGTAGCGCCGCAGGGGATCGTGTGCGAGGTCGTCTTCGCTGGGAACGCCGAAGGATGCAACCTGGCATCCCTGCGGGTTGACGCCACGAAACACCTTGCGGATGGTCCCATCCTTGCCGCCCGTGTCGATCGCCTGGAGCACCACCAGCAGGCTCTGGCTTCGCTCGGCGAAGAGACGCTCCTGCAGCGCGATGATTCGCTTGCGTTCGGTTTTGAGCCGATCCTGCGCCGATGCCTTGTCCTTCACTTCTCCGACCGCATCGGGATCGATCTGGGCCAAATCCACCGGCGCGGTGCCGTCCACACGAACGATAGGCATCGAGCACTCCCAGGCGTCAGTCTGCAGGATCAGGAAATCGGCATTCAGTCGGGCACATCCCTGCCATGGCTCGCGCGCAGGCAGGTGGATTCTTCACCATCGTACCGGAATATAGACGCAATCAGGGCGGTGCCGGCCGGCACCGCCCTGAACGCTTGCAGTTTCCGTTGACTTCAGAATGCAACCAAACCCTACACCATCAGGAGGATCATCAGGAACAGTGACACAAGAGCCACAACGGAAAATCCCCTGACGATGACATCCTCGCGGGTAAGGACATCGGCATTCCTGCGCTCGTTCTCGGTCATGGTAAACAGGGCTCCCCCAATGTGCAGGTCTATCAAACGCAGAGCCCCTGCGTCGTCCAGCCTGCCCCCATTCGTCGTGTAACGTGCGTTACGCCCCGGACCGCTCCCTCTTTGCAGTCCGTGCGGAGTGTACGTACGCGCGTCACGCTCCATATTGAGCATAGCCGCCGGGTGACGGCATGTCAATCAAACGCACACCACGCGAAGTTGGTGTCGCCCACCCGAAAATCCATGCAAAACGGTTGGGTGGCGAACGTTCGCGCCATTGACCAGGTGGAATTTTCGTGCATCACTGCACCATCCTTCGCCAAACGCCGCCTGGTTCCGGGGATACGTTCGTTTTCCTTCGCAATCCGGTTCCAGGTCTGCGTGCGGATGATCCCGGAGATCTGCATCCAATTCCGCTGCTTCATGTACGTTCATTGAGAACGTACATGAAGCAGCGGTGATGACTCCGTGGCACACTGATGGCCTGAACACCAGCGCTCATCAGAAACGAGGCTGCCACGATGGATGATCCCGCCACGACCCAGCGTCCGACTCCAGGACAACTTGCGTACCAAAAGCACCACCAATTCGCCATCTTCTGCCACTTCGGCGTCAATACGTTCAACGGTCGGGAGTGGAGCGACGGCTCGCTGCCGGCGTCTTCGTTTGTACCGACGGATTTCGACGCCCGTGACTGGGCCGAAGCGGCCCGTGATGCCGGTGCTGCCCATCTGATCCTGACCGCCAAGCATCACGATGGCTTCTGCCTTTGGCCGACTGCCACGACGGACTACTCCGTGAAGTCGTCGCCGTGGCGAAACGGCAGCGGCGACGTCGTGGCCGCTGCCGCGGAGGCCTGCCGGGACGTTGGTATAGGGTTCGGCGTCTACCTCTCCCCGTGGGACCGGCACGAGCCAACCTGGGCAACCGACCACCAGGCGTACGACCAGAAGTACCTGCAACAACTGACCGAACTGTGCACGCGGTACGGTCATCTCTACGAAATCTGGTTCGACGGCGCTGGTTCCGAGCACCATCCCTACAACTGGGATGCGATCATGGACGTGGTTGACCGCCACCAGCCCCAGGCGATGGTGTTCAATATGGGCCGGCCAACCGTCCGCTGGGTGGGCAATGAAGACGGGCTGGCGGCCGATCCCTGCTGGTATGAGGTGGATGCAACCCACAAGTCGATCTACGACAGCGGGTTGGATGAGGTGGCCGGCGGCGAGCAGTACCTGCCTCCCGAATGCGATGTGGCGATCCGCCGCCACTGGTTCTGGCATGACGATGACCTGGTTACCCTCAAGTCGCTGCAGCATCTGGAAGCGATCTGGTATCGATCGGTTGGGCTGGGCGCGAACCTGCTGCTCAACGTCCCGCCCGCCCGCAGTGGAAAACTCGATCCCCACGACCGGCAACGTCTCATCGAATTCGGCTCCACGATACGCGATCGTTTTGCTTCGCCGGTACCCGCCACCCTCATCCAGGACGGATCCACCGTCGTGGCCACATTCCCGGCGGAGGTCACGATCGATCACCTCGTGCTCGAAGAAGCGATCGAACATGGACAGCGTGTCCGCCAGCACTCTGTCCACCTACCCGGTGCAGACCGGAATCTGGTGGACGGCGTATTCACCATCGGCAGTCAGCGGGTCCATGCCTTTCCCGCGGTAACGACCGGGAGCATCGTCGTGGAACTCGATACCCCAGGCGGTCGTCTCAGCCGGATAACGGGGCACCACACTGGCGTGGAGCGGACTCCCGCTCTCCAGGTCCAGCCGGAGTTCGATCATGGGAAGGTGCATTGACAGTTTGGCCGGTGACGGCGACAACACCAGCGCAGATGTGCTCTTGCAGCAACGATCGCTGGCACGAAAGGACACCCACCCACGATGGAACCATTTGACGGACTTGGACTGCATCTCGGAAATCTCAGCCGGCTCTCGAATGCCCAGACCCGGTCGATCAGCGCGGAAAACTTCACGGGCGCCAAGGGCGAAGGCGGGAAAGCGACGGACGGCACGGGAGCCGTCTCGGGGCGGGAGTTGGGTCAGGGCTGGAAGCTCTCTCCCAGCATCAACATCGGGCCAAACGAGACCGTGACCCTTGCGGAGATCGACGGACCAGGCGCCATACAGCATATCTGGCTGACCGTGCATCCAACCTGGTGGCGTCGGCTGGTCCTCAGGATCTACTGGGATGACGAGGAAACGCCCTCGGTGGAGACGCCGATTGGGGATTTCTTCGCCAACGGCTGGTGCGAGCGCTGCAATATCTCGTCCATCCCGGTCGCCGTGAACCCGGCGGGCGGCTTCAATTCGTACTGGGAGATGCCCTTCCGGAAATCCGCCCGCATTACGGTGGAGAATCTGGTCCCGGATGAGTGCCGAGGTTGTTACTACCAGGTTACGTATACCCTGACGGATGTGCCGGAAGATCGAGGGTATTTCCACGCCCAATGGCGGCGGAGCAACCCGCTGGGCTACATGGACGTCCACACCCTGCTCGACGGCGTGAAGGGCCAGGGCCAGTACGTTGGAACCTACATCGCCTGGGGCGTGAACAACACTGGTTGGTGGGGTGAAGGCGAGATCAAGTTCTACATGGACGGTGACGCCGAATGGCCGACGATCTGCGGCACCGGGACCGAGGATTACTTCGGCGGCGCCTGGAATTTCGAACATCCACTCGGGCAATACGGTACATTCAGCACGCCGTACCTGGGAATGCCGCAGGTGATCAAGCCGGACGGGCTCTACCGCAGCCAGCAGCGGTTCGGACTCTACCGCTGGCACGTCCAGGACCCGATCCGCTTCCAGGACGACCTGCGGGTGACGATCCAGGCTCTGGGATGGCGATCCGACAGGGAGGAGAAGCGCCGGTATCTCCCGTTGCAGGATGACATCGCATCGACGTCATACTGGTACCAGGCGGAACCGCATGCGCCATTCCCTGAACTCGGCGATGCGAATCATCTCGAAGTCATCTAGGGCGGGCGGGCAACGAGAACACCCCGCAACGACATGACCAGGGAACGTACGACCAGCAGCAGGAGCAACCAGATCGAAATGGCAGACGCAACACGACGAAAGATCCTCATCACCGGTGCGCGTGGACGGATCGGCAACACACTGGTGGAGGGCTTGAAGGATCGCTACGACCTCAGACTCCACAATCGTACGCCCGAGACCGAGCCGGCGGGATACGAGCATGTCACAGCCGTGCTCGCCAACTTCGACGACGTGGCCCCGATGATGGAGGGCATCGACACCGTCATCCACATGGCCGCCAATCCGTCCGTCCAGGGGTCGTGGGAGTCGATCCTCAACGACAACATCGTCGCCACGCGGAACGTTCTCGAAGCCGCGAAGGATGCGGGTGTCCGGCGCGTGATCTTCGCATCGTCGAACCACACGATGGGAATGTACGACCGCGACGGCGCCTGGCCGGTATACGTCTCGATGCCGGTACGTCCGGACTCGCACTACGGCGCATCAAAGGCGATCGGCGAGGTGTTCGGCCGCTACTACTACGATGCGTTCGGCCTGGAGTTCATCTCACTCCGGATCGGGTGGTTCACCGATCGGGAGAGCATCGCTCGCATGAAGGATCACGCCATCCTGCGCGCAATGTGGATCGGCCCCAAGGACATGGTCAATGTCACGCGCGGCGCGATCGAGACAGCCACTCCGTTCGGGATCTACTACGCGATTTCGGAAAACCCCGACCGCAAGTGGGATATCACCAACACGATCATCGACCTCGGGTACCGGCCAGTCGAGCGCTGGGACGAGTATCTGGAGGTTGAATCAAGCCACGAGCCCGGCGCGCTGCCGCTGCGAGCCGACTGGCCGTAGCGGCTGGATAGCATTCCGACCAAGGACCCGGGGAGGATGGCCACCACAGTGGGCGGTCATCCTCCCTGCTGGCGTGTGCCGGTTTCGATCTGGCCGGTTTGCGATGCGGGTTCCATTGAACATACCCGGCAATTCGCGGAATGGCGGAGTTGTCTCCGCCGAGACCAGTACAGAGACGGCCTCTGCTACAACCGGGTCGCACTCCAATCATTGCTCCGAAGCAGGCACAAAGCCCTGTCCGGCGAGGAAGGTGGCACACAACCCGGGCCAGGCACTGACCTCCGGCACTCCCTCGGCCAGGCCAAGTCCGTGGGGACCGTGCGGGAAGACGTGGAGTGCGAACGGCACGCCGTAATGCCGGAGCTGGGAAGCGAACCGCAGGCTGTTCTCCACATCGACCGCCTCATCATCGGCGGTCGACCAGAGGAACGTGGGGGGAGTGTCGGCATTGACATTGGTGTCTGCCGAAAGTGCCCGCCGCACGGTGAGCGGAGGTGCGACCTCTCCCACCAGATTGGCCATCGACCCCATGTGCTGGGCATGGAAGAACGACAGGACCGCGTAGCACAGGATCGCCACATCCGGCCGGGAACTCTCCCGCTCGATCGGATCGTCCACCCTGGAATCGCCACGATCCCATTGGGTCGCCGCCGTTGCAGCCAGGTGCCCGCCGGCGGAAAATCCCAGAATCCCGACCCGTTCCGGGTCAACGTTCCACTCACACGCCCTCGCTCGAACGGTCCTGATGGCGCGCTGGGCATCGCCGAGTGGAATCGGGTGCCGGTAGGGCGCTACCCGATAATCGACCACAAACCCGGCCATACCGAGACCGGCGAGCCACCGGGCAATCGGTTCCCCCTCATGATCCGCCCGCATCTGGTAGCCGCCACCCGGACAGACCACAATCGCCGCCACTGGTGACGACGCTTCGGGCAGGTACGGAGTGAGCGTGGGGTGGTCGACTGGATCGGTTCCCGCGAGCGCCGCAGCGCCATCGGTCCAGAGTGGAATCGGGTCGAGTTTCCGCGTCATTCGTATCAATCCTCATCCGGGTGGACATCGGTCAGCGCCCGCATTGTCGCCCAACATGCCCGTACCGGAAACGGGAGCATCGACACATTTCCATGGTTCGGCTACCGTGCCGCCACCAGGCCGCCACGATGTGGGCGGATCATGCGAAGCTGGACAACCAGACGGACCGGTTTCTCGTGCAGCTGTTGTGCGGGCGGATCACCAACAGCATTGGACTCAGGGCGGTTTTCGCGGATGCTGGCATTGGGGGGAAGATGGTCAACCCTGGTGCTGGCATGAATGACCAACCTGGGGGACGAATCAGGGAGATTGAACGATGACCTTCACGCCGCTACGGGCGGGCATTCTCGGCGCCGGCACGATTGCGACCTCGCCGGGCGGATTCTTGCCCGGCATGATGCGGATGCCGGGCCTGGTGGAGACGGTCGCCATCGCCGATCCGGTCATCGACCGCGCGCAAGCCGTAGCCTCGACCCACGGTATCCCGCACGTGTTCGGCTCGCTCGACGACCTGCTGGATCAGAGTGACGTCAATCTCGTCCTGAACCTGACGCCGATCCCACTGCACGCGTCGACATCGCGAGCGATCCTCGGTGCTGGCAAGCACCTCGTGATCGAGAAGCCGATTGCCACGACGATGGACGAGGCAGACGAACTGATCGAGCTGGCCCGCAGCAAGGGTGTGACGTATGTCGTGGCGCCTCCGAATCTGCTCGATGCGAACCGGGTCGAGGCGAAACGCCTGATCGCGGATGGCGCGATCGGTAAACCTTGCTTCGCGCGGGTGCGCAGTTCCCATGGTGGACCTGCCTCGGGTGCCTGGCCACTCGATCCAACCTGGTTCTACCAGGAAGGTTCCGGGCCCCTGCTGGACATGGGAGTCTACGGCATCCACGACATTACCGGACTGCTCGGGCCAGCCAAACGCGTCGTCGCCTTTTCCGGCATTACGGAGCCGATCCGAACGGTGCGCGGCGGGCCGTTCAAGGGCAACGAAATCGAGGTCACGACGGACGACAATACCCTGCTGATGCTGGATTTCGGCGAGAGCGTCTTTGCTGTGGTTGACGGCACATACAACGTCAACGCCGCGCGGGGACCCCAGATCGAGATCTTCGGCCGGGCCGGCACAATCAACATTTCGAACGAACCGGACCAGGTCAATCCCGCGCTCGAAGTCTTCAGGCTCGATGCAGCGCCGGGTGTCGACGGCTGGATCAGTCCCCGCCGGGCCGTATCGCACCACCATCCCGACTGGCCGGAGTTGCGGCGGGCGGTGATGGTGAAGCACCTCGCCGAATGCGTACGCGACGGCGTGCATCCAACCCTCAGCGCCGAACACGCGCGCCACGCACTGGAAATCATGGTCAAGGCGATCGAATCGGCCCGCAGTGGTTGCGCGGTCGAACTCACCACGACGTTTTGAGTCAGTCCGGACACAGGAAAGGTCAACCCATGAACGAGTTTGGGATTGCCGGCTGGCACTATCATCAACCCATCCTGCGTGACAAGTCGATGACGCTCATCCAGTTGCCGGGCGTTGTCCGGAATCTCGGACTCGACATTCTCGAACTCTGCTCGGTGTTCTTCGAGAACCAGTCCGCCAGATACCTCGTTGAGGTCCGCACGGCCATCGACGATGCCGGAATCCGGATAGCCAACATCGCCGTGGATGGTCCCGACATATCGCTGGCCGACGATGTCGCGCGCGGCGTCCACCTCGAAACCATCAAGCAATGGTTTCATGTGGCGCACGCAGTTGGATCGGAATCGATCAGGGTCAATTCGGGTGGTTCACCCAATGCCAGCCGGGATGAGCTTGCGCGGATTGCCGAGGGCTACCGCACACTCGCGGAGTACGGCGAGCGCGAGGGTATTCCAGTCCTGATCGAGAACCACGGGGGAGCGTCCACCGCACCGAGGAACATCGCCTGGTTGCTCGAGGCGGTGAACTCGCCGTGGTTCGGCTCGTGTCCCGATTCCGGGAATTTCGCGGACCGGAGCTGGGAGGACGGAATCACGGCGATGGCGCCCTACGCTCGAAGCACCCACATCAAGGTCGCCTCCTACAGCGATGACGGTTGGCAGGATGCCGTTGGCGAAGACGGTGTCGATCGTTCCTCGAACCTGCGTTCGTTCCTGGCGACCCTGAAGGTGGCCAACTACGAGGGACCATTCTGCATCGAGCAGGGAGTTCAGGACGACGATCTCGACGCCAGCGCCCTCGGAGCGGTTGCCTATGTCAAGCAACTCCAGGCGACGCTCTGACCGGATTGGTGGATTCCCGGACGTCGACGGCGGTGAGGCGAACGGCGTCGCGGCAGACACGCGACGCCCGCCAGACGACGGCAATCCTTCCGCGTTCACCCTGGGCCCGTGTGTGTGAGGGATTCGCGAACACGGTCGGCCTGAGCCTGCGACATCGAGTAGCCGCGCTGGGTCTCCGTCCACGGACGGTCGAGGCCCAGTTCCGCGAAGATGCGTCCGATCGAGGCCGCAGTCCGGGTCACCTGATCGTGTCGAGCAAATCCCAGCGCTTCCCGGATTGCGTCACCGTCGCGGACCTCGTCGGGATGCTCCGCCACGACGGACAGAAACGCCCGCTCAATCGCGGACATCCGGCCGATTGCCTCGGCCACAGCATCGTCAGGAATGGTGACGCCCGTCTCGATACCTGCCGGCGCACGTGATGGTGCGCGATCACGCAGACCGGGGAGAAGCAGGCGGGCGACCTCACGCAGCACCGGCACCTCCTCCGGCACCCTTGGCCACGGGAAGGTGATGTGGTCGAAACCGGCCTGCCGGTACGACTCAACGCCCGCCTCAAACGCATCGACGGACGCCAGCAGGTTGATGCTCGGACTCACCGAGCGCTTCAGGGAAGCAGGCTCGCGTCCGATCTCCCGGCAGGCAATATCGAGCCGCGCATTTCCGGAAGCGCCTTCGTCCGGACTCGCAACCGTGTTCCACTCGTCGGCATGTCGGGCGACAAGCCGCAGCATGCGTGGCCCGGACGCGCCGATGATGACTGGTAGCCGTGGCGATTGCAACGGTTTGGGCTCGAACGGCGCATCGAGGAGCTGATAGTGACGCCCCTCGTAGGTGGTGTACCGGCTCGACTGAAGCTGGTCCCATATCTCGAGGGCCTCGGCAAACCGCTCCACCCGCTGACCGGCAGACGGGTACTCAAAGCCGTAGGCTTCGTGCTCGCGCTCCAGCCAGCCAGCGCCGACACCGAAATCAACCCTGCCGCCGGAGATGTGGTCGACAGTCACGGCTTGTTTGAGGAGAAACGCCGGGTTGCGGTAGGTGTTGCCACAGACCATCACTCCCAGGCGCAGCCGTTGGGTGAACGGCGCCAGAGCGGCCAGCATCGTCCAGGCTTCGTGGGTCGGCTCATGGATATCCACCCGGCCGAAGAAGTGATCGACGACGTAGAGGCCGTCAAACCCAAGTTCCTCCGTCTCGCGAGTGCGTGCCAGCATCTCCGGCCAGGATACCCGCTGGCCCAGCACGATCGTGAATCGCATACCCGCGTCCTCCACCTGGATCCCTGTCCACGAACCTTCATGGTGGCTCAGGATTACAGGTGTTCCCCATGGGCGCAAGGGTCGCGAGACCGGCTTGCCGGCAGCCGCATTCCGCCAGGGCAAGGATTGACGACCCCGTCGTTCTCGGCGTCAATGGTGACCAGCAATGGAAGGCGACATCCGCGGAGGGAACGTGCATGGCAATGGCCGATTTCGAGGTGCTGGACAGCAGTTTCGGCAGCTGCATCAAGGCATCGGCAAAAGTGGAGAAACTGTTCGAAGGGTGCCGCTGGGCCGAAGGGCCCGCCTACTTCCCGGCGCTGAAATCGGTGATCTGGAGCGACATCCCGAACGACCGGATGCTGCGCTTCGATGAGACGACCGGTGTCACCGGCGTCTTCCGCAATCCCGCCGGATATTCGAACGGCAACACCATCGATCGTCAGGGACGGCTGGTGAGTTGCGAGCACGGGAATCGCCGGGTCACGCGCACGGAGCACGACGGCTCGATCACGGTGCTCGCTGATCAGTACAACGGTGGTCGCCTCAATAGTCCAAACGATGTGGTCGTCAAGTCGGACGGCTCCATCTGGTTCACCGATCCTCCCTACGGCATCGAATCGGATTACGAGGGGCACAAGGGCGGGTCCGAGCAGGACGGAAATTACGTCTACCGGATCGACCCGGACAGCGGCGAAATCGAGATCGTCGCCGATGATTTCGAGAAGCCGAACGGGCTCGCGTTCACGCCTGACGAATCAAAGCTGGTGATTTCGGACACCGGGAGTGCGAATACCCGGCACTTTCGCGTCTTCGACGTCAACGCCAACGGGACGCTTTCCAGCGGCGATGTCCTCACGAAGTGCACGGTCGGCGGGTTCGACGGCTTCCGGTTCGACACCGAGGGCCGGATCTGGACAAGCGCCGGAGACGGCGTCCACTGCATCACGATGGACGGCGCGCTGATCGGCAAGGTGCTGGTGCCGGAGGGTGTGGCCAACGTCGTGTTCGGAGGGCAAAAGCGCAACCGCCTGTACATCTGCGGCACGACCTCTCTGTACTCGGTGATGCTGCCAGTCCAGGGTGACAAGACGTTCTGAGCGCGATCCCGGAGTTCGATGCAACCGTTCG
Source organism: uncultured Sphaerobacteraceae bacterium (assembly GCA_964610045.1). GTDB lineage: Bacteria > Chloroflexota > Chloroflexia > Thermomicrobiales > UBA6265 > JACCYX01. The sequence goes on from CAZSUN010000030.1 coordinate 18,569, forward strand.
TCCCGCTGCTCATCATCGATGTGCAGCAGTGTTTCCTCAACGAGTTCACCCGGCACCTGCCGGGAAGGATCGCCACGCTGATCGAGCGTGGCGATCACGATCCTGTGGTGTTCACGCGTTTCGTGAACGTGGAGGAGAGTCCGTTCCGGCGGATGCTTGGTTGGGAAGAGTGCCTGGAACCTGCCGGCACGACGCTGGCAGCGGAGATTCGGGCGTACGAACGAGACGACAACGTGTACTCGAAGCCTGGGTACGCCGGTCTGCCGGATTCGATGGCGGAATTCCTGGTAGCGCAAGGTTTCGAACGTGTAGCGCTGGCCGGTATCGACACCGACATGTGCGTGCTGAAGGTGGCGATGGATCTGTTCGACCTGAACATCGAGCCATTGATCTATACCGACTGTTGCGCGAGTACGGCGGGCTTGCAGGCACATCTGGCCGGACTCGCCGTGCTGGCCCGCAATGTCGGTGCGACCCGGCTCCTCGATGCCGGATTGAGCGGCGGCGCGCTTGCCGCTCCGGACTTCTCGCGTCCGGAGCATTGATCAGGCGTCGCTTGGGCCCGGCTTCCAGCCGGTGTTGACGGCCCATCGTTCGGCTGCGTCCACGATCAGGTCGCAGACCGGATCCTTGATCGCGTAGTAAGCATCGACATCACCGTCATTGAGCCGGATCAACTCCCGCTTGATCAGGGCGTAGCTCCCTGCCGCCGGCGGATTCGCTCTCAAGTAGTCTCGGAACAGGAGCGGGTATCGCTGGTTGGCACGGCCTGCCTGGCGGACGTGCAGGTGCATCGGCCTCATGTCCTGCGAAGGCCGGAAATAGAGTTTTGTCCACTCCGCTGGATCGGAAGCAGCGCCGGCCGGCAGATGGTCACGCGTGATGTCTTCGCGCAAGGTGAATCCGAGTGGGACCAGGGACGCAGCAATCGGACCCGGATCGAGTTCCGCGGTGGTGACCTGGATGTCGATAATATCCTTGGCGTCCAATCCCGGTACGGAGGTGGACCCGATGTGATCGATCCGGAGCGCGAGCGATCCCAGGGCCTCGCGGAGCTGTTCTCCCAGCTCCCGGAAGTCACGGGGCCAGGAATCGTGGTAGGGCACGATCGTCAGGTAGCCAGCTTTCACGAAACATCGCCTCCCGCGTTGAGGCCGAACACCCGTGCGTGCTGGACCAGGGCTTCCTGGACGTGCAAATCCCAGTAGTCCCAGGTATGAGCGCCGGGATGCTCGTTCCAGACATGCGGGTACTGGATCTCGTCCAGCGCGCGGTGGAGATCGCGGTTGTGGTGGATGAGCGGGTCGTCGTCGACGCCGCAATCGAAGGCGAGGACGGGTGGTTCATCACTCGTCAGCGCCCGTCGGGCGAATCCCGCGACATCGACCTCGTCGCGATCTGGCAGTTTGGAAAGAAAGTCCTCGTCCAGTGGCCGGAGTCCGGCCGAGTGGGCCCAGATCGACGCGAACCGATCCGGATACTTGAGCCCGAGCCGGAGCGCCCCGAACCCGCCCATCGACAGTCCACCGATCGCCCATTTGCCGGTCTGAACCGGGAACAGCCGATTGACCTCGCGCGGGATGTCGTCGATGAGCAGATCCTCATACCGCTGGAGTCCGAATCGTTCATGAAACGGCAGATTCAAGTAGCGCGACGTACCGCCGTCCGGTAAGACGACGATCATGGGCCAGGCTGCCGCATGGGAGGCGATCCGCGAGTTGTAAAGCCAGGACCAGGCATCGTCGCTGTACCCGTGCAACTGCATCACCACCGGAAACGGTCCGTCTCCTGCGTCCGGGAGGATTGCGTTGAAGCCGGTGTGCTTGCCGAGCGCCTCACTCCTGAAACGCACGTTGACTATACTCATGAGAAATCTCTCCTAGTAGCCGCACCGGTATCAGGATTGTGACCTCGTGAGCAGCAACAAGACCCAGCCGACGGCGACCAGTGTCGACGAGTTCCTCGCCAGTGTCGACACCGACCAGCGCCGGCAGGACTGCCGAAACCTGAGGGCTATGATCGAACAGGCAGCGGCTGAACCGGCGGTGATGTGGGGCCCATCAATGGTCGGCGCCGGTTCGTACCGCTATCGGTATGAGAGTGGGCGGGAAGGCGAAATGTTCGCTGTAGGGTTCTCACCGCGAAGCGGAAAGATCGCGATCTACCTCACCGGTGGTATCGAGGGCCGTGAGGAATTGCTTGCCCGACTCGGCAGGCACACGACCGGGAAAAGCTGCGTTTACGTCACGTCCCTGACGCCGATCGACGCCGAGGTATTGGTCGAACTGTTCGAAGCGTCTGTCAGGCGGGCCCATGAACTGGACGTGCGTGTATGCCGACAGGTGTGACCGCACAATCCTGACGTTTCAAAGCTAGCGGGTGACTGGTCGTGGCGGATCGCGAGTCTCCACCCAGGTCAGGCAACTCCACGAGATCCGCCACGACCGGGGTACACCGGGGGTGGGTATCACCCCGTCCTGGCGCCGATTGCATCAGGTGAAGTGGGGATTCAACCGACCAAGGTTGAGCACCTGAGCGTGCTGTTCGAGCGCTTCACGAATGTGGACGTTCCAGTAGTCCCAGGTATGGGCACCGGGATGCTCGGCGTACTGGTGCTCCAGTCCAATCCCGGTCAGGAAGGTGGAAAAGTCGCGATTGCTGTCGATCAATTGGTCATCGACGCCGCAATCGAACGAGATCACCGGTCGCGGACCATCTGAATCCGCAAGTCGTTCGGCGTGGACGTAGACGTTGGCATCGTCCAGACCACCTTCATCCATCATGGTTGGGTCGATGTGTTCGCCGATGTGGAAGGCGGAAGAGTGCGACCAGATCGAAGCGAACCGGTCTGGATACTTGAGGCCGAGCCGCATCGATCCGTAACCGCCCATGGACAGGCCGCCAATCGCCCACGGTCCGCCGGTAACCGCGAAGTGCCGTTTGAGGTGGCTGGAGATATCCACCATGATCAGGTCTTCGAACCGGTTGCGCTGGAGGCGTTCGCCGCTCTTCCAGTTGAGGTATGCACCGGTATGGGTGTTCGGCATCACCACCGCCAGTGGATAGTCCCGCACCTGCATCGCCAGCATCGACTTGAACAGCCAGGCCTGGTTGTCATCACCGAGACCATGGAGCTGGACGAGAACGGGGTACGGCGTATCGCCCTGTTCAGGCAGGAACAGGGTATACGACACATCGTGGTTCATCACTTCGCTGCGGAACTGCACATCCAGGATCGCCATTTGAACCTCCACACCCGTTCGGAAATGCGCGCTTGAGGCCAGATCGTCGCACGGATCGCGCTGTGAGGAAACCCTCACCGACAGTAGGTGGGAGGGCGAACGCTAGTTGGCGGCGACGTTGACCTTCGGCTCCACAGCGCGTTCGCCGATTCTGGTGTTGGCGTACAACGCCAGGGCGGCAACGACCGCCAACCCGGCGAACAGGTAGGCGAATTGCTGGTGATCGGCCGCGTCGACGTGGCCGGAGAACATCGCCGCCAGGATGCTGGCGCCAATGATGCTGCCAAAATACCGGGAGGTCGAATACACCCCGGCGGCTGATCCAGCCTGATCCATGGGTACCGAGACGGTCGCTGCCGACATCAGGGCCGCGCCGCTGATCCCAAGTCCCAAGCCAGTCAGGACCAGGCCTGGAACGATCATCACAAGGCTTGCTTCCCGCACACCCACGGCAACCACCACCGCCCCGGCGAACATGGAACACCCACCGACCACCGCCGGCAACCAGCGGCCGGCTTCATCGGCCCAGCGACCACCCACTGGCCCAAGGAACGCACTGCACGCCGACAGCGCCACCAGCACCAGTCCCACATCACGCAGGCTGCGGCCCATCACGTCCTCGAGAAAGAGCGGAAGCGCCAGGAGGGTGGTATACATCACCAGATTTCCGAGCGCGTTCGATGTGCACGCAGCCACAAATTCCCGAAATCGGAAGAGATCGACGTTGACAACCGGATGGGCGGCTCGCCGCTCGTGGCGGGTGAACACGTATGCGATCACCACGGCGGCGGCGATGGCGGCTATCGCCAGGGCTTCCCCGCGAGTCTTGAGGATGGTTGGCACGAGGATCACCATCCCAAGTCCTGTTGCGAGCATCACCGTGCCGGCCAGGTCGAACGACCGCATGCGGTGGCCTGCGGAACGGCGAGGCAATGCCTGCCAACCAATCAGGAGGGCGACGAGTCCAAGCGGTACATTCACCCAGAACACGCTGGCCCAACCGAAGCGATCGACGAGAAGCCCACCGAGGGGAGGTCCCAACGCCGCCGCGGTACCCGTCGAAAGTCCAATGATCCCAAAGCCTGCTCCCTGGCGGTCCCGAGGCACCGACTCCCGGATCATGGCCGCACCGTTCGGGAAGCTGAGCGCTCCTGCCAGCGCCTGCTGCGTCCGGAACAGGATCAGCAACGGCAGGCTGGGCGAAAGCGCGCACCCGATTGAGGCGGCCACGAACCAGCACAAGCCGATCAGGTACACCCGTCGCCTGCCAAGCTGGTCGCCAAGCTTCCCGCCAACCGGCTGACCGGCGGCCATCGCGACCAGATAGAGGGTGACCAGCCAGGCCGTGTCGGATACCGGGACCCCGAAGGAATCCTGGATGTCGGGCAGAGCCACGGCGATCATCGTTGAGTTCAGCGGGGCAAATGTGGAACCGATGGCGATGGCCATCAGGAACCAGCGGGAAACTCCCGACTCGCGGACATCCTGACCTGTAGGCGATGCCGGCGTAATCGCGTCAATCCTCGACATCGAGTTCGACGACCCCTGTCGTGCCATCGATGCGTATCCGCTGGCCAGTGACTATTCGCCGCGTCGCCGCGGGAGCTCCCACCACTGCCGGAATCTCGTATTCCCGCGCCACGATCGCGCAATGGCTCAACGGTCCGCCGGTCTCCGTCACCACACCAGCCGCCACGCCGAACAGCGGCGACCAGGGCGGCATTGTGGTCATGGTCACCAGGATCTCACCAGGTTCGAGCGCACTGGCCTCTTCGAGCGTGTGGACCACTCGAGCCAGTCCCGTCGCCTGCCCCCGTGCACCAGGATTGCCGACCACCTTGCCGGGATCGTCGCTTGTTGGCGTGTTCATTCCCCAGAACCGGATATTTCCCCGGTCGGCCGGAGTCAGGGCGGGTGGAGGGCCAGCGGGTGGAACGCCGATGAACGGCGGCGGCGAAATGGTCCAGGCGCGCTCCAGCATCTCGCGTCGTTTCGACACGACCCGATCGAGTGGAGCGGGACTGTCGAGTGCTGCCTGGATTTCCTCGACATTCAGCATGAAGACATCATCCGCCGCGGCAATGGCCCCGGAATCGGCGAGTCGCGCGCCAATTTCACGAAAGACGTCGTGGACGAGCGCCTGCACCTGCTGATCCAGGTGAAAGTTGTGTTCCTCTTGGAGATAGCTGGAGTCTTGCCCCATCTTCAACAGGACTTCGAACTGCTCTCGCACCGGCTGCGGGTAGTTGGCGAGTTGCTCCCATGCCGCAGTAACGGCGGCATCGGCCTTTGCCTGGATCGTGGCATGATGCGCTCGCGCGTCATACCCGGTTCGCAGGTAGTTCCGGATGTTGGTGAGCGCGTAGGCAGGACGCTCCCTCCAGGTTGGAGTGGCGACATCGAAGAGATCCTGACGCAGGCCGTAATCCTCCAGGTAGGTTTGCAGCGCTTCGAGGAACGCCTCGCCCGCTTCAGTCTCAGCCAGTGTCTCGATCGCGTCGACTGGTTCAGTATCGAGGATGACGTCGGCCAGCCCAAGGGACTTCGCCCGGATCGCGAGGTCGGACAAGCCGAACCCAGCCTTGACGCTCTCGGTCAACTGGCCGGCAAGGAGCGGATGACCGTCCTCCTCGCTTCCGCCAAACACCTCGGTGTGGAACTCGTCGAACACTTGCATGGCGACACCCATCGGCACCACGACGGTGAAGTGCAGGCGCCAGAGATCGGCGAAGATGACCAGCGTTTCCTCGACAAGTTCCGGGACGCGATCGGAAGCCGGGACTTCCGCAATGATGGCACGCAGCGCATTCAATCCTTCCTGAGTCGCCGGAAGTCGATCGGTCTCCCAGTAGTCACGCAACCGGCCCATGAGTTGCCTCATGGTTGCCTCGGTTACGGCGCCCGATGCTTGCGCCGCTTCCGGGTTGGTGAACTCCTCGAATTCCATCCACTGAAACAGGTAGGCATTCCTCCCAACAGAGTGGAAGTTCAGGAGAGGGACCTTGACCTCCCTGAACCCACGTGTCGCCCCTTCGGACCACGCCCCAGCCACCAGGCTGATCGTGAGCGGCGACAACGGGTACGGGAAATGCATGGAGTCGTGGAGGTACGTGGCGCCTTCCGGCAATCCCGCGTTCCAGTCCTCCATGTCCGCAAACGTTGTGAGGGGAGATGATCCGGTTTCAAGCTTCATGGACGTGCGTCTCCTGGAGCGATGAAGGACGGGATGAGCGCAAAGACATGAGAGATGTCCGGGTGATCGGGCGCGCCTGGAAGAGATAGAGCTTATCGCCAACAAGACCGCCTTCGACATCGGCTGGGAATCCCAATCCGATGGAAAGCGACCGTACGATGTCCGCGAGGTGAGCGGCGAGTTCCGCGCTCATCGAAGGTTGCTGCTGGAGCACTCGTGGAACGGGCACGACACGAACACCATGCGATCCGGGGATGACCATGACCGACTTGGAGCCGATCAGGAAGTCGCGGACGCCACCACAACGATCCACACGAATCTGGTCTGGAACGACCAGACCGGCGACAACGGCCTCCCCGAGACCCCAGGTGGAATTGATGACGACGCATTCGTCGCTGCCCGTGACGGGATCGAGCGCAAAGGCCACGAACGAGACATCGCACCGGACCAGGTCCTGGATCACGACCGCAATGTCCATTGGCAGGTGTTGCAGGTTGTGCTCGTGCCGGTACGCCACCGCCCGGTCGGACCAGAGCGACGCCCAGCACTGCCGAATCGCCTGCTCCAGTTCCGCACCAGGCCGGACATCGAGGATGGTGTCGTGGAGGCCGGCAAAGGCGTGCTTTTCGGAGTCCTCGGCGGGCGCTGACGATCGTACCGCCAGGGTTGGCGACACCGATCCGGTCTTCTCGCGGAACTCCTCGACAATGCAGTCCAGCGACTCCACAAATGATTCGGGCAAGGCAGCCGCCATGATGCGCTCACGAATGACGGCCAGGTCTGTTTGGGCAACACCGGCGAGCCCGGCAGGGACATCCAGCGATGCCGCGATCTCGCGGTAGACCTGCGTCGAAATGGCCGCCGCAAGCGGCACCGGCGCACCAAAAGCCCGGAGTCTGCTGAGACTGGCTCCCTTGCCGCCGACTGCGTCGAGCGAGGCGGACTGGCCGTCGAGCCAGCAGATTGAAGGTTCGGAGGCAACGAGGAGGGACGGCATCAGGGTGCTCCGAGAGGGCGAGCGAACGGAGGAGATCGAGGACCCGGAGGCAGCATGGTGGTTTGGACCCAGTCGCACCAGCCTCAAGGTATCACAACGTTGATGTTCTGTTAACAGTTCCCGGAATTGCCAAACAGCGCCCCTACCGGGAGTCTGCGGCGAGACGGCAGCACTCTGTTGTCAGTCGTCTGGGTAATGGGACGCAGCGATACTCACGGAAGTGCCCACGCGGTCACATTCACGGTTATCTGCGAAGCGGGTCGATCGTGCGCCGGACGCCTACCTCGAAACGGGTTCATGGGTGGTCACTCTCGCACGAACGTGTCGTCATTTCGGGCGACGGTTCCCTTCCCCGGCGCGGGGAAGGGCCAGAGACAGGGTTGGGCTCGGAGCGCGGCAGGGGTTGTACGGAGTCACGAACCCCGGTGAGACGCACGATGTCGTTCATCCCACGGCCGCCACAGGCTCGCAGGTCAGCCGTTAGCTGCGAGCGGCAGCCTCGACGCGCCTATGTCCTTCGTTTTGCGGGTTCCGGCTGGAGTGGAGACCTACTCGCCGACGGCATCAGCCAGGTCATCGGGATCGACCCAGATGTAGCCGCCCGCTTCGTCGACTTCGTCCGGGCAGGCGTCGGCGGTCGCAATCTCTCCTTCGTACATGAGGACAAGGGATTGCTGGGCGAGATCGAGATCCGGAGGCGACGACGTGTCGACGACAATGAACGTGAGGTAGTCAACCTGAAACTGGAAGTAGGCGACGATTCCCTCATTCGCCTGTGCGTATACCTCTGGTACGTCAAGATCAGTGAGACCCGCCACCAACGCCTGACCGTCTTCGAGGATGGATGTCGCCTCGTCGATGTCCATGCCTCGTGCATCGCGGGCTGTTGCCGATGTCCAGTAGTCCACGAAGTCCCCATGATCGGCGAATACAGCGAACAGAGCCTCCTGGTGGTCCAGCAGGCCATCGCACGATGTGCTCGATTCCGGTGGTTGGAGGGAATCCCGGTCCGGTTGTGGTATGTCGCCACCGGATTGCCCGGTATGAAGACTGGTCGCGAGCAGGACCGCGGTGGCAAGGACGGCGAATCGAGGATTCACGAACACGGGCGTTCACCTTTCGACTCATGGCGCGACGGCGATCGGGTGCAGCCATGATAGCGGATGATCAACGAATCGGAGATGGTATCGCGTGGCGCTGTCACCGGATTTCGACTATCGTTTCGTAAGTGAGATTGCGGAAATGAACCGCGATCCGTGCCACACCACATGGAGAGTGACGTGACCTCTATTCCCGACAGCCATGCCGACCTGCTTGCGCGACCCGTGTTCTTTGGCCTTGCAACAGTCCAACCCGACGGTCAGCCGCAGGTCACCCCGATATGGGTCGATACCGAAGGAGACTACATTCGCGTCAACACCGCTGCCGGACGCCAGAAGTGGAAGAACCTCGTCGAGCGACCGCAGGTCACCCTGATGGCCATCGACCCCGATGATCCGTACCGGTGGATGGAGATTCGCGGGAAGGTCGCGTCCCACACCGAAGAAGGTGCGGATGCCGTGATCGATCAGTTGGCGAAGAAGTATCTGGGAGTCGATGTCTATCCGGGTCACCGATCGGACGAAACGCGGGTCACCTTCCTGATCGAGCCAACCCGGGTGGTTACCGGCGGGTAGTCCAGACCATCATGCATCCACGGACGTGACTGCGAGGCCATCCCTGTTGGGGTGGCCTCGCTGCGGTACCGGCGTTGAATCGACGTGCATCACCCGATTTCCGACTCCTGATGCTGGCTGGACGCCACCGGACGGCGCTGCCAGGCAGGAAGCGCCGCCTCGAACCCAAGCGCTATCCGGAGTAGTTCCGTATCACCGTGCGGGCGCCCCACAAGCTGGAGTCCAATTGGCAGGCCATCCGGGGTGAACCCGCACGGCACGGAAATCGCCGGTAGCCCGGTCGCGGAGACGTACCAGCACGAGCGCATCCAGCCAAGATAGTCAGGCTGGGTCTCGCCGGCGACTTCTCGCGGCCAGGTCCACTCGACCGGGAAAGGCGGCAACTGCACGGTCGGGAGCGCCAGCACATCAATCCGCTCGAACAGGTCGACCATGTCCAGATAGAGCTTCGTGCGTTCCGAGTAGGCCCGATGGATATCGGTTGCGGTGAGATCGAGTCCCCATTCGACGTTGTTCCGGACGTTTTCGCTCAGCAGCGACGGATCCTGGCGGTAGATATCGCCCTGCGCCTGCGCCATCCCCCACGCCCGTATCGTGCGGAAGCTGAACTCGGCGCCTTCGAATGACGGCTCCAACTCGGTCACAACTGCACCACCGTCACGAAGGGTCGTCAGGCCTGTCTCGTCAAGGACACTCGTCACCACCGGCTCCACGGGAATCCCGCCGGGGTGGCGCGACCAACCCACCCGAAGCCCCTTGAGCGACGGCGGACTCATCGAAACGATGGTGGAAATCTCCTCCTGGCTCACGGGCAGGGTCAGGGGATCCCGTGGGTCGTAGCCGGCGATGACCGAATGAAGCAGGGCGGTATCAGCGACGGTCCTGCCCATCGCCCCGCCAACCGACAATCCGATCCAACCAATCGTGACGGGCGCTCGCGATACTTGCCCGATCGACGAGCGGAACCCGACCACATTGTTGAACGAGGCCGGATTCCGCAACGAGCCTCCCAGGTCGCTGCCATCCGCCAGGCTCACCATTCCGGTTGCAAGGGCAGCGCCAGCGCCGCCAGACGAACCTCCGACAGTGCGGTCCAACCCGTAGGGGTTGTGGCTGGCGCCGAACACCGGGTTAAACGTGTGTGAGCCAGCGCCCATCTCAGGAACGTTCGTCTTGCCCAGGCGAATCGCGCCTGCACGCCGCATCCTCGCCGCAATCTCGGCATCCTCTTCCGGCACGTTGTCCTGGTAGAGCAAGCTGCCGTGCGTGGTACGCATGCCGGCAGTGTCCATCAGGTCCTTGTGGGCGACGACAAGACCGTGCAATGGACCTACCTGCTGGCCGCGAGCCAGGCTGTCGTCGAGAATCTGCGCCTGCCGCATCGCGCCCGCGGGATCGATCGTCACGATCGCGTTGACGTGTTCGTTCCAGGCGTTGACCTGGCCCATGCAGGCCAGCAGTAACTCCCTGGCAGAGATCTGCCGGTCCATCATCAGTGCGCGTTGGCGGGTAGCGGGGAGGAAGGCGAGGTCTTCGGCGCTTGCTGGAAGGTCCATCGGGAGATGTCTCCGGTACGGTCAACATGGCGACTGTGTGGCCGCGATGATCACCGACCAGGCAGGCAATGGCAATGGCCGCGACCACCCGGCGGTCCGGACTCAAGCATCGATGTTCCGTGCCCGGGAACGATCCGAGTCACCGCGACGTTGAACGCACTGGGACCAAACGCAAACGGACAATGGTGCCTCAGTTACCACGAAAGAGGAACTTCGACGTGACAAGCACAGACCTCAAGGCTCCACTGGCCTGCTGCATCGAACAGGCAAAGTCCGAAGACATTCCGGCGATGGTCGAAATGCTGGCGCGCGGCATGCGAGACAATCCACTGCACATCGCTGCCTTCGGAACCGACCCGGACGTGCGTGGAAAGAAGCTGTTGCAGATGTTCAGGCTACTGGCGAAGAATCCCGCGCTCGTCGCCAATGCTCGTGTCGCCCGGGATGTGGATGGCTCGATCGTCGGCGCCTACAGCTATTCCGAGCCCGGCGCCTGCCAGCCCAGCGGCGTGGCAAAACTGCTGATGACTCCGATGCTCATGACCCTGGGGATTGGCAACGGCCGCCGGGTCCGGGAGTGGTTGGGCACGTGGTCGAACCACGATTCACCCGAGCGGCACTATCACTTCGGTCCGATCGGGGTTGATGCGCATCTTCAGGGCCAGGGAATCGGCTCCGAGTTGATGCGCGACTTCTGCGCCCGGATGGATGCCGCGAACGAAATCGCCTACCTGGAAACCGACAAGGAGATCAACGTCGGATTCTACGAGCGCTTCGGGTTCGAGGTCATCGGCACCGCCCAGGTCATTGGGGTGCCGAACTGGTTCATGCTACGGAAGCCGGTTCCCTGACCGCCGAAGTTGACCCCGCCGCGACCCGCTGGAGATACTTCACGATCTCGCCGGGTCCGGATTTCGGGGCCACCTTTTCCACATCGGGGTTGTAGTTGGTGTTGGTGTTCACATCGTACGTCAGTACCCGGCCATCAGCCGCTTCGATGAACTCGAATCCGGCCACTTCCAGCCGGTGCCGTCGCGCGAACCCGAGGAACCGGTCGATGATCGGATCGTCGAAGCCTTCCCGCAACGCGAACAGGCTTTTCGCCTTCTTCGGTTGCCCGAACTCATCGAGTTCGCAGGCATCGGCCGGGCAAAGCTGGAAACCGCCCCTCGCCGTATCGGCGGTGATGGCGTAGACGTACTCGTATCCCACAGTTTCGACCCGGGTAATGAATGGTTCACTTGGCTGGATGTACTCCTGGAGCAGGGTTATGCCATCCACCGGGATTTCGAACTCATCGGATGCAACGTAGTCCACGAAGGTTGCGAGCTCGTCGAACCGGCGAACCCCGAGGCCCTTTCCACCCTGATTGTGCTTGGTGATGAACGGGAGCGGCATGCGTCGTGCCTGTTCGACCAGATCATCCGTGCCGATAACCGCGATGGTGCGCGGCACATCGATCCCAAACGCCTTGAGGGCCGTCAACTGGCGAACCTTGCTGACTTCGAACTCAACCACTGGCCGTCCGGAGACCACACGCCGGTCGTGGGCTTCGAGCCAGTCGAGCACCGCCCGGGTGTAGTCCTTGCTATGGATGTGACCGCGGGTGTGCGACGACGCGCTGAGGCGATTCCAGTAGATGCCTTCGGGCGGAGTCGCATCCAGGTCGATCGTGCCGTCGATCAGCAGCCACTCGCGATACTCCACCCCGGCCGCGTCGAACGCGGCCGCGAACGGCGGAAACCAGTCCGGATTCTCATGCAGGACGTGAAACGTCATCTGGCCACCTCGCTCGCAAGGTTCAATACTTCCCGGATGATACCAGCTACCTGCACTGTTGACCGGTGGGTGCGACCACACGAGTC
>CAZSUN010000030.1:31197-37109 GCA_964610045.1 uncultured Sphaerobacteraceae bacterium
CATTTCGCGGCGCAGAGTGCGCTCGCGGCAGGTTCGTGCGAATGCGCCCAGCCCTACCCGTGACCGCTCCGATACGGACAATTTTGGCAGAGCGCCCGTTCGGTCGATTGTAGGAGCCGACCACGGTTCCACTTCCCAGGTTGGGAAACTCACAGGGGTAGGTATGCCGGATCTGAATCCCCCTCCGTAGGGGCCGATCGGCCTGACGGCCGCAGACCGGAACGTCTGTCGGCCCGCCAAACCGGGCTTGGAGACACGGGCCGACAGACCCTCGCTCCGCTCGGGCCGATCGGCCCCTACGACAACGAGACAAGACGCTGCCGAGCTCACAGGCTCGACCTACCCCTGTGACGCGCTCGACGAGCACGTTTATGGCTTCGGCTCCAGGTCGGGAATGGACGTTTTCATCAACCAGACGTTGTAGGGACCGAAGAGGGACATGTTGAAGTAGATGTCAGGACCGTCGTTCCATTTCGGGTACATGTACGGGGCATAGAGCGAAGGATAGTCGGACGATCGCACCACCACTCGTGGCTCATCCCACGGTCCCACCAGGTCAGGGGCGGTGCGAAGAACGATCAACCCCTCGTTGTCGATCAGGTACATCATCAGCCAGCGTTGATAGTGAGAGTTCCAGCGGACCGAGAGTTCGCCGGCTGGCCCGTCCACCACCACCGCCGCAGAATCGGGTTCTTCAATCCAGCCGGAGCCATCCCAATAGGTCCAGGCGTCGAGTTCGAGCAGCCGGGCAGGTTCGATCCGCGCCAGCTTGACGTCGCCGTACCGGCCTCCCGGGATTCCGAAGAGATAGAGCCAGTCATCGTGCTCCACGATCGCGACCTGGCCCCAGTTGGTGTCTCCCGGGAGGACGGCCTGCTCATCCTTCACCCACGTCTGACCTTCATCGTCAGACCAGGCGAATCCAGCCGATCCGAGATCCCAGTGGCCAGGTGCGCCCCAGTGCTCGACCGACATGTAGTGCAGAAAAAGCCGGTCGCCGACTGCCACGCCATAAGTCGGGATGACCGTCACCTCGTCGTAATCCATCCTCCGGGCCGGAAGCAGTTCAGCTGCGTGTCCGGGCTGGTCCTCGATCATCCGGTCGAATGTGATTCCGTCACTGGGGTCGTCATCGCTCGAAATCGCGAGCACGTTACTGCGCCAGTCGGTCTTCGCGGTATCGAAGGTATCCCCGAACACGATGTAGATCAGGTTGTTATAGAGGAACGAACTTCCCAGGTCGGTGCCGTCCACGCGGTAGTCCGCGCCGGTCTGGTTCACGGCGGCAGGATCGGAACCCGTCAGAAGCGCCACTTCCGTCAAGGGAAGGTCCGGCCTGGATTCCGGCGCCACCTCGGGTGACACCTCAGGTGATGCCATCGGCGACGCCTCCTGACCCGCGGCGCCATCGCCCATCGCGAAGATCCCGGCCGGGGCGACGATAGCAGTTGCCACGATCTGTCGCCGGTTCAATCGAGTCGAACCCGGTGCTTTCATGCTGGCAGTCTCCAGAATCTATCCATCGAATGGGATCAACTCGGTTTCGACCTCACCGAGGTAGGCCAGGTCGAGCGAGCGCTCGATGAACTCGACGACATTCGCCAGCATGGCCTGGGCGTGGGCAGGGTCGTTCGAGACCACCACCACGCCAAGCGTGCCCGTCCTCATGTCGTCGAGCGTTTCGATTTCGGCAATCGACGCGTTGAACCTGGTGCGGACCTTCTTCGTGACCGACGCGATCTCACCGCGCTTTTCCTTGATCGAGAACGTCGCCTCAAAGAGGATGGTCACACGCGCCCGGCCGATGGTCACTGCCACGCTGGCACTCCGGAACCGGTCACCTAATCCATCACCGTCAGGTCGCGGGTGGCATGGTTGAGCCGGATCGCGCCGTCTTCGGTGCAAACGACGGTGTCCTCGATCCTGACGCCCAGGTTGCCCTTGAGATAGATTCCGGGCTCGTCGCTGAAGGTCATTCCGGCTGCCAGCGGAAGCTCGTTGCCTTCGACCAGGTACGGCTCCTCGTGAACTTCGAGCCCGAGACCGTGACCGACCCGGTGAAGGAAGGCATCGCCGTACCCGGCATCGGCGATCACCTTGCGGGCCACCCGGTCAAGTTCCTGCAACGGCACACCCGGCTTCACCGCCTCGAAAGTTGCCTGGTTGGCTTCCTTCACGATCTGGTAGACCCGGCGGTACTCGTCACTTGGCTCGCCAATGTGGACGGTACGCGTCACGTCCGAGTGGTAGCCGTTCAAGGTGCCGCCCCAGTCGAAGATGACCGAGTCGCCCTCCTGGATCACCCGGTCGCCGGTGTGGTGGTGAGGAGAGGCGGCATTCGGTCCGCTCCCGCAGATGCCCCAGCCCACTTTCAGGCCGCGCTTCTCGGTCAGCTCCTTCAAACGTTTCAGGGCATCGGTTTCGCTCAGTCCGCTGATCGGCGGTCCTTCGATGAATTCCTCCCAGGCCTGGTCGGTGCGACGGCTGACCTCGGCCAGCGCCTCGATTTCGGCGGCATCCTTGATCATGCGCAAGGGCCGCATGGTCGGCGCGGCCTCAACCCAACGGGCGCCGCCAACGCGGGCCTGGATGCGCAACAGGAAGGCCGACCAAAACTGGTTTCCCACGGCCAGCGTTTTCCCGGTGATATCACCCAGCACGGTCGCGGCCAGTGCGGCCGGATCCTCGTGGTCGGCCCAGGTATGGATCGTCACCAGGCGAGCGGCTTCGCCGACGAGAGGAGCTTCGAGGGTAGGCACGATCAGGTCTGGTTTGCCCGTAACCGGGACGATGAGCAAGTTGAGGCGCTCGCTCGTGTGCGCATCGAACCCGGTCAGGTAGAAGAGATCCGCAGAGGGTCCGAAGATCGCAATGTCGACGCCGTCGCTCGCCATCTGAGCCTGCAGGCGCTCGATCCGCTGCTGGTTGAAGTCGGTTCCCGCCAATTCGGCCATTGGTATGTCCTCTTTCTCGATTCGGGGGGCGTCATGCAACCCACGGTCTGCCGAGAGGATATCGCAGAGTCGTGCAGCGCGGGCGGAGTCATTGCGGCGGTGTCCAGGGTGCGAGTGCTCGATTCGCCGTGCTACGCTCCACGGAACGCCGCAACGACGCGGTGCGTGGCTTCCAATGCCACGAGCCGACGCGGCTGTCCCCGTCGACCACCCATCGCACCACATCGTTCTCATGCCTGGAGACCGGTCGACCACCTGACCCGGCCTGACGAGGATTCCCTGCCCATGACCAGTTCCGCAACCTTGCCGCGCATCGCCATCGATCTCGACGGAGTCCTCACCGAGCATCCCGCGCCGCTGGCCGCGGCAGCCAATCAGCGATTCCGGCTGGATCTCCCCGACCGGGCGTTCATCGATTCCGCCGGACTCAATGTGCCCCTCCACGTTCGCGAGTGGGTGTACAGCGAGGATGGTCCTGCCGCCCGGTTGCGGCCGGCCGCCGAGGCACACGCATTCGTGGACGACGTGATCGGCACGTTCGGACTCGACAATGTGATGATCCTGACGGCGCGACCCGAGTCTGCTTCCCGTATGACATTGAACTGGCTGTTTCGGAACGGATTTCCCGAACTCCACATCGTGTTCGCCGATGACAAGCTCTCCGCCGCCCGGGCGCGCGGATGCGGTTGGTCGGTCGAGGACAGTGAGCGGCATGCCCTGAACTACGCAGCTGGCGGCATCACCTGCTTCCTCATTACCGGCACGGCGCACGAGCCGCATCACGCCGACGAGCCGCTGATCATCGAAGTCGACAGCCTCGCGGACATTCCGGGCAGATTGCGGATGTTGACGGCCTCGGAAGAGCGGCGACAGGCCATTGCCGCAACCCTTCCACCCGTCGACCTCGATTTCACGGCGCCACGGCCACGGATCGTCGTGAGCGACGCCATCCACCCGATCGCCCGGGAAGAGCTCTCGGCGTCCGCCGACCTGGTGGATGTCGATGGCACCGACAAACCAGCGCTGCTGGCCGCGATCGTCGACGCCGATGCCCTCGTCGTCCGCAGCGAGACGATGGTGACGCCGGAGGTGATCGCGGCGGCTTCCCGGCTCCGAGTCATCGCGCGGGCCGGGGTCGGCGTCGACAACATCGACCTCGACGCCGCCACGCGGGCTGGTGTCGTCGTGCTCAATGCCCCTGGGGCCAACGCGACATCGGCAGGCGAGCATACCGTGGCCATGCTGCTGGCAATCACCCGGCAGATTCCGTACGCCAACGAATCGACTCACGCGGGCCGGTGGGAACGCAAGAAGATCAAACCGATCGACCTTCGCGGGCGCACGGTTGGCCTGGTGGGTCTCGGCCGAGTCGGGTCGGTCGTCGCCCGGCGACTCCAGGCGTTCGAGATGCGCGTGATCGCCCACGACCCGTTCGTGTCAGCTGGAAGGTTCCGGGAACTGGGCGTCGAGCCGGTTTCGCTCGACACCCTCTACGCCGAGTCGGAGATCGTCTCCTTCCATGTCCCATCGACCTCCGAAACGTGGCACATGCTCAATGCGCAGAGTCTCGAAAGGCTCAGGGACGGGGCGATCGTCCTGAACATGGCCCGCGGCGACGTGGTCGACCAGGAAGCACTGGCGGAAGCCATCCGTGCCGGCAAGATCGCGGCGGCTGGTGTCGATGTGTTCCACACGGAACCGTGCCACGAAAGCCCCCTCTTCGGCCTGCCGAACGTGGTGGTGACTCCGCATACGGCGGGGTCCAGTTCCGAGGCACTCGAGGCGGTTGGCCGGGTGATCGCCAGTTCGACGCTGGCCGCCCTGCGGGGAGAGTCGGTGCCGAATGCCGTCAACCTGCCGGCGGCAACTCTGGATGCCCCGGAACTGCGCCGCCTCACAAATGTTGCCGCCGCCGCCGGACACCTGCTGTCCGTGCTCGTTCCCGACCTGCCCCACGAGGTCCGGCTCTCGGTCCACGGCGGTGTCGCCGTCGACGTCTCCGAGCACGTCCTGAACGCAGCGCTCAGCGCGTCGTTACAGCAATGGCTTGGACGCAGGGTGACCCCGGTCAACGCACGGATGGTGGCGGACGGGATCGGCATCCTCGTCCAGCCGCCACTGGTGGCCGACGAATCGGCGCCGCTGCCGCAATTCGTGTTCCAGGTGCGCGGCGCGTCGAGTCACACCGTCACGGTTACCTGGGATCGCGTCCATGCCGGCATCGTCGCGGTGGACCGGTTCTCGCTCGAGCGCCCGTTGGCAGGGCACGTCCTGATCACCCATCACCGCGATCAGCCAGGGGTGATCGGCACGCTTGGCACGATCCTCGCCAACTACGGCGTCAACATCGCCGGCATGCAGGTCGGTCGCCACGCACCGCGACGGGAGGCGATGATGGTGACCAATGTCGACGAGGCGATCCCTGAGGCGGCGCTGGTGGAGATCCGGTCGGCGCCGGCAATCGACGATGCCTATATCGTCTCGTTGCCGCCGTTTGACGGCGACCCCGATCCGATCGCGATCCAGGCCATCACCGCCATCGCCGCGAAGTAGCATCCGCTTTCGCGGGGGCTCAGGTCTCCACGAGTGAGTTTCGCCGGCAACCTCAAGGCAGGTTGCCGGCAAGGTCTACACCGCCGGACCATCTCCAGCATCAACCTCGACGCGCAAATCCGGCAGCCAGTGCAGCCATTTCGGTAGGTACCAGTTCCTGTCCCCGAGGAGGGCCATGCTGGCCGGCACCAGCACCGAGCGGACGATCGTGGCGTCGAGGAACACCGCCACGGCGAGGCCGAACCCAAGCTGTTGCAGCGACACCAGCGAACCTGACGCGAACGCCCCGAACACCACAACCATGATCAAGGCCGCTCCGGTGATGATCCGCGCTGTCGCGTGCAGTCCCATCGCAACCGAATCGCGATTCCGGTGGGTGTTGTCGAAATACTCGCGAATCCGGCT
>CAZSUN010000031.1:0-2774 GCA_964610045.1 uncultured Sphaerobacteraceae bacterium
CCCACCATCAGGTGAGCCCGACCCGCCATGCGGCATCGAGGGATCGCCGGGGACCATGGTCCAGCCTCCCGGCTGGTTGGGATTGACGCCACCGCGCCGGCGGCGGTTGCCGCCGCCAATGACGACGACGTTGCCGCCACCGAACAGCGGTCCGGAACCGCCGTAGTAGCTGGGCGTTGGCACGTAGGCGAAGCGCTGGACCCACTCCTCGGCAAGCCCGAACGCCACCGCGTACGGCAGGTATTTCTCGAAGATCTCCTTCGATTCGGCGAGGTCCTGACGCTTTTTCATGTCCTTGAGGTAGGTGCGGAACGCCTTCCACTTCGCAGCGGACTCGGCGCCCTCGACCGTCTTGCGCGGCATGATGTCGCCCAGGCGGCCACCGAAGACGAAGAATGCCGCCCCGGCCGCGATCGGCAGGAAGGCAAGATTCGACCAGGCTCCAGCGATGACAATGATCGCGATCACGATCGCGGCAACCACGAACGGTATGGCGCGATAGATCGTGCGCCAGCGACGGCGGACCTTTTCCGGTGACTCGGGAACATATTTGTGTTCGAGTAGTTCCTGGTAATACCCGGCGGAGATCTCGGCGTTGCGGCCAGCAAGGACGCCCGCAACCTGCGGCATCTCCTTCGAGGTATTGGCCGCCGCTCCGGCGCCGAAAATGACGTCGAGCACGATCCTCTCGTAGTCGCGGAGGGTCTCCGTGTGCTCCAGCAGGGTGAACGCGTACTTGCCGTCCTTCGTGTCCATCCGCAGGACGCCACGATTGGCGAGATCGAGCACGGTCGCCACAACATCGCGGCTGGAGAACCGCTCATCGATCAGCGTGCCAACGGCGCCGGGCCGGAGATCGTCCGGAGGGGTTTCGATGTATTCCGCCACCAGACCGATGCCGGGATCGCGGCCCTTGGTGTACCACAGGCCGAGCACCGCCATGGTGCCGCCGAACGTCACGACCAGGCCAGCGATCAGGAGCAGGAAGCCCGCCCAGGCCGATCGCTCGTCCGCTTCCTCGCGCTCCTGGCGAATCTGGTCGTCACGGACCTGCCAGGCTGGAACTTCGGCATTGGTGATCGGCGGAAACTGGAGGCTCACCTCGAATTCCTCGCCGTTGTCGAGGTTGGAGGCTGACCAGGTATATGCCGCGCCGTCGATCACCGGGTTTTCCGGATAGGCAACCGTTTCCTCGACCGGCACTTCCTGCGGCAGGGTAATCGTCACCGTAGATTCCCTGACCGGGCCGATATCGGTCACCAGACTGGTGATGGCATACCACCACACCTGCTGGTTCGGCGGATCGAGATCGTCGTAAACGCGCACCGCTCCGATGGCGTCGTATTCGAGCTGGATCACGCGAGTCGAGGTGCCGCTGGAGGATGTCGGCTGGAACGAGTAGTCGATGACGAGCTCACCGGATTCCGTCCAGTAGCTGAAGGTGCCAACGTCCTCGTCGTACTGGTTCTGACGCGCATACGTAAACGGTTCCAGGGTCTCGCCCACCCCATTGGCGACCGAGACCTGAACGTTGTCGATGTCCTCGATCCGCGAGAGCGGGATCGAGGCGGTGCCAGCCCGGAACCGGCCGTCGAAGGTGATCACCTGGTACTCGGTCACATGGATGGTGCCGTCGGATTGGACATCGAGCGTGACGTCGTACCGCTCCCAGACCACGCCGGACTCGGACTGAGCTGTCCCAGCGAGCGGAATACCTGCCAGGAACGAGACGACCAGCAGGAACGCCATGGCAATACACCGGAATGGTTGCGCGCGGTGACTCAACGGTGTCGAACCAGACGGGGCCATCATTCCGGGCATCTCCTCGATGCAACGCGATCGGAGTAATCCAGCTTGCGCCAAGTATCGCACTTCGCAGGCGGCACCCTTCGCATGGCGAGATCGATCTGGCGGCCTCTCTGGTTGACGTGTCCGAACCGAGGCGGCCACGGAATGAGAGGCGGGATTATGGTAGGATCGTCGGCATGAGCGCCATCCACCTTCCCGCACCATCCCAACCAGCGCTGCCCCCGTCAACCGGGGAGATCGCCCATATCCTGGTACAACATGGGTATCGACTCACCCAACCACGGGCGATGGTGGTCGAGGCAATCCTGGGACACACGCACCCATTCACCGCCGAGCAACTGGTGGCGGAGCTTTCGGGCGGTGACAAGGCGATCGGGCGCGCCACGATCTACCGCACGCTCGAAATCCTCGCCTCGGTCGACGTGCTCACCCGGCTCATCCAGCAGGATGGCCATCCTGCCTATATCTGGGGTGCGCCGGGACACCGTCACCACCTCGTCTGCTCGTCGTGCGGGACGGCGGTGGCCTTCACGTTCTGCCCGATGGATCAACTGGCTCCGGCATTGACCCGCGATACCTCGTTCCTGATCCAGGACCACCTGCTCGAAGTGTTCGGCGTCTGCCCCTCCTGCCAGCAAGGCGCCTGAGCGATCGTTCATCCATCCCCACCTGCGCCGATCCGGCGATGCGCGTGAACTGTCCGCCTTTGCACAGTTTCTCGAAATACCCCCAGATCGACGGGGATTTCCAAGGTTCGGCACGCTCCCCCTTTTCTCCGTCGTGAACTGCATGTGCTGGATTTTCCCAGATGGTGATTGGGTTCCCGATACGGGGCGTGGACCATGCCCTGACCGAGAGTACGCAGCGATGTGGTGAATGTGGGCCAAGGTTGGAAAGAGAAAGGAAGAAACAGGAAAGCGTGGTGGCGGCGCAGTCAGTCTGCGTGGTGCGGGCGGCGCTCGTCT
>CAZSUN010000031.1:2874-15342 GCA_964610045.1 uncultured Sphaerobacteraceae bacterium
AACTGGCGTATTCTCTCGTTGGGCGAACGACGATCGCGCGGACTTGTTGACACTTTGTCTCAATAAATGATAGTTTGCGCGGTACCCTGGCATTCGATCAGGAATCTGCCGCTCCCTGTTCAACTGGCCAATCGCACGATGACCGACACATCCCAACCTGAACGCACGATCCCGGTTGTCGAGACCGAGCACCTGTCGGTGCATTACGGGCACCGGTCCGCACTCGACGATGTCTCGATCACGATCCGATCGGGGGAAGTCGTCGGCCTGCTGGGGCCGAATGGCGCCGGCAAAAGTACCCTGCTTAAAGTCATTGCCGGGATGGTGCCATCATCTCATGGGATATGTCGCTTTCGAGAACGCGAGATCACCGGTCCGGAACGATGCATCACCTACGTCCCGCAACGCTCCGGCGCTGACTGGGGCTTCCCCATCCCGGTCCTCGACGCGGTGCTGATCGGTCTCGGCAGGGAAACGCCGCGCTACCGTGGATTCAACCGCTCCGAACGCACACGAGCGATGGATGCACTGCGCAGCGTGCACATGGATCACCTGGCGCAGGTGCAGATCGGCGCCCTCTCCGGTGGCCAGCAACAGCGCGTTTTCCTTGCCCGCGCGCTGCTCGCCTGCGGTGACGTGCTCCTGCTCGACGAGCCGTTTTCCGGAGTCGACATTCCCACCCAGGAGCTGTTCGTCTCGATTCTTTCCGAACTCAAGCAGGGCGGTACGGCCATCGTCTACGCCACCCATGACCTCGACCAGGCGCGCCAGACTGCCGACCGCGTCATCCTGCTCAACCGTCAGATTGTCTTCCAGGGGCGACCCCGCGAGGCCTTTACCCCAGGGAACATCCGCGCGACGTTCGGGGGGCAAATCGTGATGGTCGAAACCGCCACCGGAGTCGACCCATGATGTCGTGGGTGACCGAGCCGTGGTCGTACCAGTTCATGCAGCACGCCTTCATCGCGATCATGCTGGTTGGGTTGATCTGCGGGGTGATCGGTGTCTTCGTCATCCTGCGAGGACTCTCCTTCATGGGCGATGCCCTCGCCCACGCGATTTTTCCCGGCGTGGTGATCGCCTTCATCCTCGGCGGCAGTTACCTGATCGGCGCCCTCATCGCCGCGATCGTCGTGTCGCTCGGGATCGGCGCGATCAGCCAGAGCGCGCGGATCACCAACGACACCGCGATCGGGGTCATCTTCGCCGGAGGATTCGCCCTTGGTGTCGCCCTCCTTTCGACGCAGAAGGGATACACCCGCGACCTCAACGCCTTCCTGTTCGGATCGATCCTCAGCGTGCGCCAGGAGGATCTCATCCTCACGATCGCGGTTGGCGTCGTCGTCCTGGCGATGCTCTGGTGGTTCCGGCGGGAGTTCGTGACGATCGCGTTCGACCGGATGTACGCGCAGAGTTCCGGCATCAACCTCTGGCTGTTCGATCAACTGTTCCTGCTCGGACTCGCCCTCGCGATCGTGATTTCACTCCAGACGGTGGGCAATGTGCTGGTGCTGGCCATGCTGGTCACCCCGGCGGCAACGGCCCGGATGCTCACCGACCGGCTGACAAGGATGATCGTCCTCGCCGCCGGGATCGGGATGGCGAGCGGTGTCGTGGGCCTGTACGTCTCGTACTACCGGGGGATTCCGTCGGGGGCGGCGGTGGTCCTCGTGGCGACGGCGGTCTTCCTGCTGGTCTTCCTCTTCGCGCCGGGTTCGGGAGCGATCACATCCCGCGTCTTCCGCCGCCTGCACCACGCGCATCCGGAACGGGACGCTTTTGCGGAAGACGCGCCAGTTTCCACCTGACTCTGCCATGTCCCACCGCGGGCGACCACTGAGGGTCGCCTCCACGACAGCTGGGTGCTGGTACTGTTCCTACCCGCTGTTACGCGGGGAGATCGTTGTCGGCGGCAAAGAGTTGGTACCCCTCGCGAACGATCCGGCGCAGTGATTCCGCTTCCTCGCGCGAGATCTGGTCGAAGGCGAAGGAACTGGTTCCTTCCAGCCGCTCCGCCAGGTCGCCGCTCGCATCGAGCAAGTCGGGGTGCGATACCAGTGGCTGGAAGTGAAACGACACGTATCGTGGCAGGATGGCCGTGGAGGCGAAGAACAGGGGCTGGCCGTTTCGCATCATGACCGGCGCGTTGAGGTACAGGCTGTGGTCATTGTCCTCGAACACGCGCATCCGGCCGATGTATGGCTCGAGGATTCTCCGCAGGATCGCGAAGACCCAATCGAGATCGGGCGAATTGGCCTGTGATGCGGGCATGTCGTACTCCACGGACTTAACAATCGTTTCGCAGGCGATGGGTGGCGCGCTATTGCGTCATGCTCGCACAATTCTCCAACGGCGACCTGCCCGCTGGCGAAGGAACCGAACCCCGTCGTGCGTGAGGTGATCATGAAGTCGGTGTGTGTCTTCTGCGGCTCCAGTATCGGCGCGCTGGACGCCTATCGCGATCACGCGGTCCTCCTCGGCGAGATCCTGGCCGCGCGCAGTATCCGTCTGGTGTACGGCGGCGGCAAGGTCGGCCTGATGGGGGTGGTGGCTGACAGCGCCCTGCGCAACGGGGGTGAGGTGCTCGGGATCATCCCCGAATCGCTGATGCTGAAGGAGGTGGGGCATGGCAGCCTGACCGAACTCATCGTCACCCGCACGATGCACGAGCGCAAGGCGAAGATGGAGGAAGCCGCCGAGGGGTTCATCGCACTCCCCGGCGGCTTCGGTACCTTCGACGAGTTGTGCGAGATCCTGACCTGGGCGCAACTTGGCATCCATGCCAAGCCGATCGGACTCCTGAACACGGCGGGGTTCTTCGACCAGCTCACCGGGTTCTTCGACTTCGTCTCGGCCCAGGGGTTCATCCGCCCGGAGCACCGGTCGCTGCTGATGGAGGATTCGGACCCGGTCCTGCTGCTGGAGCGCCTCGCCGCCTGGCAACCGACCACGGTCGCAAAGTGGGCCGACGCGACGGCACGTTAGCTCTTGCCCGCTGCGTGGGAGCCGGTGAAGGCCGCCAGCGTGCCCAACAGGATGTAGATCACCCCGGCGAAGCGACCACGCTGGCGGGCTGCTGCCGCGTGCCGGGACAACCAATCCCCGATCGCGCCGCTGGCCAGAGCATAGATGCCATCGGAGACCAGCGCGATGCCGATGAAGATCATCCCCAGCACCAGAATCTGGGCCTGGGCGCTCCCACGGGATGGATCGATGAACTGCGGCAGGAACGCCAGCATGAACAGCCCCACCTTCGGGTTGAGCACGTTGACAAGCATGCCCTGCATGTACAGGCGCTTCAGCGGAGCACGCCGGAACCCGACGGGGACGGCGGCATCGACCGGACCGGCGCGGATCGCGCTCCACCCCAGCCAGAACAGGTAGCCAACCCCGGCGTACTTCACCGTGTTGAAGAGGATCTCGGACGACATCACCAGCGCGCTCAGACCCAGCATCGCGGCGGCGATGTGGACCAGCATGCCGGTCTGGACGCCGAGCGACGAGACGATCGCCGCCAGGCGACCCTGATCGATACCCCGGGAAACGATGAACAGCACGTTCGGTCCCGGAATGACAATCAGGAGAAAGGCCGCAACGGCAAAGGTGAACATGGTGGTCGTTGACGGCATGACGCAATCCGGTCACTGACGTAACCCACGGGCCAACGTGCGGATCATAGCGGTTCGCGCTGGCTTCGCGCGCCGGGGTTCAGCGAGGATCGCTCGCCTGCAGGACGTGGTACTGGCGTGTTGACCTGACGATCTCGACACGTTCGAACACGCGCTCCAACTGGCGACCGTAGGCCAGGAACGCGTTGGCCACGATCAGCAGCGTGCCGCCAGGGGTCAGATGGGCCGGAGATTCCGCGATGAGCCGGTTGGCGACGGCCAGGTCGACCGCCTTGCCGCGATGGAATGGCGGGTTGCTGACGATCAGGTCGAATCGCCGGTCGTCAACACTCTGGAAGGCGTCGCTCGCAACAACATCGATGACTTCCAACCCGAGACGGCGGGCATTCTCGCGTGCAGCCTGAACGGCGAGCAGGTTGACATCGGTCATCGTCACCGGTGATGCACCGAGCACCGCCGCCGCGATACCGATGATCCCAGCCCCGCATCCGACATCGAGGACCGATCCCGGTACCCGATCTGGCACGGCGTCGAGCAGCAGACGTGTCCCGGCATCCACCTTCGCACCGGCGAAGACGCCAGCCTGGGTCACGATCGGGACGGAACGATCCCCGACATCCAGCGTGAACTCCTCCCAGCTTCCGGGCGCGATACCGTCCGCTGAAGCCCAATCCACAACCTCGCCGGATACCCCTGACCGGAATATGGCGAAGCGATGTTTCGACCGGTACCCCTCGTGCAGTGCTCGGCCGAACAGGTGTGAGGCGTCGGCCAGGACGGACTTGATTCCGGCGTCGTTCGCTCCCGCGACCACCAGCTGACTGCCCGTGTGGAGCCTGCTCCGGGCGGTCAGGAGCCAGCGGCGGGCGAGGTCGCGTTCCGGCGGCGAGGTGAGAATGACGAGGTCGACGAGATCGCCGGTTGTGCCCGGATCCTCGATCGTGAGGTTCGCCGGCACCGCGCCAACCGCGTCCCGCTCACGCAGATCCACGGGCTGCCAGCGAACGTCGGTGTCCGGATGCGAGGCGGCGATGCCATGAGCCAATGCGGCGTCGCCGTCGGGCACGAACCAACGATCACCGGACAGGTGCGCGGTTTCTTCGAGCAGGATGGCAGTTGCAGGATTCACACGCTCGCCCAACTGCGCTCCTCCAGGAGTGTTGACGCGCTGAATTCGCGTTCGTACGATGGTTTTCCATGCTGGACCAGTCAGGAGCAGACGCCCTTCCATGTCCCAACCACGACCATTCAGGTTTGCCGCCGGCCTGTACCACGCGGAATCGGGAGCCGAGTGGGCCGATGGCGCCCGCCGCATCGAAGCATACGGCTACGACACCCTGGTGATACCCGATCATTTCCTGAAAGTATTCGCGCCGTTTGCCGCGCTGACCGCCGCCGCCTGTGCCACAACGACCCTGCGGGTTGGGGCGGCAGTCTTCGACAACGATTTCCGCCATCCAGCGGTGCTCGCCAAGGAGGCGGCAAGCCTCGACGTGCTCAGCGACGGCCGCCTGGAAATGGGCATCGGCGCCGGCTGGCTGAAGGATGAGTACGAGCGTACCGGGATTCCATTCGATTCCGCCGCGACCCGCGTCGACCGGATGATCGAGAGCGTGGAGGTGATCCGTGGGCTATGGAGCGACGGTCCGTTCACCTACCGAGGGAAGCATTACCAGATCAGCGACTACGACAACTGGCCGAAGCCGCTGCAGAAGCCATTCCCACCACTGATGATCGGCGCCGGTGGAAGGCGAATGCTGTCCTACGCGGCGCGCGAGGCGGACATCATCGGCATCGTTGCCCAGGCGAATGCTGGCGGTAGCCTGGATACGGATGCAGACTCCGAGCGCGTACTCGCGGAGAAGGTCGACCTGGTACGCACGGAAGCGGGAGACAGATTCGACCGCCTCGAGCTTTCGATGCTGATCTGGAATCTCTGTGTCACCGACAGCGCGCAGGAAGGGGCCGAACGCATCGCTCGGGAGAGCGGCACCACTCCCGAACACGCCCTGGCATCGCCCTACTACCTGATCGGCAGCGTCGACGCGATCTGCGACCGGCTCGTCGAGCTACGCGAGCGGTTCGGCATCTCCTACTTCAAGATCTTCCCGAGGAACACCACCGGGTTCGCGCCGATAGTGGCGAGACTGGCGGGAACGTAACTCATCGCACCTCGATCATGAGGCTTCTGGCGTGCCGCTCTCCACAGGCGGACCCTGCCAAACCACAATATCGATGTCCGTCTCCCGTGGATCTTCGTCGTCCTGCTCGACGCGTGCCAATCCCGCGAATCCGGAGTCGTCGACCGGCTGCAGCGACACGGTAATCGCCCCACTGGCATCGGCCTCTCCAGCGATCAGTCCAATGGCGATGACCGGCGAGGCGAGGCTGTTCTCCGCCCGTACCACGATCACATGTGGTTGCGCGAGCAATTCGTCGATGGTGAGGTAGACGTATTCGTCGCCTTCCCAAAACTCGCTCGCCTGCACGGCACTGAGGTCGAATTCGTCGATATCGTTTGGGTCGTCCTCGAGCTCGAGTGCACCGAATCGCCCGACCGAGTCTTCGGCAAACTGGTCGACCGACCCCTGATGAATCCACGCGCCGAATCGATAGTCGTCATCGCCGGCCATCGTCTGTGCGGGCACCATCAACGCTGCAAACGACAACGCGACTACCAACCAGAGACGATTGGCTCCCCATCCCTTTTGGATCATGCGTACCCTCATTTCTCAGACTCGATCAACGTACGACCCATGTCGTCATTGACGCTCCTACCTGGGCGAAACGCTACCTAAGCAGATGTTACCATGTTACACCTGTTGCATTGTCATGGCTACGGGAGGTGAATGGGTGTCCGGGTGGGTCGTTTTCATTTACCGCGTGCCAACCGAGCCGGCGAGTGGACGGATCGGTGTCTGGCGAGACCTGAAACAGATTGGCGCCTGCTATCTCCAACAATGCGTGTGCGTGATTCCGGACCTGCCGGACCCCCGGGCCAGAATCGAGCGAACCGCGGATCGGATCGACGCGCTGGGCGGCGAACACTGGTTGATTCCCGTGCCGTCGCTTTCAGATCGCGACGAAGCGCGGCTACTGGCCCAGTTCCGGGACCAGCGCAACAAGGAGTACGCGGAGATCGTCGAGGAGTGCGAGACGAAATTCGTGAAGGAGATCGAGTTCGAGCATTTCCGGCAGAACTACACCTTCGAGGAGGCTGAGGAGATCGGCCAGGATCTCGAAAAGATCCGCCGCTGGTTCGACCGTGTCCGCGCCCGCGACTGGTTTGCCGCGAGCGGACGGCCCGACGTTGAAGCCTGGATCGACCGCTGCGCCGGGCTCCTCGCCGGCTTCGAGGAGGTGGTGTACCAGCGAGCGAGCACCGATCTCGATACGGAATTCTCGCAAGAGCTCGTGACGCCGCTATCTGACCCGATCGATGCCGCGAAACGGGTGGAGGGTGATCCGAACCCGGACGGCTCGGCAGACATCAAAAAAGGAGATGGGCATGATCGGTGATGTGCTGCTCCTGACGGGCGCGTTTCTCGCCAGCGCGGTCGAGATGGTGGAAGCGCTTACCCTCGTCTTCGCCATGGGCGTGACCCGCGGCTGGCGTTCTCCGCTGATCGGTTCTGCCGCCGCGCTCGTCGTGCTCGCCATCGTGGTCGCCGTGCTGG
Source organism: uncultured Sphaerobacteraceae bacterium (assembly GCA_964610045.1). GTDB lineage: Bacteria > Chloroflexota > Chloroflexia > Thermomicrobiales > UBA6265 > JACCYX01. The sequence continues at coordinate 10,181 of CAZSUN010000031.1, forward strand.
GTCCGGTGCTGACCGAGTTGCCCCTCGCGCCGTTGCGGATCGTCATCGGTGGCCTGCTCCTGATCTTCGGGTTGCAGTGGCTGCGAAAAGCCATCCTGCGGGCATCCGGGTACAAGGCGCTGCACGACGAGGATGCGATCTTTGCGCGCGAGGTGGCTGCCTCGCGAGCAGCCGATCCGGATACCGATGGCGGCATCGACTGGTATGCGTTCACGGTCGCTTTCAAGGGCGTATTGCTGGAAGGCATCGAGGTCGCGTTCATCGTCCTCACATTCGGCACGTCGCACGGCAGCATTCCGCTGGCCGCCGCCGGGGCGATCGCCGGCCTGCTCATCGTTGCCCTGGTGGGTGTCATCGTACGGGCGCCGCTCAGCCGCGTTCCCGAGAACACGATGAAGTTTGCGGTCGGGGTGATGTTGACCGGGTTCGGCGCATTCTGGGCTGGCGAGGGAGTCAACCTCGAATGGCCCGGCGGCACGGTTTCGCTGGCGGTCATCCTGATTGGCACGCTGGCGGTGGCGTGGGGAATCGTCCTGTTGCTTCGCCAGCAAAAAGCCGCATCGCCCACACAGCGTGCCTACGACCAGGCGGGAGCGTAAACGCCATGACCGCAATCAAGCGCTTCGGGACATTCTGGTATGACTTCGTCGTGGGAGACGACTGGCGGATCGCCTCGGGAATCGCGACGCTGATGGCGATCACCTGGGCACTCGGGGAACTCGGCCTCAACGCCTGGTGGCTGTTCCTGGCGGGCGTGGTGGGATTGCTCTATTTCACCGTCCGGCGTGCCGCCCACGACTGATCGCACCGCGGCAGGCTGGCGAACCGTGAACCGTTCGCGGCAGCTTCACGCACCCAATCGATTCCAGCGCGAACCGATCGTGCCTACCGACCGCGATCCAGCCGGCGTCGCTCGGTCACGACTTCACAGCCAAGTCGCCAGCGGAGCAGGGATCGATGCTCGCGGATCTCGCGGTTCGCTTCGCACGTTCGATAGCGAGCGCTTCGTGGTTATGTCGTATTCAGGATCGGCCACATCGAACGTGTGCAGCGCCCTGAACCGTGTCCGGTTCAAGGCGCCTCGAAGACATGGATCCGGCCAGTCACCGAAAGTCCCACAGACTGCCCAACATCAACCGGTACCAGGCCGCTGGTGCGGATCAAGACATCCTCGTCCGTTGACTCGATCCGGACGGTTACCAGTTGGTCGTGACCGTGAAATCTCGTCGATGTTACCGCTCCCGGGACTCCACAGGATGCGTGGACATCAAGGGTGATCGCTTCGGGCCGGACCATCACCACCACTGATCCCCTGAGCGTGGTCGGCAACTCCACGTAACCCAGCACGGTCTTGACGCCGAGACCGGTGGCAATCCCTGAAACGAGGTTCACATCGCCGAGGAAGGCAGCCACTCTTGCGGAGTGGGGAGCGTGATAGATGGTGGACGGCACATCCACCTGGGCAATCGCCCCATCAAACATCACGGCTACCCTGTCGGCAATGGACAGCGCCTCCTCCTGGTCGTGCGTTACCAGCAGGCTGGTCGTGCCGGACTGGCGAAGGATCTCCCGGACATCGGTACGCAACTGCTGTCGCAGTCCTGGATCGAGAGATGAAAACGGCTCGTCCAGCAGCAGCAGGGCTGGTTCCGGCGCGAGGGCACGGGCCAACGCCACTCGCTGTTGCTGTCCACCGGAGAGTTGGTGTGGATAAGCGTCGCCATGTCCAGCCAGGCTAACGAGCTCAAGCAACTCCATCACCCGGCTGTCCCGGCCGGAACGGCCCTGAATGCCATAGGCGATATTGCCGGCCACGGTGAGGTGCGGAAACAGCGCGTAGTCCTGGAACACCATGCCAACCCGTCGCCTTTGGGGAGGAAGCCAGACGCGGTTACCGACGACCACCGTCCCGCCAACCTGGATCGACCCTGCATCCGGCACCTCGAGCCCGGCAATGAGTCGCAAGGTTGTGCTCTTGCCGCATCCGCTCGGCCCAAGGAGCGCGAGCAACTCGCCCTGAACGAGTTCGAGATGCTGAAGGTCGACGATCTGCCGTCCATTGAATGCCTTGGCCAGCCCGCATATTCGCAACGGGCTCATGCCGGCATCCCATGGGCGTCACGTCGACGATCGAGCGTGAGCGCGGGGATGGTGGAAAGCACGATAAGCAAGATCGCCGGAATCGCAGCCCGGCCAAGGGCGCCGTCGTCGGTGGCGCTCCAGATCTCCGTGGCAAGCGTGTGATAGCCGGTTGGGGCAAGCAGCAACACGATCGGGAGTTCCTTCATGGCGCCCAGGAACACGAGGATCGCTCCGCTCGTGACGCCGGGCCAGGCAAGCGGAAGCGTAATCCGGACAGTGGTGCGTGCGTCAGACACGCCAAGGACGCGAGAGGCCTGTTCGAGCCGAGGATCGATCGTGAGGAGCGACGCCTTGACCGAGCCAACACCGTGCGGCAGGAACCGGATAACCATCGCCATCACCAGGAAGGGCAAGGTCTGGTACAGCGCAGGGAGGTACCTGGCGCCCAGAAACACGAAGGCAAGGGCTATGACGATACCGGGCAGCGCGAACCCGAGGTAGCTCAATCGCTCCAGAAAAAGCGGCAGGCGAGCGCGATACCGCGCTGCGAGCGTCGCGATCGGCCAGGCTGCCATGATCACCCCCAGCGCGGTCAGCACACCAATGGAGAGTGACCCCCAGACCGCAGCAGGTATGCGTTCGATGCGCTGACCGGTGGACGTCCCGTTGACGGCCCAATATAGAAACATGCCGAGCGGCGCTCCGAGGGCGGCCACGGCAACGAAGGCACACCAGCCGACCCCGATCCATCGCCAGCGGCCGAGCGAGTGTATTCGCGGAGCGCGCGGGACGCCCGTGCCAATCCGGTACAGGGAAACACGCCGCTGAACCCGGAACTCGGCAATCAACACCGACACTGCCAGAATCACCAGCAACAGCCCCAAAGCCGCCGCCAGAGACCGGTCGAAGGCGGCGCGATACTGGGTGTAGATCGTTCTGGTGAACGTTTCGTAGCGCAGCATCGTCACCACGCCGAAATCCGAGATGGTGTAGAGCGAAACGAGCAACAGTCCGGAGCCGATGGCCGGCCGGAGCTGCGGGACGAGAATCTTGAGGAAGGTCGCCAGCGTACCCGACCCGAGCGTGTAGCTTGCCTCCTCGGTGCCTGGATCCATGCCGCGGATAGCCGCACGCACCTGAAGGAACACGTAGGGGTAAGTGAACAGCGTGAGCACCAGCCAGGCACCGGAATAGCCATACAGACTGGGTATGGAGGGACCACCAACGGCATCCAGCCACTGCTGCGCGAATCCGCGCGGCCCGAGCAATCCGATCAACGCCACTGCACCGGCGTAGGATGGGATCACCATTGGCAGCGGCAACACCACGTTCCAGAATTTTCGCGCAGGCAGGTCGGTGTGCGTGGTCAACCACGCCAGGGGGATGGCGATGATGCAACTGCCGAGCATGACACCGAGTGCAAGCCGGATGGTGTTCCACAGGATCTCGGCAGTGCGACGCCGGAAGACCAGCGGCTGCACCGCGTCCCAGGAATCCAGGGTCCGCACGATCAGGTAGACGAACGGCACCAGCATGCCGGTGCAAACCACAAGCGCAACGGCAACGGTTACAGGCGGCAGTCCTGTGGACCACCGCCTGCGTACCAGTCCAATGGCAATCGCCATCTGATGTGACCGGGATGGTTGGTCAACCCCGGTCGACACTAGATCAGGCCAACCTCGGTGAGGAGCTGCACGGTCCCGGCAAGGTCGTCGAGATCCGTCAGGTCGATGTCAGGCGTCTGGAAGGACTCCAGTGGCGGAAGTTCCGCAACCGGATCGACGCCTGCCACCAGCGGGTACTCGAACGTCTCTCCGGCGAAGAAAGTCTGCGCGTCGACGCCGAGCAGATAGTTGGTGACCGCCACCGCGGCCTCCTCCTGACCCGAACCTGCTACCACGCCGACTCCCGCAACGTTGATCAGCGAGCCCAGGTCGCCATCGGGGAAGTAGTAGTTGGCGACAGCGATGTCTGGCGTTTCCTTGCGGGCCTGATAGAGGTAATAGTGATTGATAAGGCCAACCGCGATTTCCTCGTTGGCAACGGCATCGCGAATGGGACCGTTCCCCTCGAAGGACACGGTTCCTGCCTCGGTCATCGCCTCAAGCCACGCCCGGGTTGCATCCTCGCCGTTCACCAGTCGCAACGCCGTCACGAACGACTGAAACGATGCATTGGTAGGCGCCCAGGCCAACGTCCCAACCTCTGCCGTTGGGAGGTCGGCGATCGCTGCCGGCAACGTCGCTGGGTCCGTCACATTCGGGTTGTAAGCCAGTACCCGGGCCCGCCCGGAGAGCCCGACCCAGAGCCCCGCCGCCGATCGGAAGCGGGAGTCGACCAGATCCAGTGTCTCCTGAGGTAGGGTGGCGAACCGGCCTTCCTTCGCCAGCGCGCCCAATGCGCCGGCATCCTGGCCAAAGTAGAGCCCGGCGGGCGAATTGTCGCCTTCCTCGAGGATCTGGGCGGCAAGCTCGGCAGTGTTGCCATAGCGTACGTCGAGCGTCACACCCGTGGCTTCCACGATCTGCGGTACCAACGCGCCGATCAACTCTTCATTGCGTCCACAGTAGACCACCAGGCTCCCATCGACAGTTGACGGAGAAGCCTCCTGGGCCTGAGCGCCGACAAGCCAACCTCCGGTAGCCACGGCCCCCCCGGCCAACGATGCCGAAGCCAGAACCTGTCGTCGTGTCACACCAGATCGCAGAAACGTCACGCGCCATTCCCTTCCTCACTGAAATCCGATGAAAAGCATCGGATTTTAGGACAGTGTAGCATGGCAAACTGCCGCATACGTAAAATCACCCGTCCTGGAGCGTTCGCCTGGCAAGGAGCAAGAGGACCTCTGAATATGGCGATGAAAGGGCCACTTCTGGCCGTCTCACCGCACGCATCGTGCCTGACATCGTTCGCGAAACGGCGGAGCACGTATCACGGCCACCTGGAACGTCGTGTGCATGGAACGAGGCAGGCCTTTCCCAGGGCGCTATGTGCCATCAAGGCGGCTACCTTCGGTTGCGCCGGAAGGGCCTCCCTACCAACGGGAAGGTCTACAGACACGCACTGATACCGAGTCCGGG
>CAZSUN010000031.1:15442-26611 GCA_964610045.1 uncultured Sphaerobacteraceae bacterium
AGGGCCTCCCTACCAACGGGAAGGTCTACAGACACGCACTGATACCGAGTCCGGGGATTGCCCATGTTTCCTCGTCGGGGCGACGGCGATCCACTGGCGTTCATCCAGACCCGGTATGAGCGAGTTGGCAATGCCAGTTTGCGACACGACAGCGGTGCCAGGCGGACCGACAGAAATGGTGGTCCTGGGAACGATGGGACTGGCCGGTGTTGGTGTACTGCGCCTGGACCCGGTGGAAAAAGCGTTGGCGGCATGGATCAGCCCCCGGGAGATCGCGGCGGTACCGATAACCGGCCAGCTTGCCCTTGACAAATCTCCAAACTCGCTCGATCCGATGGAGGTGCGGCCTGCAGGTTGGAAACCAGCGGACGGTGAAGCGACAGGCCGGAACGCCATGGTTCATACGCGCCAACCCATTTCCGCTCATGTGCTGCCTGTGGCCGGCGGCGAATGGTGCGGGTCCCAGGAAGCTGATACCTTGCCAAGAGTATGGAAGCAGCTACTCGGTGGTAGCTCCCAACGGCGCCGGCCTGATCAAGGAACTCGGGTTGTCGTACAAGGCGCTCGGTTCCAATGACAGTTTCGAACTGCGATCGATCGAGACGGTCTACCAGTTGGATGACGCTGATGTGTTGCTGGTGATCGATTTCGGCCTGAGCGCCTCCAACATCACCGAGTCGCCGTTGTACCAGGGACCCTCGATCGTCCAGGATGAGCGTGTCGCATTCCTGGACATCCTGCCCACGCACGCCTTCTGGGGACAAACGACCCTGAGCGTGCGCTGGGTTGTGCCGCATCTCGTCGAAGCCATCGAGGCGGCTGCCCAGCAATAGAGGGAACGGTGTTGTCCATCAGCAGGGCGACAGCGATTGACACGAGGGCGGCTCCCGCAGGAGCCACCCTCGTGTTGCGTCATCCACCAGGATACGAACCGATCAGGTCGAAACCGGAATCTGTGGCGACTCCGAGCCGCGGAACTTGCCCTTGTTGACCCACTCCGCCGCGTAATAACTGCCCAGCACCACGACCAGCGCCACCGCCTGGAAGAACATGCCTTCCCAGGTTGCATGCAAACCAAACCAGGTTCCCATCCAGTACGGGAACACCACCCCCGGGATCGGACTGATCGGCATCCAGCCCACGACCTGCATCACGTGTACCGTATTGCCGACCATCACCACCAGCACGAACGCCAGCATCACGCCGGTCACGGTCAGCATCTTTTTGTGCGGCAGCTTCTTTTGCATGACGAGCACGAGCGCGCCGACGATGGCCGTGCCCAGCAGTCCGATGGCCGTGCCCTGGATCACGACCCAGGTTCCCGCATCGAGGACCAACGCCTGCAGGAAGAGGACCGTTTCCGCGCCCTCCCGGAAAACGCTGGTGAAGCCGAGGACGATGAGGCCGATGACCTGCCCGGAAATCGCGCCGCCGAGTACCGCCCGTCGCTGCTGGTGGTGTTTGGAAATCCATTTGGTCCAGTAGACCTTGTGGAAAAACCAGTTCATCACCAGGAGGAGGACGCCGATCGCGATCAGGGAGACGACCGCCTCCAGCTTCTCGCCGTACCGGGCAAGTGAATGCAGGACAGTCTGGGCCGCCCAGAACAACAGCGCGGTCGCGAGGAAGGCAAGACCCGCCCCGGCAATCAGTGGCCGTTTGAACCGCTGGTTGGCTCCGATCATGCTCGCGACCAGCGATGCCAGGATCAGCACCGCTTCCAGCCCTTCCCTGAACACGATCGTTCCGGCGTTGAAGATAACGACCGCGTTGGACGGCCGCCCCACGCCAATCCGCTCCTGGCTTTGCAGGAGTGCAGTGTCGAGCGCCAGGCGGATATCGTGGATTTCGCTGGCCGGCGCCTCACGGCTGATCGCGACCGCCAATCCCTCGGTGTTGCCGGTACCGCCCCAGAAGAGGGCTTCGGTCTCGTTGGCAAGGCCGGGCGCGAAGGCCAGTAACCGCTTTTCGGCCCCAAGCTCGTAGATGGCATAGGCTTCGAGCCGGGCCGACTCCGCCTGTTCCCACTGCCCGGCCTTGACGGCTGTTTCCATCTGATCGAGCAGCGATGAAATCACGTCAAAATCGGCCTGGCCACCGGAGCGCGTCCACTCATCCGGAAACATGCCTTCGAGCACGCCGATGGCTCCCTGGGCATTCGATTCGACATCCCCCGGATCCGCCACGGCGGCGCGCCTCGCGGCGTCGCCGACGGCCTGTTCGAGCCAGGTGATCGCCGCCTCAACCTCGGCGGTTTTCGCCGGATCCTGCGCATTCAGCGTGAGATACAGGTCGTCGAAGGATGCCCTCGCGCCATCGAGAAATGCCTGGGCCTCGCTGATTTCGATCTCGACGATGACCGTGCCATCGTGCACGCCTCGCCCGTACTCGATTGGCACCAGCGAGAGGTAGCGCACGAGTTGGCCCGCGCGGCGCGCCTGGTCTTCCTCGGAGAGCGGGGCCGCCCGGAAGCTCCGGTCGATCGCCACCAGCGCATTCGCGGCGGAGGTCACGGCGGCGGCGTCACCATCTGCGATGCCGGTTGCGAGCGCCTGGATCTGGGCATCGGCCTGGGCGGCGGCATCGGCGCCCATCTGTGCGGCATAGGCCGGGTCCAGGATGCGCCAGAAGCCCGTGGCCAACCCCGCGGACTCTGCCTGGACGGCCAGGAAGCCGCTGTCTCCGGCATCGCCGATGTCCGCCAGTTCGGTGGTCAGCCGCGCCTGGTAGGTGTCGAGCAGGTCGGCCTGGACGGCAAGGATCGCGTCCTCGGCCGTCATTTCGCCGTTGGCGAACGCGTGGACCGCAAGGGTCGCGTTGGCGTTAGGCCGCTCGAATTTGGTGGTCGGGCGGAATTCGCGTAGCAGCAACCAGGCGGTGGCGTCTGCCGGGCGATTGTCCTGCACCGCCTGGATCGTCTCCGCATAGGCTCCCTGCAGCATCGCGGTCCACATCAACCCGCGCGCCATCGCCAGCGCCACCGGATCGTTGGCGGCAACAGCAGCCTGGGCGACAGCGAACTGGGCGTCCAGATCGGCGGCGGCAGTGGGGTCGGCCGTGAAGAGTGCCGAAAGGGTGGCGACATCGCCGGTCAGGCCAGTGATCTCCGCGGCTCCGGAGGTATCGCCATCCGCCAGGGATCGTTGCACATCGAAGAGGCTCGAGCGAATTTCCTGCGCCAACGCGGCCGGGTCCACACCTTCGGGAATATCCTGGGCCAGGGCAGGCTGCATCCAGCCTGCCGGCAGCAACCCGGCAATCACCAGGATCAGGAGTAGTACGCGAACGTTGATGATCATGGCATTGCCCGACATATCGAGGACGGCCGAGTCGATCCCGGCCCAGAGGGACGACAACCGCGCCCCAACGGGGGAGGGAACTACACCTCCTGCAACTCGACCCCGATCAGGGCGGCAGCCTGGGTGACCTGCCCGGCGACGGTATCGCCCCGTTGCTGCACTTCGGCGCCGAACTGCTCCGCCTCTTCCACGTTGTAGCGGGTTCCTGCCAGCTCGTTGTCGTAAAGCTCCTGCACGAAGGCAATGAGCTCATTGATGTTCACGGTGATCGCGCTGGCAAGCCCGGCATCGACCTCGGCGACCAGCGGCGCGACCGCGTCCCAGGTGATCTGCAACCCGTGGTAGATGCCCAGCACGTCGAGGAGCCGGCTGCTGCCGACGAAATTCTCCGACTCCGAGGTATTGCCGACGACGTAGGCGGAGTGCCGCCACTCCTCGAAGTACCCGCCGGCGGTTGGCAGCATGACCACGAGCGCGGTGAACAGGTCGGAGAGCGTCGGCTCCCATGCGCTGACCGCCGCCTGCAACTGGGTCACGGCGTCGGACAGGGCCTGGACGCCGCCGAGCAACACGTTCGCGTCCGGCAACGCCTCGGTGACGTCGACAGTCCCGTTCCCGTCGAGATCCGCCTCGAGCCCCACGAAATCGGGATTCGTGCCCCACAGAGCGGGCTCCGTCACGGTATGGAAGATGTTGCCCGGCTTGTCGAAGGTCGTACCGTCCGGGAGCGTCAGCGTCCAATCGTAGGCATTCGCCGGATCTTCCTCGCCGGTCGGGCCTGCATCGATCCAGACATCGAAATCGGCGAGCGACGGCACACCGGCGACGATGCCTTCGGCAAACTCGTAGTTGCCGTGAGCCTGATCCGTCCAGATCGCGCGACCCTCGGCGAGCATGTCCGGAAGGTCGGCCTGGTTCGCCTCCCACATGGCGGCGTAGTCGAAGCCGCTGGCTTCGGCGAGGGCGTAGTACTGCTCCGCCCAGGCAAGCAGGGCGGCGGTTCCCGCCACCAACTGCTCCACGTTGCCGGACACGTAGTCCTTGATGACTTGCAACGGATCGGCACTCGGTGTTTGGGCGAACACCGCGAGGCTGCGGCCGTTCGCGGCGATGGCCATCGCCGTGGCGCCGAGCATGGTCCTGCGTGAAACGCGCGTCCGGTACCCCATCATCGTCCCGCTCCCATTACGACGAGGCCGAATCCCGACCTCACTTGTCAGGAATGGAGTGTAGGGAGCAGGCGTGAAGATGACAAGGATGCCGAACAAGGTCATCCCGGAAATGTGCAGGAAATCATCATCCTGGGGAAGAGCGAGCGTCCGGTCGCGACACCAGTCCTACCCGGCAGTGGCCGTGACGCTGCCGAACACCGATTGCACGAGCTCCCATTCGGTGTCGAGTCCCGCCCACTCGTCATCGTCCGGCCCGGAGTAAATGAGCGCCATGGTGCCATCGAACCCGCCGTCGCGGGTGACGGTGAGCGCGCGCACGTAGTCCTCGCGGTCCGGCCCGTCGGCGGAGAAATCGCACTTGGCGTGACACGTCTCGGCGAATGGCGCGATCCGGGCCAGTTCGTCGTACTTGTCCGGTCCACTCCAGTTTCCCAGGTCGATCATGAGGCCGACCTGATCACCGGTTATCTGCCGCACCGCCAGCACAGCATCGGCGTCGGCCAGGAGTTCCAGCCAGTTCTCGGTGATGACACGCACACCCGGGTGCGCTACCGCGAGCCGCGCCAGCCCTTCCCCTCCCTGTTGCAAGGTCTCCGGGGTCGGAGCAGACCGGCCAGCGCAAACCCGCGCGCGGGTTGCGCCAAGTTCGGTGGCGACATCCAGCCACTCGCCAATCCAGGCCTCATGCGCCGCGGCGTCGGTTGGATGCGTCAGGTCTCCCGCATCGACGAGGATCGCATCGAGGGTGATGTTCGACGCCGCCAGCGCGCTTCGAAGTTCGGCGAGGTAGGCGGAGTCGCGGGCTGGAAAGTGGAAGTGGCAAATCTGGACCGCGTCATACCCATGTGCCCGGAGTTCCGCCGGGAGATCGAGCAGCGAGAGCGCGCCCGCTGCCAGCGCGACGGGCACCCCTTCGTCGCCAACCGAGGTGAACGGGCCCTGGTACTTCCCCAGCGTGCGATTGAGCGACCAGGTGGAAACGGCGCGGGTAATCATGGAAGTTTCCCTTGCGAATCAACGCGAATCTCTGGGGTCATGGTGCCCCACGAACCACGATCCGTCACCCCGCCCATTGTCAGGCGATGGCCGGAGCGAAGACGGACTCCACGATCTCCCACTCGACATCGAGGCAGCCCCACTCGTCGTCGTCCGCTCCGAGGTAGATCAGGACCATCGCTCCATCGTAGTCAACGTCCTTGAGCAGGCCGAGGGCCTGTCGGTAGTCCTCGCGCTTTGGCCCGTCCGGCGTGAAGTTGCACTTGGCGTGACAGGTTTCGGCCAGCGGCGCGATTTGCGCGAGTTGCTCGTACCAGTCCGGCTCTTTCCAGTTGCCGAAGTCGAACAGGAGTCCCACGGAATCGCCCGTAATCTCGCGGACCGCTCGCCATGCATCGAGGTTCGGCAGGAGTTCCATCCAGTTCTCGGTGAGTACCCGGATCTGTGGGTGCGCGGCAGCGAGTCGCGCCAGCCCTTCGCCACCCTTGCGGAGGGTCTCCGGCGTAGGCTGCTGCCGTCCGGCGCAGACCCGAACCCGCTTTGCGCCCAATTCCGCCGCGGTCTCGATCCAGCCGCCGAGCCAGGCTTCGTGATGGGTGGCGTCGGTCGGATGCGTCAGGTCTCCATCGTCGACCAGCACCGCGTCGAGGGCGATGTCGTTCCCGGCCAGGGCGCTCCCAAGTTCGGCCAGGTACACGGCATCCCGCGACGGCAGGTGGAAATGGTTGATCTGCACGGCGCCGTAGCCACGGCGGCGCAATTCCGCGGGCAGATCCAACAGGTCGAGCCGGTCCGGATCCGGCTCGTTGCGCAGAAAACGACCACCATTCACCGACGAGTCGGGCGCGGAATACCGCCCAAGGGTTCGGTTCAGCGACGCGGTGGCAACGGCACGAGTGACCAAGGAAATCCTCCAGCACGCAAGCGAGACTTTCACCGCCACATGGTGCACCAGAACCCACACCGCGTCACTGCTTTCGTCACATCGCGGCCTACTATGTCACGCCATGTGCAGTCGGCGGACGTTTCTTGCCAACCTCTTCCAGCATGCGGTGATCCCGGAACTCACAGGATGGCTGATATTCCCTTGTGCTCAACAAGCGCGAGGAGTTTCAGCGACGGACCAGCCGGACGCTTTTCGCCCCGCTCCCATTTGCTTACCAGGCTGATCGTGACATTCAGGTGCCGGGCAAACACCGCCTGACTGACATGTTCCCGCTCTCGCAGTTCCCGAATATCGTCCGGACTGAACTCGTGGATCGGAGTGAGACAGAGTTGGTCAAACTCCCGCATCGTCTGCTTGTCGATCACGCCTGCTTCGAACAGGCCCACGACCGACTCGTGCATCGCGGCCAGGATGTCGGACCCTTCACCCTTTCCACCTGTCATCCGGAATCACCTCCAGAAGCTCCCCGATCTCCACAAGATGATCGAGATGCTCACGTTCTGCTTTCAACAGCAACCCGCCAAACCTCCGCAGAGCTCGCTCTTCGACCTGCGTAATGTTCGACTGGCTGCTCTTGGGGAAGCCATAAATGAAAAAGGCCAGGCCCCCTCGCCGCCAGGCAATGATCGTGCGATAACCGCCCGACTTTCCGCTCCCGGTACGCGCGATGCGTTGCTTGATGAGACCGCCGCCGAGATCGGCATCTGGCTTGACCTCGGCAGCGACGATTGCCTCCCAGAGCGCCAGATCGGACAGGTGCTCCTTGCGGGCGAATCGGGCAAACACCTTTGTCTTGTACACGCGCAATTGACGCGCCTCCATACTATAGCACTCAGTGCCATAGTAATACTCACATCCTGACCCAGACTTATGAGCTGACGCAGGCGCTTCTCTGCCACTCAGGGCGCGCCTTCAGCGTGTCTGACGATGAAGGAGGAAGGCCATTATCCGGCGCAGCGCACATTCCCGTGCTGCTGATCCACGCTGCGCCGGTAAGGCCGTCCCTATCCCGTGGTGTTCACAGGTTCCATCAGCTGCCTACACCACGAAGGCACCGTCCTTGAGGAAGACATCACCATCGACGGTGACCACACCGCCCTGGCGGAGGTCGGCGATCATGTCCCAGTGGATGGCGGAGGTGTTGGTGCTGCCGGTTTCCGGGTAGCCCAACCCTACCGCCATGTGGACGGTGCCACCGATTTTCTCGTCGAACAGGATGTTCTTCGTGAACCGGGTGATATCGAAGTTGGTGCCGAAGGCGAACTCGCCAAGGTACCGAGCGCCGGGATCGGTATCGAGTTGCTGGATCAGGTACTCCTCGTTGCGGCTGGCGGTCGCGTCGACGACCTTGCCGCTCTCGAACCGGAGCCGGATATCCTCGATCTGCCGGCCTGCCGTCACCACCGGGAACGAGAACCGGATCGTCCCGTTAACCGAATCCTCGACCGGGCCGGTGAAGATCTCGCCGCTTGGGAAGTTCCGCTTGCCATCGGAGTTGATCCAGGTCCGGCCCTCGATGGAAAGCGTGAGGTCGATGTCCGGTCCCAGCAGGTGGACGTGCTTCCGGCCATCCAGCCAGTCGATCAATCGTTGCTGCTCATCCTTCAGCTCGAGCCAGGCGGCAACAGGATCGTCGCGATCCAGCTTGCAGGCGGAGAGCACGAAATCCGTGTACGCCTCGGTGTCCATGTCGGCATCCTGGGCGTAGGCATCCGTCGGGTACAGGGTCAGCGTCCAGTCGAGCCGGCCATCGGCGGCCCGATCCATAAAGGTCTTGAAAAGGTCGCGGCGCGCGCCAGTGAAGACCGATTGACGCGCGGGATCGATGGCCGACATGCGCCGGGTGTTGGTATCGGCCATGATCGTGATTGCGACATCGGCTTCGGTGCGAGCGAATCGCTCGAGCGGGGAAATCCACGTCAACTGGTCGTCGCTGCCGTGTTCCAGCAGTTCGGCCTGCAGTCCCTCGACCGGACTGAGCAGAACCGGGTAGGCGCCAAGTGCGACGACTTCCCGGTAGACGGCCCGCAGGAGTGGCGCCGCCGCCGGCTGCCCGGAAATCACGACCACCTGCCCCGGCTGGATGGTCACCGAGTACCCCGTGAGCGCGCGCGCCCATTTCTCGATTCTGGGATCCGCCATGTCGATCTCCCCTGAACTTCATCCCTGCGTAAGGTGCGTTGCCACGATGGAACGCGTTCCCCAGCATTCTCCCATGATCGGCAAATCCGAACGGTCGCCCAACACGATGACTTCCCCGTTTACCAGACGCCGCACCCTTCTCACACGCGCACCTGAACCCCGGTCTGGATGCCGACTCCAATTGGCGCATTGTGAACGTTCACTACCTGCGCGCCGTTGTTGCGAGCTACCACCCGAATTCACCCATTTTGCGCCAAGGAAAGCCGAACGGACACCTACCGGAGGGACACGAGCGGGCGGTACAGTGTGGTTCGGGAAGAGCCGGAAGGTCGGCTCGGTGACCGGGCAGCCCGTGCCCCGCACGTCTGGTCACCGATGGGGATGGGAAGGGAGTTGGTCGAATGCTGACGCTTCGGGAAGCGCGGCTTAGGCGACGCATGTCGCAACAAACACTCGCCGACCGTGCCGGTGTGGCACGGGTGACGGTTTCGCAGATCGAGCTTGGCAAGTCCGGCCCGCGCCCGCACATTGCCCGCCGGATTGCGGATGCCCTCGAAATGCGGCCGTCGGAGATTTCCGAGTTCAGCGCCGCAGCTCAGAGCATGCGCCTGCCGACGCCCTCGATTCTTGCCGAAGCGGATGCCGAGGGGGAATCACCCCAGGCAATCTGACGGCAATCGCCGATACCCGAGCAGTCCACATTCGCCCTGCTGGTCTTCATCTGGCAGGGCGATTCCTTGTCCCGGAGACGTCATGGCCGGCACCGCGACAACCACCAGGGTTTGGCCACGGTTCATCCCGTTCGTCGCCTGGATGGGTGTCATTTTCGCGTTCTCCGCGCAGGAGACACTGCCCAAACCACCTGGCATCGGCATGGAGATCACATCGGTGGCCGGTCACTTCACGGTCTACGCCGTGCTGGCGGGCCTGACCTGGTGGGTGCTCGGCGGGTTCGCCCTGACGTCCCGGAAGCGCGTGCTGATCGCCTTCGGCGTGGCGATCCTGTACGGCATCACCGACGAGTGGCATCAGTCGTTCGTGCCGGGCCGCACGCCGGACATCTGGGACCTCGTCGTCGACGCGATCGGCGCCACGATCGGCATTGCCTTCGCCATCGGCCTGGCTCACCTCATCGATCGCCGGCGCCAGGCATCCACCATCACGCTCCCGACCTGATGTCGCCGGCATACCATGCCAGCGCCCGGTGATAGTCCGCGATCGACCCATCGTCCGGCGCCAGCAGCGCTTCGAACAGCAGATGCACCGCCTGCCGATCGTTTCCGGCGCTCACCTCGACCAGCGCGAGGAAGACCGCGATCGCCGCGATGCCGGGGAATCCGCGCCGCCCGCGTTCGAGCAGGGTTCTCGCCTCATCCAGCCGTCCCAGGTTGCGGAGCGTACTGCCAGCCTGGATGATGAGGCGCGGCTGGTCCTCGCCAGGAAGGCGATCGATCCCCAGGTCGAAAACGCGCTGGTAGGCAACCATCGCCTCGGCCTCACGGTCCGAGTAATCCAGCGCACCCCCGTACCGGAACCAGGCGTCCGCGTCGTCGAGGTTCGCTTCGGCCTGCTCTCGCAGGAACGCGATTCCTCGCTCGACCGCCTCCGGATCGTCGGAGCGCACCAGCGACTCTGCCTCGAATGCATCCAATACGGTTCTCCTGCCGGAACCACCGTGATCTGGTGATATGCTGGAAATCGAGTTTACCGCGGAGCGAGTCATGTCAACGGAAACGCGCTGTACCCCACAAGCACATCAGCAGGACAGTCACCGGTTCGTGCCCAAGAGCCGGCATGGCGAGGTGCTGGCTGCCAACCGGGAGGCTGTCATCGCCCTGGCGGCCTCGCACGGCATGACAAACGTCCGTGTGTTCGGAAGTACGGTCCGCGGGACAGACACCCCAGCTTCCGACATCGACCTGCTGGTGGACATCGAACCTCAGGTCACCCTGTTTACCCTGGCTGGGGTGGAAGTCGCACTCCAACGGTTACTCGGCATCGATGTCGACCTGATCCAGGCGGACGCCATCAAACCTCGCCTGGAAGCGAGGATCAAAGGCGAGTCGGTGAAGCTGTGAGTGAGCGGGACCTCTACCTGATTCTGGACGCGCTCGATCACCTCACCATCATGGATCAGCACATCGCATGGGGCGGCCTCGAAATCCTGGTAGTACGCGATGCTGTTTGCCTCCGTCTTTCTGCAGCTATTGACGCGCTAAGCAGGCTGAACGACCCGGTTCGAAACGAACTGTTTGGAGATGCCTGGCCAAAGATGCGGGCAACGCGCAATCGAATCGCTCACGCCTACAATCTCGTGAGTTTCGGCGTCATCGCCCAGACGATCGAGATCGACATCCCTCCCTTGAGAGAGAAGCTCACGTCGGCTATTGCAGGGATGGCGTATCTCTATCCCGAATCACCTGCCGCTCGCGATCATTCGACCGACGAGTAGCCCATTCCTACGCCAGCTCCGGGAGCCAGCCTTCGTTCGCGGCGAAGAGGTCGTCCGCCATCGCGCGAATCTGGTCGAGGGTGCAGACAGCCGCCGTCAACGGGTCGAGCATGATCGCGTGGTAGACGTGCTCCTTCTCCCCGGTCAGCGCCGCACGCACCA
>CAZSUN010000031.1:26711-36109 GCA_964610045.1 uncultured Sphaerobacteraceae bacterium
AGCATGATCGCGTGGTAGACGTGCTCCTTCTCCCCGGTCAGCGCCGCACGCACCACCAGCCGCTGGACATTGATATTCGTTTGGTTCACCGCCGCGCACTGCGGAGGCAGTGCGCCGAAGTGCGTCGGCTGCACACCGTTCCTGTCGACCAGGCAGGCCACTTCCACACAGCAGTCCGACGGCAGGTTATCGATCAGGCCATCGTTGGGCACGTTGCCGTAGATCACGGTTGGTTGGCCCGAAACGGTCGCATTGACGATCCAGGCGCCGTATTCCAGTGATGGAGCAAGTTCCGCGATGAGGCTATCGACCAGCGTGCGGTCGATCTGTCGCTCCTCGTTGCGCTGCTTGGCCTCCGCGTAATCCCACCGGCTCTGCCCGTAGAAGCCGATCAGGGTTTCATTCTTCCGGAAGTACGGCAGGTACTCGCTGGCGTGCGGACTCGATTCGGTGTGGAACAGACCGAACGCGTTCATGATCTCGGTCCGGACTCGCTCTCCTCCCCACACGCCCCGGTCCTGGAGGTCCTGCTCGATGTATTTCGCATTCATCACCTCGCGAATGCGGGGATACAGATCTTCATCTCCACGGCGGAACTCGGTGAACCACGCCTGGTGGTTGATTCCACCACACCGAAACACCACGTTGTCGTAGGCGACATCAATGAAATCGGCCAGCATCCTCGATGTGCCCTGAACCGAGTGGCAAAGCCCGACCGTGCGGATCCCTAGTGCCTCCAGGTACCAGCAGTTCATCGCCATCGGGTTGGCGTAGTTGATCAGCAGCGCGTTCGGGCAGACGTCGTGCATGTCGGCGGCGATTTCCGCCAGCGCCGGGACGTTGCGAAGGAACCGGAAGACACCGCCTGGACCGAGGGTGTCGCCGATGCGCTGATCCACGCCGTAGCTGCGCGGGATCTCCATGTCGCCGCGGTAGACTTCGACCCCACCGACCATGAAGGTGATGATGACGAAGTCGGCACCGTCAAGCGCCGCCCGGCGGTCGTCCGTGGCCTCGACGGTCGCGCCGAATCCGTAGTGACTCACCACTTCCCGCGCCCAGGCGGCGTTGCGCTCGGCCCGTTCGAGGTCGATGTCCATCAGGCTGTACTGCGCGCCCTGGAGTGCCGGGAACGAGAGCAAATCGCCCATCAATCGCAAGGGGAATGTCACTCCACCGGCCCCGATCATCGTGATCTTCGGGGGCCGCAACCCGGAATCGATATCCGTTCCCTGCATCGTCTCGGTGGCGATCGCGGTCATCTGGTGTCTCCTCGGGGTGTCATGCTGTAGTGAGCGGGCGATCGCGGAGGATCGCCGTTACGAGAACTGCGGCAGCCACTCGGCTTCAGCAGCGAACATTTCGTCCGTCATCGCCCGAATCTGGTCGAGCGTGAGGAGCGCGCCGGTCAACGGATCGAGCGAGATCGCGTGGTAAACGTGCTCGCGGTTTCCGGTGAGAGCGGCCTCGACCGCCAGTTCCTGGACGTTGATGTTGAGCTGGTTGACGGCAGCGCACTGTGGCGGCAAAGCACCGAAGCGGGTGGGTTGCACGCCATTGCGGTCCACGAGGCAGGCCACTTCCACGCAGCAACCGTCCGGCAGGTTGTCGATGAGGCCGTCGTTGGGCACGTTGCCGTGGATCACGACCGGATCGCCGGTCTCCATGGCGTTGACGATCATTGCGCCGTACTCGAGCGAGGGGGTGAGTTCCTCCTTGAGCCTGTCGATCAGTTCCCGGTCTGATTCTTCCGCCACCCGCGACGACGAGATCTCGTAGTAGTCCCACCGTTTCGGGATGAAGGCATCAACACGCTCGGCATCCTTTCGGAACCAGGGCACGTACTCCGAGGCGTGGTGGCTCGATTCGGTATGGAAGTACCCGAACGCCGCCATCAGCGAGGTGCGGACGATTTCGGCGCCGCCTTCGTAGTCGGAGTCGCCACGGTCGGCCTCCGAGTGGTCGCCACGGTCAACCGCGAGACTGCCGGAAATCGTGCCAGCCAGGTGCCGGTTGGCCATGACGGTCCGCAGGCGTGGGTAGAGATCCTCGTCGCCACGCCGGAACTCCGTGAACCACGCCTGGTGGTTGATGCCGCCGACCCGGAATGTGATCTCCTCGATCGGGATGCCGAGGTGGCGCGCCAGCATCCGCGAGGTTCCCTGAACCGAGTGGCAGAGGCCGACTGTGCGGATGCCATGCTCGGACAGCAGCCAGCAGTTCATCGCCATCGGGTTGGCATAGTTGATCAGCGTGGCGGCGGGGCACAACTCCTGCATGTCGCGGGCGATGCTGGTGTAGGCAGGGGCAGACCGCAGGAACCGGAAGACGCCGCCCGGTCCGAGGGTATCGCCCACCGGCTGGTCGAGCCCGTACCGGCGCGGGATCTGGACATCGTGCTGATAGGCGTCGAGCCCGCCGACCTGGAAAGTGACGATCACGTAGTCCGCGCCGTCGAGCGCCTCCCGCTGGTTGTCCGTCGCGGTGATGGTGGCGGGGAATCCGTAGTGCGCCGCCAGTTCCCTGGCGCCGGAGGCGGTCCGCTCCGCCCGTTCGCGTGAGAGGTCCATGAGCGAGTACGACCCGTTCCGCAACGAGGGAAACGAGAGCAGGTCGCCCATGAGCCGCATCGGGAACACGATTCCGCCCGCGCCGATGATTGCGATTTTCGGATGTGATGCCATGCTGAGTTCGCTCCTTTTCCGTCATTCATGCAAGGGCGGTCAACCGGGGCAGGCTCGGGCCGATAGCCTGCGTAGCGCGTACCGACGCACCGGACGCTCGCCGCGCGAACCACGCCTCACAACACCGCCTCTGCCCATTGCTGGCGCAACCAGACCACCGAACGAGGAAGCGCCACCTCCGGCGCATCGGAGAGGATGGCTCCGCCCGGCGAGAAGCACTCCCAACTGATGTATCCGTCGTACCCGGTCTGCTGCAACGCGGCAAACGTCGGCGCCATGACCATGCAGCCCGCGCCCGGCTCCAGCCGGGTGTTGTCGGCGATGTGCACATGCCCGAGCAGCGAGCCGGCATCAATGATGGGCGCCGCCATGTCGGCTTCCTCAAAGTTCATGTGGTAGAGATCGGCCAGCGCCAGCACCCGAGGGTGATCGACCTCCCGGGCGATCCGGGCAGCGTGTCCGACCGTTCGCAGGAATGTCGCCTCAAACCGGTTGAGCGGCTCCAGCAACACCGCGGATCGTCCTTGCGGCAGCCCGGCCGCGAACGCGCGGAACTCGTCGATCGCCTGCCGGGTCAGGTCCTCGACCCAGGCATCGAGCTCGGCTTTGGACGCCACCCGCCGTGACGGCCGGACTGGCACCGAGACCACGCCGTTCGCCCCGAGTTCGTCCGCGACGGCGAGGAGGTCGGCAAGCCCCCGGAACCGTTCTGCCCGCAGGACAGGATCTTCCTGAAGGGGATCGTGGACCCCGGCGGTGCAAAGGGCCGCAACCGGGACTCCCGACGCGCGGGAGGCTGTCCCAACCACGCGCACCACGTCCTCAAGCCGATCATCCGGGCGGACGGCATATTCGACCGCCTCGAACCCGTACGCGCGTGCCTGGTCAAACTTCTCATTGAGGTCACGGCCAGGCAGGAGAATGTCCTGCACGGCAAGCCTGGGTTCGGACATTCAACCTCCAACGCCACGGACCAACTCGTCGGCGTCGTGATACCAGCGCGCCGGTAGGCCGTCAATGCCCAATCACCGATCGCGGCAGTGGACAACCCTGCCGGGTTGGGCGACCCTGTGCGCACGGATTCGCATCGCGGCAATCACGGCGAAGGACCCATGCATGCAATCGCCATCAGACCAGCCAGCACATTCCCGCCTCTCCCTCACCCGAACCAGTGCATTCGGCCACGGCGGGGCAGTCGCAGCCAAGGCAGACCACGCCACCCAGGCCGGGATCGACATCCTGGCCCGCGGCGGCAACGCGATCGACGCCGCCGTCGCCACGGCGTTTGCGGCTGGTGTCGTCGAACCGTGGATGAATGGTATTGGGGGAGGGGGGTTCCTCGTCGCGTGGATTGCCAACGAACAACGCGCGATGGCGATCGAGTTCCCGATGGTGTCGCCGTCTGGCGCGACAGAGGGCATGTTCCCGCTTTCCGGTGGCAGGGACAGCGCACTGTTCGGCTGGCCCAGCACCAAAGACAATGCCAACGTCGTCGGGTACCGGTCGATTGCGGTGCCGGGCACGGTCGCAGGCCTCGCCACCGCGCTCGCACGGTACGGGACCATGTCGCTGCCCGAGGTGATGGAACCCGCCATTGCCCTGGCCGAAGCACCGAAGCGCGTAACCTGGCATACGACCCTCACCATCGCTCGCGACCTGGCCAACCTCAGCCGGTTCCCCGAGACCGCCAGCATCTACCTCGACCGGAACGGATACCCACCGGTGACGATCGAGCAATCGGCGCCGGCCACCTGGCAGAATCCCGACCTGGCGACCACGCTTCGCACGATCAGCGCCGAAGGCGCACGCTCCTTCTATGAAGGCGCACTTGCCGCCGCAATCGTCGATCACCTGGCAGCGGAGGGGACGCCGATCACCCGCGACGATTTCGCAAACTACCAGGCCACCGTCGTCGAGGCGACCTCGATCGACCTCTACGGGAGCACAGTGCACACGATCGGTCAGGGAACCGGCGGCACGACCCTCGCCGAGTCGATCGGTATCCTCAATCGTCTCGACCCTGGTGCCGATGGTCCCGGCACCGCTCCCTATCTGCACAAACTGGCGCACGCCTTCCGCCAGGCGTTCGCCGATCGCTTCACCTACCTGGCCGACCCCGAACACGTCGAGGTACCGGTCCAGGCGCTCCTGGATCCGGGATATCTCGATGCGAAGGCTGCCAGGTTCGAGCCGGACCGGGTCGCACCGGTTGCGGCCGGGACTCGCGAGGAACTTGGCGTCTCCCACCGGATGCCGGGTTCGGTCGCCAGCTACATGAAGGACGGCAGCACCACGCATCTCAGCGTGATCGACCGCGACGGCAATGCGGTTTCCCTCACGCAGACCCTCCTCAGCGGCTGGGGGAGCCGCGTGACGGTGCCCGGCACCGGCATCCTGATGAACAACGGCATGATGTGGTTCGATCCGGAACCGGGCCGCCCGAATTCGGTCGGCCCGAACAAGCGGCCGCTGTCCAACATGGCTCCGGCCCTGCTCACCCGCGATGGCGCGATCCGGGCCAGCATCGGCTCCAGCGGCGGGCGAAAGATCCCGAACTGCAACGCCCAGCTGCTGGCAAACATCGCGGTCTGGGACATGCCGATGGGTGAGGCGCTCGCGGCGCCCCGGATCGATGCGTCCCTCTCGCCGCTGGTGGTCAGCAGCCGATTCGTCGACGCCGTCCGCGAGGATCTCACACGCATCGGTCACCCGGTCGAGGTCGCCGACGAGACATTGCAGACATCGGATTTCGCCTCCCCCACCGGCGTCGCACGCGACAACACCGGCGTACTGGAAGCAGCCTGCGACGCCTGGTACTTCCCGGCCAGCGCTCGGGCGATCGAGTAGCGAGAGAAGAAAAATAAGGAAACAGATAAATAGGGAGGGGTTTCGGCGAGTGTGCGGCCACCTGCCAGAGGTGATGGATAGCCGAGGGCCAAGGCGGCACGCGCATGGTTGGGTCGCGTCGGATCTGGCCTGCGCGCCACCGCCTCCGCTCGTTCTCGGAGGGCACGCGGCGCTTCGCGCGGGAATCTTTCGCTGACCTCAGGCCGATTGGCCCCTGCGTAAACGCGGGTTGCCAGCCTCCGGCACAATGGGGCAAGCGATCCGGTTCACACCGGCGCGACAGGAGGTTCCACATGGATCTGGCTACCGAACGCTGCGAAGCCTGCCGGCCTGGCTCGCCAATGGTTCCGGAGGCGGACGAGCCGACGCTCCTTGCCCAAATCCCCGGTTGGGAGATAGTGGAGATCAAGGGAGTCAAGCGGCTTCGTCGCACCGTCCGGTTCAAGGGTTGGCAACCCGCCGTTGATTTCGCGAACGGCGTGGCATCGCTCGCCGATGAGGCTGACCACCACCCGCGGATCGTGATCGAGTGGGGCAAGGTCACCGTCGACTGGTGGACCCATGCGATCGGCGGCCTGCATCGCAACGACTTCGTGATGGCCGCCAGGGTAAACACACTAGACCCAGGCAAATAGACTCATCGCACATCATGCCCGAGTCGTATCCCGAGCAATGGTGTTCTTGCGAGCGGTTCAGGTTGTTCGGCCCATGTCACTATGCCAGAATGACCCCCATCGGAACGCGCCGGACGGCGTGTGCCACTGTGGGGACTTTGGGCTGGGACGCACGTGCCATTCGCCGCCGGCGAGTGGGTGGGCGTTCGATATCACCGCACCAGGAGGAATCGGTATGTCCCACGCGTCGCACGAGCAGGATCGCGGGCTGGCGATCAGGCGGATCATGGCCAACAGCACTGACCGGAGGGCCGTGCTCAAGGCCGCCGCAGCGGCCGGGCTGATCCCGGTCCTCACCACCGGTCAGGTGGCGGCCCGGGCAGCAGCCCAGGATACGCAGCCGGTACGTGGCGGGACCTTCGTCACCCTCGGTCACCAGGAAGTCAGTGGCCTCAGTCCCGAAAACACGGGCGCCACCGTCATTTGGGTGGTCGTGGTCCAAATCCACGATGCGTTGTACATGGTGAATGACCAGTTCGAACTCGAACCCGTCCTCGCCGAATCGTACGAGGCATCGGCCGACGGCAAGACCTATACCTTCAAGCTGCGCCAGGGCGTCAAATTCCACAACGGCGACGATTTCACCTCCGCCGACGTCAAATACACCTTCGACTGGATCAAGGATCCCGCCAACGGCTCGGTCGCGGGTGCGACCATGGAGCTCGTTGATTCGGTCGAAGCACCGGATGACTACACGGTGGTCATCACGCTCTCCGCCGCCGACGCTACCTTTATGGTGCAGACGGCCACGACCCTGATCCGTCCGGCGAAGTACCACGCGGAGGTCGGGGAGGACGCCTACTCGGGGGCCCCAATCGGTACGGGGGCGTTCAAGCTCGAAGGCGGTGAGTGGATCCCGGCATCGAGCACACGTCTCGTGGCCAACGAGGACTACTTCCGCGGCCGCGCGAACTTCGACGAATTCCGCCTCGATGTGGTACCGGAGCCGGGGCAGCGATTCAACGCCCTCGACACCGGCCAGGCGGACAATTCAGTCTGGTCCATCAACGCCGAAGACAACACCAAGATCGTCGACAGCGGGAATTTTACGGTGTTCCAGGTCCTGAACACCGCCGTCAATCATTTCCCGCTGAACAACGAGCACCCATTCCTGTCCGATCCGGCGGTGCGCAAGGCGCTCCTGCATGCCACCGACCGCCAGGCATTCATCAACGACGTATTCCAGGGCCAGGCGGTGCCGGCAACCGCCAATCTCTCGCCGGCCGTGTCCAAGTTCTACAACGCCAACGTCCCGACCTACGATTTCAATGCCGAGACGGCAGCATCGCTCCTCGACGAAGCCGGCTGGGTTGCGGGTGACGATGGCGTACGCGAGAAAGACGGCGTAAAGGCGGCCTTCACGATCCAGGTGATCCAGGGCGACTCGACGCGCCGCCCGGAAGCTGAAGTGGCGCAGCAGTGGTACAAGGCCATTGGCGTCGAAATGGAACTGGTGGAGAACACGGTAGACGATATCCTCGCCGGTCTCACCGAGGGCCGTCACGATGCCGCCCTGTTCAACTGGGTGTATGGCGGCGGAAACGGCGAACCGGACGCGCGCGATACGCTTCGCAGCGACGGCGCCAACAACTTCTCGCGCTTCAAGAACGACGAGATGGACGAACTGCTCAGCCAGGGTGTGCTCGAACTCGATGAGGCGAAACGGATCGAGATCTACAACCGGGTACAGGAGATCGTCGCCGAAAACGTTCCGTTCCTCTACTTCCTCCATCTGCAGGGGTTCTCCTTCTGGGTGAATGCCATCAAGGGCCTGCCCGAGGAGGTGCTCAGTTCCGACAACCTCTACCAGAGCATCTACAAGCTCTGGAAACAGGAGTAGAGCCGGAGTGACGGTCAGGCGGGAGCCCGCGCGCCCTGCCTGACCGTCGGTTCGTTCGACCCCGGCCGGGACCCCACTCCCTGGAGTACACATGACGTCCTACATCATCAAACGCCTGCTCCAGGGCGTACTCGTCCTCTTTCTTGTCAGCCTCCTCACCTTCCTCGTCATGTATTTCATGCCGGGTGACCCCGCTCGCAACATGGTCGGCCAGGGTCGCGTCTCCGAAGCCCAACTCGACGCGATTCGTGACAAGTGGGGACTGAACGATCCCTTCGTTGTCCGCTACTGGAACTGGTTGACCAACGTCCTGCGGGGAGATTTCGGCACCTCGATGATGCGTCCTGGCATGAGCATCTCCGAGATGATTGCCGACGCGGCGGTCATGACCCTGCGCCTCAATGCGATGTCGTTTGCCGTTTCGCTGCTCATCGCGATCCCGGTAGGGGTCGTGGCGGCCGTGAAGCGTTATACGCTGTTCGACTATTCCGCGATGCTGGGCTCGACGCTCGGCATCGCCATCCCCAACTTCTGGATCGCCCTGATGGCGATCTATCTCTTCGCCGTGAAACTCGAGTGGTTGCCGATCTACGGCACGGAAGGGTGGAAAAGTTACGTCCTGCCGGTCGCCATCCTCGCCTTCGAGGAGACGGCCGCCCTCGCCCGCCTGACCCGAGCCGCCACGATCGAAATCCTCGGCCAGGATTACGTCACCACCGCGCGCGCGAAAGGGCTCTCCCAACGCATTGTGGTGCTTCGCCATGTCGTCAGGAACGCGTTGCTGCCGGTGATCACACTGCTCGGCTACCGGGCGGCGTTCCTGCTCAGCGGTACGATCGTGATCGAAACCATCTTTGCCTGGCCGGGCCTCGGCCGCCTGTTTTTCCAGGCGATCACGTATCAGGATCTGCAACTGGTCCAGGCGATCGTGTTGCTCCTGACCACCCTGGTGGTGGTGATGAATATCGTGACCGATCTTACCTACGCCTTCATCGATCCACGCGTGCGGGTCCACTGATGGCTGGCACATCCAGCACCGCCACCGCACGTCTCGACGCAGGGAAATCCCGCAGCCAGCGCTCGCTCGCCTGGCGGCGATTCAAGCGGTACCGGCCCGGCATGTTCGGGCTCGGGTTCGTGATCCTGCTGGTGATCCTCGCCGTGTTCGCACCCTGGATCGCCCCCTACGATCCCAATGCGGTGGATACCAGCCTGCGCGGTGCGTCGCCATCGGCTGCGCACTGGCTCGGCAACGACGACATCGGCCGCGACATCCTCTCGCGCATCATCTACGGCAGCAGAGTCGCACTCATCGTCGGTATCGGCGCCACCACGATCGCCGTCACCATTGGG
>CAZSUN010000032.1:0-8013 GCA_964610045.1 uncultured Sphaerobacteraceae bacterium
GTCCCGCCCGGAGTGATCGTCACTCCGGGCGGTTTTGTCGTCTCCCCCATATTGAACGGCGCACATGCATTTGCATGTGCGCTGTTTGTGTTTTGCCGGCCCACGTGATGCCAGGCTACCGTCACTCAGGCCGGGATGCCCTCCCTCGTCCTTCCCGGAAGGACGCATGGTGTAGTCTTCCACGGTGCATTTTCGACTCGTCCCTTCACGTGACAGGATGACCGCTTAGCCATGACCCAGAGTTCCACTTCCGCCTCCCGTCCTGGGAAGGGCACGACTGCCGTCGCGACTGCTGGTGTCATGGCCGGAGCCGCTGCTGGCGTCTGGGCTGCTCGCCGGATCAAGGAATACACGAACCAGGAGCGCCCCGAGGGCATGATCAACTGGAACCGCAGCCGTGAGATCGCCGTCAACATGAACCGTGGCGATGCCCTCAATGCTGTGGAACGAGCCCGCCTGGATGCCTACTACGGCGACCTGGTTGCACGGTGTATCCCAATTGTCTCCCAGTACACCGGCGCCGTGCTGCCAACCTCGGATCAACGAACCTACGCATTCGATCGGGTCGACTGGATCGAAGCCAACCTCGTCGGCTTTCAGCGCATGTTCGAGCCCATCGAGGACCTCGACTCGCCAACGAAGTACCGTAGTGGATTCGGGCGGTTCACATCGAGCGTGAACCAGTCGGTGCTCAGCTATGAGATTGGACTGATGCTGGGGTATCTTGCCCGTCGGGTTCTCGGTCAGTACGACCTTGCGCTGCTCGGCCGCGAACCGGTTGAGGATGCCGGGAAACTCTACTACGTGGAGCCGAACATCCGCGGTCTCGAACGGAAGATGAGTCTGCCGAAGGACGACTTCCGGATGTGGCTTGCACTGCATGAGACGACCCACGTTTTCGAGTTCGAGGCCTATCCCTGGGTTCGCGAGCATTTCAACATGCTGCTTGACCGCTACATGACCTTCATGCGAAACGATGCGGAACAACTGAAACAGGGGATGCAGGGCCTCAAGGTGTTTGCCGGTCGGGTCAGGAACCGGGAGTCACAAAACGGGAGCTGGATCGAAGCGTTCATGACCGCCGAGCAGCGAGACCTGTTCAATGAGATGCAGGCCATGATGTGCGTGGTCGAGGGGTACTCGAATCACGTCATGAACGCCGTTGGCCGGGATCTCCTGAAAACCTATGACGAGATCTCCCGCAAGTTCGAGGAGCGTCAGAAGCAGCGGACCCAGTCCGAGCAATTGTTTGCCAAGTTGACCGGGCTCGATGTGAAGATGGAGCAGTACCGGGCTGGCGAGCACTTCATCGACGAAATCGTGCGGTTGCGCGGACACGACACGGCGAGCCTGGTGTGGGAGCAGACTGCGAACCTGCCGACGATGGCAGAAATCCGGCAACCCGAAGCCTGGCTCGAACGTGTCGCCCCGGGTGTCACTGCCTGAGGCCGTATCAGTGCCGGAAATGGCGAGTTCCGGTGAAGACCATCGTGATACCCGCCGCATCGGCGGCGGCAATCACCTCATCATCTCGCATCGATCCGCCAGGCTGGATGACCGCCGCGATCCCCAGCCTGGCGGCCAATTCGATACTATCGCCGAAGGGGAAAAAGGCGTCGCTCGCCAGGGCGGCGCCGTTCGCCTTCTCGCCGGCCTTCTTCGTTGCCAGGTTCACGCTCTCCACGCGATTGGGTTGACCCGCGCCGACACCCGCGATGGCCCGGTCCTTGGCAACGACGATCGCGTTGGACTTAACCAACCTCACGGCCTGCCAGGCGAATGCAAGATCGTCGAGTTGCTCGTCGTTTGGTAATGTCCGGGTGACGACCTTCCAGCTCGACGGATCGTCGTGCTCCCAGTCGGGAATCTGGACCAGCAGACCGCCGGTGATTGGGCGGACATCCACATCCCGGCGTGATCGCGACAATGCATTGGCAGGTTGCAGTGTCAGCAGGCGTGTGCCCTTCTTGCGCTGCAGCATCGCGAATGCATCGTCGTCGTATCCGGGTGCGATGATGATGTCCAGTTTGATCTTGCGCATCCGCTCTGCAGCGTCGAGTGTGACAACGCGATTGAGGGCGACGATCCCACCGAACGCGGACACTGGATCGCCATCGAACGCCGCTGCGTAGGCATCCGCAATGGTGTCGCGAACGGCCAGGCCACACGGCACCATGTGCTTCACGATACACACTGCGGGCTCGTCGAACAGTGTGATCGCGTTCCACGCGGCGTCGGTATCGAGGAAGTTGTTGAACGAGAGTGGTTCACCGCTCCGTCGCTCTGCGTCGAGGACGCCTGTAGGTGCCGGTGTGGTGCCGAGCCTGGTGTAGACAGCCGCCGGTTGTTGTGGATTTTCGCCGTAGCGTGGAATCACCGCTCGACGGAGCGGAATGGCCAGTTCGGCCGGGAAGGTCTCCTCCGGACCGCGTAGGTACTCCGCTACCAGGGCATCGTATGTCGAGACATGGCCGAAGGCTTTGGCCGCCAGCGACCGGCGGGATGCCAGGTCGATCTGGCCCGAATGCAGGTCTTCCAGGACGGATGCATAGTCGGATGGGTCGACGACAACCGTCACGGCCGCGAAGTTCTTCGACGCTGCGCGGACCATGGCTGGCCCACCAATGTCGATCTGCTCGATCTTGCCGTCGTCATCGAGCGTTCCGTCCTGCACCGACCGTTCAAACGGATACAGGTTCGAGACGAGCATGTCGATCGGCACGATCCCGTGCCGGTCGAGGGTTTCCATATGCTCCGGCACGTCACGCCGGGCGAGCAGCGCGCCATGCACATTCGGATGCAATGTCTTGACGCGACCGTCGAGCATTTCGGGGAAACCCGTCAACGATTCGACCGTGATGACCGGAAGTCCAGCCCCGGAAAGCGTTGCGGCGCTCCCTCCCGTCGAGACGAGTTCCCAACCCAAATCGACAAGGCTCTGTGCGAAGTCCACCAAGCCGGATTTGTCATAAACGCTGATGAGTGCGCGCAAGGAAATGCGTCCTCT
Organism: uncultured Sphaerobacteraceae bacterium; assembly: GCA_964610045.1. Classification (GTDB taxonomy): domain Bacteria; phylum Chloroflexota; class Chloroflexia; order Thermomicrobiales; family UBA6265; genus JACCYX01. The sequence goes on from CAZSUN010000032.1 coordinate 3,008, forward strand.
CCTGGATTCTGGTAGGGAACGATGTGTATCAGTGTCCTGGTTGGGCTTTCCAGGCTGTGATGTTCGCTTCGATCTGTCTCGAATGGTCGTGGAGGTGATTGCCGTAGGATTCCAGCCAGCCGGTAGCGGAGAACGGTCCGGATTGCGAGTGTGTACCAGACTTGGACCAGGCATCGTCGTCGAGCGTCTCGATGAAACTCGAGGTGTGCGCCCGCACCGCGTCGATCACGGCAAACGCCAAATCGCTCGACGCCGCTTCGTAATTGAACACACGCGCCCAGGTTTCCTGGTCGTATCCCACGATCAGCGGATCGGGCTCGGCGATCAGCAGCCGAATCCGGGTCGCGGCGTAGGTCTCCGAATCCGCGCAGTGGATGACGATTTCATGTGCCGACCATTCGGCTGGATCGGGTCGCCACTGGCGCGCGTCCACCGGCACCTGGTTCCAGGCGGCGCGGAGTTTCGCCGGTCCCTCCCGGTACATCGCGATCAGTCGTGCGCGTTCGTTGTGGTCCAAAATGCACCTCAACTGGAAACCAACCGACACCACCTGTCGAGCACATGGTAACGGCAACCGGCATGGTGTTGCCGGTTGCCGTTCCCGAGATGCCCTGTAGGTGGACCGGACCTGCGCCAGGCTACGCTTCCGCGTTCTCCCTCGCCATCGGCAGCTTCACGGGCAATCCAGTCCTCGATGATTCGTAGATCGCCAGGATGACCTCAAGCGAGCGGAGACCATCGCGGCCGGTTACGGCCGGGGGACGATCTTCCTGGATGGCCTGGACGAAATCCTGGATCTGGTTCCTGTGGAAACCGGGGAATCCTGGATTCCCCCGATCTTCCTGCTCCCAGGCGACACGCATGTCCTCTTCGCCATCGAACGTCCAGAGATCGTTGACGCCCTGGGTACCTTCCGGGTTCTCCCAGACACTCACGGCCTCGCCGGATGTCCCGTTGACCGAGACACGGAACCCGAGGTTGGTGGTGAATGTCGACGAGGCATTGATCGTTCCGAGAGCGCCGTTCTCGAAGACGACCGTCGCGACCGCCGTGTCCTCGACATCGATGTAGTCGCCATGGACCAATGTGGCGTAGCGACCGACGACTTCGATCGGCGTTCCCATATACCAAAGGAACTGATCGACAGCGTGCACAGCCTGGTTCATCAGGACTCCACCGCCCTCGGTCGCCCACTTCCCTCGCCAGGGATCTGACCCGAAGTAGTCGCGGGACCGCCAAATACGGGCGGTGCATTCACCGAATGTCATCTCGCCAAGCCGGCCACTGTCAATGGCGTTTCGGATACGCTGGGCCGCCGGCCAGAACCGTCGCTGGAAGATAACCCCGAACTTCGTCCCGGCCCTGTCGTGGGCGGCGATCATGCGGTCTGCCTCACCCAGCGACGTGGCGATCGGCTTCTCACACAACGCGTGTACACCGGCGTTTGCAGCAGTCACCACAACGCGCTCGTGGATGGGGTGGGGCACGCACACCAGAATGGCATCGACCGTTCCGGACGCCAGCAGACCTTCCAGATCCGACGTCACCGTTGGGACGCCATACTGCTCGGCCAGGGCGCGTGCCCGCGGTTCATCCTGATCGCAACAGGCCACGAATACGGCTTCGGGAATCTGGGAGAGCGCGGCAGCGTGGGTTTGGGCAATCTTGCCGCACCCAACGATGGCAACCCGGACGCGATCGGCGGACATGCGTGTGGTCCTTTCTGGATCTCCGTGGTAACAACACCGGAAAATGAGTCCTCAAATTGCTGGGATGGGCGGTTTCGCCGGAGGTAGCAGGATCGAGTGCAGGTAGTCGCGCGACCATTTGATGCCGGCCTTGCCGGGTACAACCGGGTCTTCGTTTTCGATGGCGATGATGCCATCGTACCCGATATCGCGGAGGGCGGAGTAAATGTCCAGCCAGTTCAAGGCGCCGAGGCCGGGCAACCGATAGCGCCACCAACCGCTGCCGAGGATTCCTTGCCGCGCCAGGCGGGCATACAGGATTTCCGTGTCCTTGCCGTCGAAGTGATAGATGCGGGAACCATACTGGCGTATCACGTCGGGGATATGCGGAATCTGGAGCCAGACAAGGTGGGACGGATCGAAACTCAGGCCCAAAGCCGCCGACGGCACTTCCTCGAACATCGCGTCCCACAATTCCGGACTGTGGGCCAGGTTTCCTTCAGGTCCGCCGCGGCCAGCGGTCTCGAAGGCGATACGAACACCTCGCGAACCGGCATAGTCGGCGAGCGGGGTGTAGACCTCGCGGAAGATCCGGAGATTGTCGCGAACGCGGTTGGTGCCGTGCCCATCGCCAACCCCCGGCATGCCCCAGAAATGCATCCCGTGGGCGGAACCGGTGAACGTCACGACAGTGTCCACCCCGAGCGCCACAGCGGCGTCGATCGTCTGCCGCATGTACGCGATACGCTCTTCCCGCCGGGCGAGATCCGCAGTGAGCAGGTTGAACATGGGGGCGAGGGAAGCGATTTCGACACCGTGCCGGTCGAGCAGCTCAGGGAGGACGCCGGGGCCATTCCGGGCAATACCGGGAATGTCGAGATGACCGGAATAGTCAGCATCACCGATTGGCCGGTACCCGGGGCCGACATTGACCTCGATGGCGTCGAGCCCATTCTCACCCGCCCACGCGACCAATTCAGGAAACGGCGTAGGCTCAACGCCCACGAGCGAAGCGAAACCGATTTTCATCTGTAAACCGTCTCCGAGTCCGGGATTTTGCAAAGCGCGTCATGCACGCGAAGATCATCCACACGCGGCGAATTCCGTCAATGCGGTTCGCCGCAGCCGGCGACGCATCGATCCGCCGACCGGTGTACGCTCCTGGGACAATGCCGTGACGAGGGGCATGGCCAGTCGAACTGGTCGTATCGGAGCGCAACATCCATAGTACCCATGTTGCCGGAGATCATTGTGCGGGCGCCCTGGGTTGGCGGAACCAAACGGAGTCACTTTCAATGCGCCGAACTCTCGTCCGATGCTGCCTGATCCTGATCGCCATTGCGGGTTGGTGGATTCCCACCGTGCTGGCGGCAAGCGCGGGCGCTGCGCCATCCTCGACCCCCGTTGGCACCCTGGCCCAGGATGCGGCGCAGTCGCCGGAAGAGCAGTTGGTTCAACGGTACGCGCCCATCATCGGTCTCAAGACCCAGGACGCAGCCTGCGACGAGAACGGCGAGCCGTTCTTTCCGGTTTCGGTGGACGTCGTGCTTGGAAACGACACGGTTGCGTTGAAGAAGACCATCAGTTCGAAGTCCTCCACTGATGAGATCGTGGTGATGGGGCCAACAGCATCTGACCTCTACGGCAAGGGTGATGGGTACTATCTGGATCTGCCGGGCAATCCGCGGCATCCGGGATGTGTGTACGAGCAATGGTTCGATACGAACGATGCCGGATTCGAGCCGATGACCTACGCGCACATCGTCGCCAACGGCACAAGCCAGCTTGCCATCCAGTACTGGTTCTATTACGTCTTCAACGACTTCAACAACACGCACGAGAGCGACTGGGAGATGATGCAAGTCCTCTTCGATGTCGGTACCGTCGAAGAGGCGCTCAACACGAGCCCGGTATCGGTCGCCATAGCACAGCACGGAGGCGGGGAAACCGCCGATTGGGACGACTCGAAACTGCAGCGCGATGGCGACCGCCCGATCGTATTCGCCGCATCCGGGTCACACGCGACCCAGTATGGCAACGCGGTGTACCTCGGCTGGGGCAGCAATGGCACCGGGTTTGGGTGCGACATCACCACGACTCCATCAACCATGATGCCCCTGAGTGTCACCCTCCTGCCAGACACCGAACCGGATCCTGCCGGAGAGTTCGCCTGGCTGAACTACACGGGGAGATGGGGCGAACGGCAGGACGGCGAGTACAACGGTCCCACTGGCCCCGCCACCAAGCAGCAATGGACGAGTCCTTTCCTCTGGCAGGAAGGATTGCGAGACTCCAGTATCGAAGTCCCGCTCGCGACAACATTCGGACCAGCACCGACCAGCGCGTTCTGCGCACTCTCGGCGGCGGGATCGAGCCTGTTCCGGCTGATCGGCGACAACACGGCACTCTTCCTGACCGTGGTTGTGGTGATCCTTTCCTTCATCGTGTCCATGGTTCGGTACGCCTGGCCCACACTTCGAGCTGCGGGTGCGGTCTACCGGAGGCAGTTGCACCTGTTCCTGTTGATCGGTTTGCTGCTGATCCCCGTCGGCTTGCTCTTCAACGGATTCGAGTTCCTGGTCAGAACCTATCCGCCCGGATCCACGATGATCGACCTCACGGGCAAATCACCCGGTTCGTACTACGCGCTCGCGTTGCTGACCTTGATCGGCCAGTTGCTGGCGAGCCTCCTGGTTGTCGGCCCGATGGTCATCGAGACCTACGACGCCCTGGAACGAAAACAAGACCCCTCTTTCAAACAGGTCGTCCGGAATTCACTGGGTCATCTCCCGGGTTTGGTCAAGTCGGTAGGCTTGTTGACGGTGACGGTGGTGGTCCTGTGCGTGACGGTCATTGGCGTACCCGTCGCGATCTGGCTGTTCGTTCGCTGGATCTTCGTCAGCCAGGCAACCGTGCTTGACGATGTTGGCACAAAGGAGGCATTGGACCGGAGTTCGCAGTCCGTTCGTCAACGATGGTGGCGTGTAGCAACGCTCGCGTTCTGCCTCTCGGTCATTGGGGCAGCGCCGGGAGTGCTCGTCGGTCTCGGCCTGTTGATCTTCGGATCTGCTTCGGTACAGGCGACCAACATCGTCAGTAGCCTGATCTACGTAGTCACGGTACCGCTGACGATCCTCGGGCTGACGATGGTGTACCGGCACAGGAACCTGACACCACCGTTTTTTCCGATGCTTCGGGCACTGGCTGGGAAAAAGCAACCCGAGGCTGATGCTGGCCCGACGCCTGCGCAAGTATCTTGATTAGCTGGAATGCGATTGTAGCGGACTGTGAGTACGGCCATGTGCCTTCAGGCCACAG
>CAZSUN010000032.1:8113-36079 GCA_964610045.1 uncultured Sphaerobacteraceae bacterium
GGGGATGGTTCATCCGGTGAGATGAGGTTGAACTCGCCTTCCTGGACGGTACGAGAAAGCCAATCGCGCGTATGATGTGCCATACCGTGCATGTGGCGGATCGTCGATTGACGGAAGTTACGATTAACTCAAGGGGAAATCTCATGTCAGCAGGCAGTGGACAGGTTCTTTCACAGATTCGAGAGGGCATGGATGTTGAAGACTCGGCCGGAGACCATATCGGCAAGGTCACCTTCATCCGCCTTGGGGATCCAACGGCGTCCGAAGTCGAACTGGGCGACGCGTCGACACCAGGCGAAGCGTACGGAGGAGTTCCCCAGGAACCGAATGTGGAGCCCGCCCTGGTACGCCGATTGCTGATGATCGGCTTCATCAAGATCGATGATGTCCGGCGGTTGCGCCGGGATCACCACTACTACGCCGTGGCGGACGATGTGGCCGAAGTTGGCGCCGATGTCGTTCGGCTCAACAAGCCCGTGGACAAGCTGCTGACGCCCTACGCATAGGGGAGTCATCGAGCAGGTTCGAGATCGACGCGGGCATGTGTCCTGGGATAACCCGGCCTGGCGACCATCACGATGAACGATGAGTCAAGGGGTAGACGTGAGTCGCTCCCTTGGCTCGCGCGTGGTGTGGAAGCAGCCATCGACGGGACCCGGATGGCGTCGACCATTGCGCCCTCCCGCGACGACGAGTACGAGATCCAGGGAACGGAGTCACCAGGCATGGCGACCGCGGTTGCGTTGATTTTTCACGACCATATCTCCGCCGAGCAGGCACTCGAAGCCGCGCGGCAGCTGGAAAAATCAGGAGATGCCGAATTCCTGGAAAGCGGTCTCCTGGTCAAGAACGATGATCTCAGTGTGGAGATGAAGACCGATACCTGGAAAGCGGAAGCCCTTTGGGGTGGCGCCTCAGGCGGTGTTGTGGGGTCCCTGCTGCTTGGCTTGCCGGTGCTCGGTATGGCAGCCGGCGCGGCAACCGGGGCGTATGTCTGGAAACACCGGGAGAGCCGCGCCACGTTTTCGGCATTTGCCGAACAGGTCCAGCGCACGATCGTTCCAGGCGGAGCCGCCGTTCTCGCGCTCGTTGAGTCGACGAATCCGGACAAGGTTCGTGAATCACTCGGCAGGTTCGGCGGCACGCTCTACTCAACCGAGCTGCTCCCGGTCGAGATCGTGAACATCCAGGCCGAGTTGGACAAACACAGGACGTAGCGCTAGCACTCAAGACACGCTATGGGTGCGGATGGGTATGGGACCGTTCCTGTCCCAACATGACTCCAAAGGTTTGCCTTCCCGTAATCCGCAGGGCGTGGTACAGAGACATCCTCGTATCCAATTCGGATCATAGTGACTCCGGGTGAATGCTGCTGGACAAGCTTCTTGTGGCGGAGCGTGTCTCTGCCTGAGCAGGGCGGAGGAGAGTCCTCGGCGAGGCCTCGGAATGACATACGGTCACGAGTGGGAATCCCGGCATTGGTCATCCGGAGTTGGTATCAGCCGATGCGACGGCGTGAGGTGATGACGCCGGTGTTCATGCCAACCAGATTCAGGCCACCGAAAAACCGGGCGTGCTCGATCTTGACGCAGCGGTCCATCACCACCTCCAGACCAGCGGCTCGCGCTCGTCGCGCCACCTCAGGATGGACGATACCCAGTTGCATCCACAGGACCTTCGCCTTCATGGCGATTGCCTGGTCGGCGATCGGCGGGATATCCTCGGGCTTTCGGAACACGTCCACGATGTCGACATGACGATCGGATGGGATGTCGTCGAGCGAGGCGTAGACGGTTTGGCCAAGGATGGTCTGGCCGGCGTAGCGCGGATTGACCGGGATGACATCGTATCCTTCGGCCAACATGTAGATCGCCGCGAAGTGGCTGGGTCGCATGGGATCGCTTGAGAGTCCGACCATCGCGATCGTCTTGCAGGTCGTCAGGATGCGCAGACGATCGTAGGCGCCTGCCGTCGCCACAACGATGGGAGCGGACTCACCCACCGGTGCTTGTGAAGTTGTCACGATGTTCCTCTCCAGCCTGTATTCTGCCAGGGACAATCGTCGTCCTTCATCGGGCCTTGGTTGCCTCACGCAATGCCCGATCGAGATCCCAGCAGATGTCCTCGACATCTTCCAGCCCGACCGAGATGCGGACGAGGTCCGGACTGACGCCGGCGGCGATTTGCTGATCGTCGGTGAGCTGTTGGTGGGTGGTGCTGGCCGGGTGAATGATCAGCGTCTTGGCGTCGCCCACGTTGGCCAGGTGTGAGATCAGGTGCAGGCTCTCGATGAAGCGTCTGCCCGTCTCGCGTCCACCCTTGACCCCAAAGGTGAAGATCGCGCCGGCTCCGTGTGGCAGGTAGCGATCTGCCAGGTGCCGGTGCGGACTGTCGGGTAGACCAGGGTAACTGACCCAGCCGATGGCTGGATGGTTCGCCAGGAATGTGGCGACGGCTTCGGCATTGCGGCAATGGCGTTCCATGCGGACAGGCAACGTCTCGAGCCCCTGGAGGAACATCCACGCATTGAAGGGGCTCAAGGCAGGACCCAGGTCGCGCAGGTTCTCCACCCGCGCCTTCATCAGGTAGCCGTACTCGCCAAACGTCTCGAAGAAGCGAATGCCATGATATCCCGGAGATGGCTCGGTCATGCCGGGAAACTTGCCATTGTCCCACGGGAACCGGCCCGACTCGACGAGCACGCCGCCAATCGACGTGCCATGACCACCGATGAACTTCGTCGCCGAGTGGACCACGATGTCGGCACCGTGTGCCAGTGGACGGCAGAGCGCCGGTGTGGCAAATGTGTTGTCCACCACCAGTGGTACACCAGCCTCTTGCGCCACCGCGGCCACGGCGGCTATGTCGAGCACGTCGATCCTTGGGTTGCCGATTGTCTCACCGTAGATGGCGCGGGTCTTTTCAGTCACCGCGCGACGGAAGTTGTCGGGATCGGAGGGATCGACGAACACGACATCGACACCCCATCGCCGCAGGGTAATGTCGAACTGGGTGTAGGTGCCACCATAGAGGGCGGAGGAGGAGACGATCTGGTCTCCCGGACCGAGGAGCGTTGACAGCGCGATGAATTGGGCTGCCTGCCCGGAGGCGACAGCCAGGGCGCCGACCCCGCCCTCAAGCGCGGCGACCCGCTCTTCAAAGGCGGCAGTGGTCGGATTCATGATCCGGGTGTAAATGTTGCCGAACCGCTGGAGGGCGAAGAGTTCCGCCGCGTGGTCGGTATCCTCGAAGACGTAGGACGACGTCTGGTAGAGCGGCATGGCCCGGGAGCCGGTCGTCGGATCCGGCCGCTGCCCGGCGTGAATGGCGAGTGTATTGAATCCAAACGCGCGGTCGTCCTCGGTCGCGCTCTCCGGCACCGCTTGATCGTCGGGGCGGCCTGGGTGGGTGTGCTGCGAGATCATCGATTGCCTCGTTCACGCCGCGAAGGCGTCGACTTCGTGTCGTCGTACCTGTGCCAGGTACGGGATTCCGTTTGACTGGAATGAATGGTACGCGAGCGCAGCGGCTGTCAGGCGATGCTGCCAGCGACGGATGCCACGATCCGGCGAGACCATTCGTCCCCGCTCCGGCGCGAATGATGAAATCATTGTTACGTTGATTGTTGGGACGCGCCAGCATCGCTACGCTTCGGGAATCGGGACCCGTTTACGGCGGCAGGCAGGATGCACCGCAGTTCGCATCCGGCTACTGTTGCGCCGAGCACCGGCGTCATTTGGAATTGCCGGTCCAATCCTCCCCCGCCGCACGCAGCGCCGTCACCGGCACCGGAGCGGTAACCTCGGTCTGGAGTCACGAACATGGCGAACTTCGTTGCGGCACCGGCGCTTGGCGAACCGATCTCTCCGGAGTGGCGGCAGTGGGGACCGTACCTCTCGGAGCGGCAGTGGGGCACCGTCCGCGAGGACTATTCGGAACACGGCGAGGCCTGGGAGGCATTTTCCCACGATCAGTCGCGCTCCCGCGCCTACCGTTGGGGCGAAGACGGAATCCTCGGTATCTCCGATGACCACCAGCGGCTGTGTTTCTCGGTTGCGCTCTGGAACGGCCGTGATCCGATCGTCAAGGAACGGCTGTTCGGTCTGACCGGCAACGAAGGTAATCACGGTGAGGACGTCAAGGAGTACTACTGGTACCTCGATGCCTCACCGACCCATTCCTACCTGCGAGGGCTCTACAAGTATCCGCAACGGGAATTCCCCTACGGCGATCTCGTTGCCGAGAACCGGCGACGCGGACGCGAACAACCCGAGTACGAACTCATCGATACCGGCGTTTTCGACGGGAACCGGTATTTCGATGTTGAGGTTGAGTACGCGAAAATCACGCCGGAGGACATCCTGATCCGGATTTCCGCCACGAACCGTGGACCCGATACGTCGCAATTGCATCTGCTTCCCACCCTCTGGTTTCGGAACACCTGGAGTTGGCGTCGCGATGACCGCATGCCTGAGCTCCGCGCCGAAGGGACCGGGGTCGTCAAGGCCAGGCATCCTGACCTCGGCGATTGCTGGCTTGCCTGCCAGGGCGAACCCAGGCTCCTCTTCACCGAAAACGAAAGCAACACCCAGCGGCTCTGGGGAACGCCAAACCAGTCACCATACGTCAAGGATGGTATTGACGAGGCGGTCATCAGCGGTAACGGGCAATCGGTCAATCCGGACGGAACTGGTACCAGAGTTGCCGCACACTACGAGGCGGACATCGCGCCAGGTGCGACGGAGACGGTGTTGCTTCGCCTCTCCCGCGAGCGTCATGAATCGCCGTTTGCCGATGCCGGGGCGATCTTCGCTGGCCGGATTGCGGAGACGGACACGCTCTACGCCGAGCTCGCGAAGGGCCGTTTGACCGACGATGAGGCGTTGGTCCAGCGCCAGGCACTGGCTGGACTGATCTGGAGTAAGCAGTACTTCAAATACGATGTCGATCAGTGGCTCAAGGGTGACCCATCGGGGCCGCCGCCGCCCGCCGCCCGGTCGGCAGGGCGCAACAGCCTCTGGCGGCATCACAGCAGCGGTGATGTGATTTCCATGCCCGACAAATGGGAGTATCCCTGGTATGCAGCCTGGGACCTTGCCTTCCACACGATACCTTTCGGATTGATCGACCCCGCCTTCGCCAAGGATCAACTTCTCCTCCTCCTGCGGGAGTGGTACATGCATCCCAACGGCCAGCTGCCGGCCTACGAGTGGGCGCTCGGTGACGTCAATCCTCCCGTTCACATCGCGGCCGCTCGGGTGCTGTATCTGGACGAGCAGAAGCGCACCGGGTCGGGTGATCGCGATTTCCTTGCACGGATTTTCCACAAGCTCCTGATCAACTTCACCTGGTGGGTCAACCGCAAGGATGAAGAGGGCAACAATCTCTTCCAGGGAGGATTCCTGGGGCTCGACAACATCAGCGTGATCGATCGAAGTGCCGGGCTGCCACCCGGGCTGTCCCTCGAACAAGCGGACGGCACCGCCTGGATGGCCAGCTACTGCCTCAACATGACCTGGGCCGCTCTCGAATTGTCGATGGGGGACTCGTCGTACGAGGATCTGGCGAGCAAGTTCCTGCAGCACTACCTCGCAATCGGTGGTGCGATGAACGGACTCAGCGGCGAGAGTTCTACCCTTTGGGACGATGAAGACGGGTTTTACTACGACTTCGTGCGCCGTGCCGACGGCACAAGGGTACCGCTTAAGCTCCGTTCCCTGGTCGGACTCCTGCCCATCTTTCCGGCGATCGGTGTCGATGAGACGCAGCGCCGGAGGCTGCATGACCACGCGCCCGGATTCATGGAACAGGTGCGCTGGTTTGCCGAACGCCATCCCGAACTGGCGCCCCTGTTCGAAGCCAGGGAAGATGCCAACGGCGAGTGGCATCGGGCGTTCACCCTGGTCCCCGAGGATCGGCTGCGCCGGGTCCTGGCGAGGATGTTCGATCCCGCCGAGTTCCTGAGCGAGTACGGTATACGGTCCATCAGCAGGCACTACCTGGATCATCCGTACGAGTTGCGCGCGGCAGGACAAACGCTCACGGTCAAGTACGAGCCGGCAGAGTCGAGCACCGGGATGTTCGGCGGCAACTCGAATTGGCGTGGACCGATCTGGTTCCCGATGAACATTCTGCTGGTGCAGGGTCTCCATAACTTGCATCAATGCTACGGTGGCGACTTCCTGGTGGAGTATCCGACTGGTTCCGGCCAGCAGCGCAACCTCAACCAGATCGCCCAGGACCTCGCTGGACGCCTTGCCGCGGTGTTCCTGCGGGATGCGAACGGCCACCGACCGGTATTCGGTGGCGCGGAGATCATGCAGTCGGATCCGCACTGGCGCGACTACATCCTGTTTTACGAGTATTTCCACGGCGACAATGGGGCCGGTATCGGCGCCAGCCACCAGACTGGCTGGACGGCGCTCGTTGCCAATGTCCTCGATCGCATGTCGTCCGTTTCCGCGCAAGGGTCGTGAATGATTCCGTCTGGCCTTGTGGATCAATGTTGACGGTCAGAGAGGCGAGGCCGTCGACGTGGATCATGCAGCGCGTTGATCGGCGCCCTTGTTGGCGGGGCTGGAACGAGCCAGACGAGTTACCGAGGCGCCGTTGACCTTCCGGTCTACCCATTTCTCAATATCATGCGCAAGCCGTTTCCAGAGGAGGCGAGTGTGACCGACCGGATCGACCCGAAACAACCGACGGCGAAGGCCGTCCCGCAGTCCGCGCCGTCCATCCTCGAAAATCCGCTCATCGAATTCGGCCGCGAGATCTGTGGTGATCTGGAAGCCGGCTTGCGGCGTGAATGGCTCGTCACGAATGGGCTCGGGGGCTACGCCTCCGCCACGGTACCAGGCGTGCTGACCCGTTCCTATCACGGCCTGCTGGTCGCCGCCCTCGAGCCGCCGGTGGCCCGCACGGTCCTCGTTGCCGGTTCAGTGGACTGGGTGACGTATGACGGCCACCGGTACCCACTCTCGGCGCACGAGTTCGGCCAGGACTCCGTGGCGCCGGACGGCTTCCGCCACCTTGAGTCCTTCCACCTCGAAGGATCACTCCCGGTCTGGACGTTCACGATCGCGGATGCCGTGATCGAGCGCCGTCTCTGGATGGACCATGGCGCCAACACCACGTATGTGGCTTACCGGCTCATGCGGGGGAGCCGGTCCATCGAACTCGAAGTCACGCCGCTCGTGACCTTCAGGAGTTTTCACGCACTTGCCTCCGGTGAGGGTTGGGACATTGGCATTGCCGCCAACGAGCAGAGCGCCTGCATCACGGCCTACGACGGAGCAACCCCGTTCTGGTTGAGTTCGGATCGGGCGATATTCCAGGCAGGCGGCTCCTGGTGGTGGGACTTCCATCACCGGGCGGAAGCGGAGCGCGGTCTGGTCGCTCAAGGCGACCTCTTCGCTCCAGGGACATTTCGCGTCACCCTGGAGCCGGGTGAGTCAGCGACCATCGTGTACTCGACCGAGCCACCAGCCAGCCTGGATGCCACTACGTCGCTGGCAGCTGCCCGGCAACGGCAGCGCGCGCTTCTGGCGCAGGCGGATGTGTCGTCCGCTGAGCCAGTGGTGCAGCAACTCGTGCTGGCGGCCGACCAGTTCATCGTGTCCCGGCCACTGGATGGTGTACCGGACGGCCGAAGCGTGATCGCCGGGTACCATTGGTTCAATGATTGGGGCCGCGACACGATGATCAGTCTGCCCGGCCTCACCTTCGCCACCGGCCGGGCCGAAGAAGCCGCGTCCATCCTCAGGACATTCGCCCGCTACCTCCAGGACGGATTGCTGCCCAACAACTTCCCGGACAGCGCAGGCGTCGTCCCCGGCTACAACACCGCCGACGCCACCCTCTGGTACGTGCTCGCCGTTCGCGCGTACGAAGACGCGACGGGAGACGTAGCCCTCGCGACCGAACTCCTGCCACACCTGCTCGAAATCGTGAACCGGCATCTCTCGGGCACGCGGTACGGGATCGGTGCCGATCCGGCAGACCACCTGCTGAGGGCAGGCGAACCCGGAGTCCAGCTGACCTGGATGGATGCAAAGGTCGGGGATTGGGTGGTGACGCCGCGAATCGGCAAACCAGTGGAGATCAACGCGCTTTGGTACAACGTTCTGCGCACCGTGTCGGATCTGGCAGCAAAACGCCAGGATCAGGCGACAGCCGAACGCCTCAACTCCATCGCCGATCTCGTCCGCCAATCGTTCCTGGCGCGATTCCGGCGCTCTGACCTCGACTATCTCGCCGATGTGGTCGATGGACCTGACGGAGACGACTGGACGCTGCGACCCAATCAGATCTTCGCGCTCTCGCTCCCACATCCGTTGCTGGATGGTGACGAAGCGCGGGCCGTTCTCGACGCCGTCGGGCGGTTGATGCTTACGAGCTACGGGCTCCGCTCACTGGCGCCGGACGATCCCGCCTACACCGGCACCTATGGCGGTGACCAACTCCGGCGTGACGGGGCCTATCATCAGGGGCCCGTCTGGAGTTGGCTGCTGGGACCGTATGTCGAAGCCAGCTATCGCGCCGGAGGTGATCGTGATGCATCGTTCGCGCTCCTGCGACCAATATGCGATCACTTGCGAGATGCCGGTCTCGGATCGATCTCGGAAATCTTCGAGGGCGACCCGCCGCACCTGCCGAAAGGCTGCGTCGCCCAGGCGTGGGGTGTCGCCGAGACCCTGCGGGTCTGGCGCCTGCTTGCGGAGTCGTAACCGGATCAGGTTTTCAGGAGTTTCGGCCAGGTCAGTTCACGCAAACGGCAGGAATCTTCGACCAGGTCTCGCCAGTGCGTCGTGTCCTGCTCCAGGTACGCAAGTCCCGCCGTCGGCAGGTGGTCGATCACATCGTCGCTGCTGTTCAGTATGTCGACGAGTGCCTGGAGACCCGGATTGTGACCGACCAGCACGACACATGAAACGGTGTCCGGCAATCGTCGCACGATATCCGCGAGTTCGTCGGCACTCGCACCGTAGATTTCGGGTTCGATCGTCAGAGGGCGTTCGAACTGGCAAGCGGTGGCTGCCAGTTCCGCGGTTTGCAGCGCACGCCGGGCATCGGAGGTCACGAACGCATCCGGTACCCCAACGAGTGTGTGCAGGTAGGTTCCGATGGTTGCCGCGTCCCGGCGTCCGCGGTCGGTTAAAGCGCGGAGATGGTCCCCGGAAGGCGCATCGGGTTGTGCCTTTGCGTGCCGCAGGATCAGCAACTGCTTCACGGTGAATACCTCCGTTCTTGACGCCAGGACGAATGCTCACGATCAGTACCGTTGTCAGGATTGGAGTGTGTTCTCTGGGAAGCGGTACCCCAGGCAGGAATCGAACCTGCGCCCTATCGCGTAGAAGTCGCGGTCCCGATTCTAGGCACAAACGGGAAGTAAAACCACGCATCAGATTTGCCCGTGGACATTCGTCATACTGGCCATTCTAGCAGAGGGCTGGCGACTGGTGAGAACGTCTTGCACTGCCCTCCTAGTCCGCAGAACCTCGCGTCGTATACCAGCGGGAGCAGCACGTCCGTGCCGGCCGCCGATTCCCGTCTGGGATCTGCAGGTGGAAACCACTCGCTACCCTGACGACACCGGCATGCCAAGTGGTCCATGTGGAAGTTCAGAAACATTTGAGAGAGATCGAGTGGTGGAGTGAGGGGACCTGACCCGGCAACTTGATGCTGCTTATCCACATCACGATGCAGGAGGATCCCCTCATGGCCAAGCCAGAGCAAGCGCAATCGCCGCCGGATGCAGCAATCCGGTCTCGGCGAGGGCCTGACCGTCGTCCGCCGGATGCCGATGCACGTCCAGCGAGGCGTGTCCGCTCCGCCGACGTTGAGTGATAAAGCCCACTATCGGTTGCGCGATTTGGAACACGCGGCCCGGACCAGCGTGCGCGAGGCCGCCGTCGCCGTCGGGGTGCCGTCTCGACCATCTATCGCTGGCGGAACCGGTACGATCCCAAGGATCTGACCACGCTCGAACCCCGCTCCCGCCGACCCAGAACGCCTCGCACGCGGCAGTGGACCGCCGCGCAGGAGCAGGTGGTGCTGGCCCTCCGCCAGCCGCACCCGCGGACGCCCGTCCCAGTCCAGGCGATCCAGGTCGATGAGGGCTCGGAATTGATGGCCGAGTTCGAGTCCGTCTGCCAGGCGCGCGAGATCGCGCTCGACGTGGTGCCGCCCCGCTCGCCCAAGCTCAATTGGCGGGTCGAACGCCTCAACGGGACGAGCCGTCGGGAGTTCTGGGAGTGCTACGCGGGTGATCTCGATCTCCCGACCGTGCGGTAGGCGTGGCAAGCATGGGAGATCTTCTGCAATACTGAGCGTCCGCATCAAGCGCTCGGGTACCAGACCCCTCAGGCATCCCTCCGTTCCAAGGAATGCTCAGATGTCTCGAACCAGCACAATCAATAGACGGGACAGGTGCTGTGTGGGAACCTGACGAGATGCTGTCTCGTCAGGCCAAGGGCCACCGAGGTGCCCAATCGTTGCTGCCACTACGGATTGAGGTGTGACCATGCAAACGTTGCGGGGCGTTAACAGAAAATCATCATTCGCGATTCAACTCCTCCGGCAAGGCAATTATGCGGAAGCTGGTGCAATTCTCCGTTCAAGAATTTGGTTCACCGAGTCTGCGTTTGGATTAGTCAGGAACCTTTCTACGCCATTCCCCGTGCCGGAAGCGAAACTCCCAATATTGTTGAGGCCGATCGTTCAGGATGACGTCAACAAGTTGCTGGACACCGACGAACCTGGCATCTCTGCATCAGAGCGTTACGATCGACGGACTCGGCTGCATCTCCTGGAGGCTGGATTCAGTTCCTGCTTCGTAGCTGCCACGGACGACAATCGTCCTTGCTTCGTTCAGTGGCTCATCTCGCCGGCAGAAAACGCGCTCCTCGACCAGGCGTTCGGTGGACTGTTTCCTCGGTTGGCTGACAACGAGGTGCTCCTTGAAGGTGCGTATACCTCGACGGCCTTTCGCGGACTGCGCATCATGCCGGCTGCCATGGCAATGCTGGCAGAGCAGGCTGCGAGCGCGGGTGCGGTCCGGGCGATCACGTTCGTTGGCGAAGACAATGCTCCGTCGCTGAACGGGTGTAAACGCGCAGGATTTTCTCCATTTACGCGTCGGCAGGTCGTCCATCGTTTGGGCTACCGTCGCGTCACGTTCACGCCCATCGCTGAAGGCTGGTCGGGACCCGAACAGTCCAGTAGCTAGCGTGTCAAGTTGGGTCTTCGCCATCGATCGCCATTCTGCAGCCACGCGCGTAAGGTCGTGACAACACGTGGCGGAGCGGCGTCGCGGGCGAAACGGCCGGATCATTCCTGCAATGACATCCGGCTGCCCGACTAGACGCCGGCCATGCTCAATCCAGCTGAAGGTGGCCATCGCGATTTGCCGCCCGGACAGGGGCGAAAATAACCTGTGCTTCCGTTGGCTCGTGTGAGGTCTATTCTAGAAGGCGCATGAATATCGTTGGTATGGGCATGCGATCCAGTCGCTGCCGAACCTTCGAACCCACCCGGAACAAGAGTGTCCAGGTTAGCCTTGCTCGTACGGACTTGCTCCCAATAAAGCACGTTGCAAATGGCCTCGCCAGCGGTGTCCAGGCAACCTTGTGAGGTTCAGAACGACCGCAGTTGTCGAAGATGGAAAGGCCCATATCCTTTCCGGCCTGCACCGTGTACGCTTTGAGCATATGCCCTGGAGAGCAATCGCGGTATCTGTCGTCGAGACCAGATTTGAGTTCGTAGATTGTGTCTCCCCACACGAGATTGAGTTTGGTGCCCACAAGTTCGTGGTCACACCAGAGCTGAGCAATGGCGAGAGAGCCATTCTCGACTGCATTCGCCGCGATCCGGTTGTAGAACATCTCGGTGGCCGGGCTGCTCACGATCGCGGTGTTTGCCTCCCCCTTCCAACCGCTCGCTTCCACCTGATAGAGTGAATGGAGGGCTGCATGCGCTTCGGCCGAGTCGTCAGCTCCCACAACCCGGAATTCGACCGCCCCCCTGGCCCGGAGCCGTTTCAGCGCACGCCGGGAACTCGAACGCTGGTTGGACGAAAGGCTTCCGATAATCGCCTCAATACCGGCCGGAAAGCGCGTGAGATCGATGTATGGCGAACTGTCGGGCCGATGATGGCGTGTGGAGTGTCCAGCCGTGGCGGCCAGCTCGAGCATATACCAGACGAGGCTGCCCGATGGAGCGGACTCGAACTGGAGGAGGTCCCATCGCATCGTCGTGCGTAGGTGCTCCCAGAGGACCTGCGCGACGGCGTGGCCATCTCCCGCGCCATGGATCACATCGAATCGCGGAAAGTGGCTGTTGGCCGCCGCGCGAACCATGCGCAATCTGAAGGGGCCATACCCGATCGAGCGCTCCACAAGGGGCAAGACTCCCCTCAGGATGCCATCCTGCCGCACGGTGAGCAGGGTGACCGGCGCATTGGGTTCAAAACTCAGGACGTACGCCTGTACCCACGCCGGATCGTAGAATGGCTCGTTGCATGGTCCCTCGACGGCAAGCGCCCGCCATTCGGGGATTATTTTGTCGATCAGGCTTGCTGGTCCGCGTTCGGAGTGAACTCGATAGTTCGCATCTTCCGTGGGCTTCGCGTTCGGCTGCATCGTCAACGTTTCTCGCGCGCTCATCGCGACCGCCGGCAAGGTGGGTTCTGGGTGATCACCACGGCGACCGATGCTGGTCACGGAGCGGCAAGCCGGACATCACAGGCGTCCCCTGATGCCACCGCTACGGGAAGTTTCGAGTTCACGCGGTGACTTCCGCAAGCACTATACTCGAATCGGTTGCATAGGCAAGACACCAGGCGCAACGTCGACGGGAGCGGACATGCCGCCCTTACGCCAGCAGTTGAAGGCCCCCTCGCTTGACGATTCCCCCGATTCCTTCCCCGACCGTCGATACCGCTGGCGGGGTTGCCATCCGGTTCACCAACGGGCATGACGAGTCCCGCGCGAAGAACCTCTGGATTGGTCTCGAGCAGCGATTCGGCCCACCGGGTATCGCCTGCTCGTGGGTGTGGACGGAGGCATGGCTCCGGCAGTACGGTGACTGCGTGGATTACTGCTTTGCGATCGGGGAGGTGGGTGAGGAAGTCATCGGCATCGCGCTTGTGACCTGCTCGCGACCCTTGCCCGGGAGGATCCCCTGGCCCCGGTTCCGCGGTATCGCGCATCTTGGTACTGCCGGGGAGCCACGCGGGCAGAGCGTCGACGTGGAGAACAACGGCCTGCTCGTGGCGCCCCAGCACCGGGCAACGTTCGCCAGGCGTCTCATCGAATCGGTGGCGCACGAGCTTCGTCCCTTCGCCATCCAGCTCGACGGGTTCACCCCCGAGGACATCGATGCGATGGATACCGCTGCCGACATCACGTTCGTCAGGACAGACCGGCCCTGTCCCACCTTTGATTACCAGCGCGCCCGGCAGGAAGGAAAGGATATCCTGGCATCACTCGGGAGCGGCGTTCGGAGTCGCGTCCGGCGCAGCGATCGCGGCTTCGCGCCCTTCACGTCCCAGTGGGCAGCGACGGAGGCCGAGGCATTGGACATCTATGACGAGTTGATCGGCCTACACCAGGTGCGGTGGCAGCGCGAAGGCCGGGCGGGCGCCTTCGCAAGCACACGCTTCACCCGTTTTCACCGGGAATTCATCCGCCGCTCGATGGGTGACGAACCTCGCGTGCTTCTGTTCCGTTTGCGGCAAAATGAGACAACGATCGGGTGCCTGTACGGCTTCATCGAACACGGGACCGTGCTGTTCTACCAGAGTGGCTTCATCGAAGTCGCCGACAATCGTCTCAAGCCCGGACTGAGCACGCATGTCGCCTGCATGCAGGAGGGCTTGGAGCGGGGCTTGCGCGCCTACAACTTCCTGGCCGGCGAGGCTCGCTACAAGCGGGAACTTGCCAACACCGAGGCCATGCTCCAGTCGGCCATTGCCTACCGGATTCCCGGCACCCGGCCTGCCCTGGACACCTTCACGCGCCTGGGCCTCGTCGACAGGGCGCGAGCGGTGAAACGATGGCGCGAGCGCAGGGCGGTCGCGGGGAGCGCGGGCGCGAGCGTACCCGAAGCCCCAACCGAGTAGCGGCCGGTTGCGTCATCCCGATTCGTTTCCGCGCCGGAGTGTGATTGATGACCCAGCGAGATCATTTCGTGACGCGCCGTATGCTCGTGGCCCTGCCCCTGGCATGGGCATCCACCAGGGCCAGCGGTCTGGCAACTCCGGTACCGGGGACGCCGGCTGCCGGCGAACCGTGGGTCGACGCCTCGGATTTCGGACTCGTTGGTGATGGCTCAACGGATGATGTCGACGCTCTCCAGGCTGCGGTCGATACCGCAGCGGAGCGTCGACGGCCACTTCTGGTACCTCCGGGGGTATATGCCGTCACCCGTCCCCTGGAACTCAGGAGTGGCAGCAGGGTTTCGGCGTTTGGAGCGAGCCTGATTACCTACATTCCCGAGTTGGGCGATCCGGGGTCCGCCTTCCCCACGGTTCGCATCTACGACGTGAGCGACGTATCGGTCGACGGTCTTTCGGTCGACGGCCGCAAGGACGCGTTCGCCCACACCCAATGGAAACATGGTTTTGGCATCAACAATGCACGCCGGATCCGGCTCTCGCACTGTCATGCCAACCGGTGCAAGGGGGACGGCGTGATCCTCGCCGACAAGAATGTGGGCGATGTCAGTATCGATGTCACGGTCGAGTCGTGCACTTTCGGACAGAATTACCGGATGGGTGGAACCGCCAGTGGCGCCCTGAGGGCGACGTTCCGGAACTGCGTGTTCTGGGGCACGGTGGGCACCCAGCCCATGTGTGGATTCG
Organism: uncultured Sphaerobacteraceae bacterium; assembly: GCA_964610045.1. Taxonomy (GTDB): domain Bacteria; phylum Chloroflexota; class Chloroflexia; order Thermomicrobiales; family UBA6265; genus JACCYX01. The sequence continues at coordinate 22,974 of CAZSUN010000032.1, forward strand.
ATGTGGAACCGGACCGGCCGGACGTCACCTGCCAGGACATCTCTTTCTTCGACTGCCAGTTTATCGATAACGGCGAGATCGGCAGCGGTGAAGGCTACGGCTTCAATGTCTCATTCGTGCAGGATGCCGTCGGCGAACAGTCCGGAGTCTACCTGGAGCGGTGCACGATGGCGCGCAACGGCGCCGCCGGTGTCGATCTCTTCCGGGTCCCGCGGGATGTGGCATTGCGCGATTGCACCGTGGTCGACAATGCGCACGATGGCATTCGCGTCTTTGCCGACGCGTCGGGCATCTCCATACATGGCGGGCTCGTTGCCGCCAACGGGCACCACGGCATTCACTGCGCCGCGCAACCCGATGCGCCGTGCCAACGGATTGCGATCGAATCGGTTCACATCAGCGATAACGGGTGGCGGGGAGACGCTCCCGGCAACGGCATCCATCTCGATCACATCGTGCGCGACATCGGGGTGAGGGGATGCACCGTGACCGGATCGCGCGGCTACGGGATGTATGTTGCGCCAACCGTCGCAGGACTCGACACAGGCGAGATGACCTACGATGGGAATGCCCTAGGGGACACGTACCCGTAACGCGATCTGGAGGCCAATTGAACGACGGCGGTGATGACAAGGGGAAGATTCACGACGTTTTCGGCGCGCATCGTGTCACTGGGCGGCGCGTAGGCGCGATCGTCGATTGCGATCACCAGCCCCGATGGATTGCCCACGCCCTGACGCTCCTTGCGGAGGCCCCGGGCGTCGACCTCGCACTCATCGTGATGGTGCCGCCAGATGCTCCCGACCCGGCGGTCCCAGGTGACAGCAGCCGACCCCGCCGCATGGTCGAATGGTTCGTCAAGGCAGACCGGCGCCTGTTCCGTCGCCAGCCCGATCCCCTCGAGCGGACGTCCATCGCCCCCATTGTCAACGGTGCTGGCGCGGTACACATGGACGCACCAATCCGTGGCGATGAGACAGCCCACGCGCGTGTTCGCGAGGCTGGCCTGGACGTCATTCTGTGCTTCGTTGGACCGGACATCGGACGCGAGTTCACGGCGGACGCTCAGGATGGCGTCTGGTTCTTTCCGGACTTCGCCCAAGCGGCCAGGCGCCACCTCCCGGTCGGATTCGGATCCGTGCTGGCCGATACTCCCACCGTCGAAACGACACTCAACGAGCTGACACCGGACGGCACGCCGGGATCGGTCCGGTACCGGGCCGTCTCGGCGGTCAATCGCCTCTCCCCGCACTACACCGAGCGCCGCCTCCTGTGGAAAATGGCAACCTTTCCCACCCGGGCCCTCACCCTCCCCGCCCCGGCCGAGATCCGCGCCCACTCGCACGAGCGGCGGGCCACACATCCGGCAGGACCGTCTCGCAACCCGTCGCTGCCGGAAATCGTGGCCCGGTTCGGAAGCCGCCTCGCGAAGCACGCGCTCCAAACGGCATGCTTCCGCACCGAGTGGACGCTGGCTGTCCGGCAAGAGGACGCCCTGTCCGTCGAGACGCTGGCTCGTTTCACCCTGCCTGGCGCCTACACCCTGATCGAGAACCCGCGCGACCGTTTCTGGGCGGATCCGTTCCTGGTATGCGACGGAGACCGGCGCTGGTTGTTCGTCGAGGAGTTCCCGATCCGCTCGGAGCGTGCCCACCTCGCCGTCATGGAACTTCGGGACGATGATAGCCTTGGCCCGTCGACGCCGATCCTCGCCCGTCCCTACCATCTCTCCTACCCATTCGTGTTCCAGTGGCAGGGCGACTGGTACATGGTGCCTGAAACCCTCGACAACCGCACCGTCGACCTCTACCGCAGCACGCAATTCCCGTTCGAATGGACCCATGCGGCACGATTGCTGGAGGATATCGACGCCGTCGATGCCACCCTGGCGGAAATCGGGGACCGGTGGTGGCTGTTCACCACCATCGCGCCATACGGTGGTCCTGAAAACGACGAACTCCACATTTACCACGCCGCCTCACCGTTTGGCCCCTGGCTGCCACATACCCGCAACCCGCAATTTTCGGACGTGCGCCGGGCTCGCCCGGCCGGCCGGCTGTTCGAAATCGACGGCGCCTGGTACCGGCCAGCCCAGGACTGTTCGCGGCGGTACGGATATGCGATGACGATCAATCGCATTGCGGAGTTGTCGGAAACGACCTTTGCCGAAACGTGCGTGGCGCGCATCGAGCCGACCTGGGCCCCACGCCTGCTTGGCACGCACACGGTCAATCACGCCGGCGGCGTCACCTTTGTGGACGGCGATCGGCGGCGTCCCCGGATTTCATTCAGGCACTGATATCCGGCGCCAGCTCCTCGCGCACGCTCCCGACCGCGCGGGGTCGCGGATTCCACCTCCGTACAGGTTGCCGGGCAGGATCTGCAACCGGATCGATTTCCGGCCGCATCACGATCGCCAACGCCACGAGGTAGAAACCCAGGAAGTACCCCGTGCTCGGCACCGGATAAAAGGTTTCCTGCGTTGCAGACGACAGGAACAGCGCGATGGTCACCCAAAAGAAGCCATGATCGCCATCTTCACGTTGCCAGATCGTGCGGAGCATGGCCAGGCAGGCCAGTGCCACAACTGCCAGCATGCCGACACCCAGTTCCGACGCGATCTGGAACGGAAGCATGTGCGGGCTCAGCCCGGGCCCGGTGTCTGGTGACGAACCAAGCCCCCACCCGGTGAACCAGCGCCAGGGGTGCTCGTTCATGTAGTCGATGCGCCCGGACCAGATTTCGTCCCGACCGACCAGGTTTTCCGACTCGAATGGCTGGAACGCGTTGAGCTGGTGCTGGAGGATCGAGGCGATGGGTGTACCAGTGTCGCCCGTAGACGGTTGCGACGAGAGATACAGGAACGCCCCGGCCCCGAGCAACGCAACGCCAATCGCACAATGGACCAGCCATCGCGGTGATTTCGCCAGGAGGAAGGCGAGCGCGACCAGCATGAGACCTGCAAACCCGGCCCGGCTTCCTGATACCAACGTGGCGGCAAGCGCCAGCATCACCATGAGCGCGTTGCCAGAACTTCGCTCGTGGCCACGAAGGTGCAAGGTGAGGCCAAGGAGGAGCGTCACCTGCGCCGCGACATACGCATGCGTATAGGAAATAGCACCCAGTCCGTAACCATCGAAATTGTGAACGAAGTGCCACCACGCGCCCGCCGTCTCCTGATCGCGAGGAAGAAGCGGCGAAAAAACACCTGGAGATACGAGATTCTGAAACGTGATGAGGACGGTCATGGAGACGAAAAGGAACGTTCCCGTGACCACCCGCCTCAGCACCATCAGGCGGAACGCCGTGTATGGAATGTGCAGTGCAATCCAGAACAGCGCCAGCACTTGCAGGAGGCGCACGACCTCGAACAGGCCGAACTGCGGTCCTTGCTGGTTGAATCCGAATGAGAGCGACTCGAAATTGGCGAACAACAGCGTCCACAGGACGTAGGAGACAATGGCGACTACCGTGATTCCGCCCATGATCCGCAAGGAAGTCCGGCGGACACCGGTCACCGCGGGCGGCGGCGGGATCATCACCCAGGCGACGATCAGCGCACCCAGCGCCAGATCTGGAAGGCCCGGCCACAGGGGCCAGGGACCAACCGGCACGAGCGGCACCGTGTATCCCTGGCTCGCGATGTAGACGCAGAGGAGCCCGAAAACCCAGCGGCTCTCATGGACTGGATTGCGTGCGGCTGCCGTGGGTGGCCGGGCGCCATTCGCCCCGTGCGAGCGCGAAGAGCTTCCCGGTCCGGACCCGGCGGGCATGTGGACCTCCGTCATGTGCTCGACACTCCCATCGGCACACTGGTGAGTCCGGGGTCTGGAAGAGGCTGTGGCATGGTCGCCAGGATCGTTCGGAGGACGATTCCGGAGGCGACGGACCAGACCACGAGCGACAGGAGCACTGCCCATGCCGCGCCCTCGATTCCCAGCCGGGGGATCAGCACGATCCCGCTCACGGTGGCTACCGTCGTCGCCAACAGCACCAGCGGAACCTGGGACCGGAATTGGCGCGCGGCGGTGATGCCGAAGCCGAAGACCGAGACGACGGCACCTGCCCCGAAGCAGAGCGTGAATATCGGGAGCAGGGCTGCATGGGCAGCGTACTCCGATGTGTACAGCATCGCGACGATCACCCGGCCTGCCACCAGCACGACAGCCAGCGCCAGGGCGCACCCGGCGCTGAACAACAGCAGCAGGTACCGGAGCATGCGGACGAAGCCGGCGCGGTCGCCACTGGCAAAGGTACGGGCGAGCCGTGGACTCACCGCCTGGCCGACGGCGGTAACGATCGTCGACCCGGCGACGGTGACGTAGGCAATGGCCGCGAAGATGCCCAACTCATGCTCCCCGGAAAACCCCTCAACCAGTATCCGCGGCACATTGGCGTTCAGGGAGATCAGCATCTGAACGATGCCCAGAGGAAGCGCCACCCATGCAAGGGGCCGCAGTGCTTGCCACGAGTCGCGATGCCAGGCACGAGTGATTCCATACCGGAGGGCCACGAACCCTTCACGCAGGTGAGGCCGGGCGTCGTATGCGAGGAGGACTGCCAGCCAGACGATGAAGATGGCCAGTATCCCCCATGCCACGCTTCCGGTCAGCCGCACCACGCTTGCCAGTGCGAGCAGGGAGCCGATGCCGCGAGCGAGCATCGATTTGGCGATCCTGTCCATCCGCTCCCATTTTTGCCATCGACCGTAGAAGACATCACTCATCGATTCCGAGGCCTTGGCGAGCGCCACAAACCCGATGACGAGGAAGGTCGTATGTGAGGAGGAGGCGACCGCCGCGGCGATCAGGCAGGCAACCAATGCGAGCACCGTGGTACCGAACCGCAACTGCACATAGTGCGAAAACGGGTGCTCCTCAATGACATCGGTCGACTGCACGGCCCGCAGATTAAGGTTGGAGAGCAACATGATCGGTGCGGTAATTCCAAGCGCCAACGCATATTGCCCAACCATTGCCGGACTCGCCAGCTTGGCGAGCACCACCACCGTGAGCCATTGGCAGACCGCGAATCCCATATTGCCAACCAGCGTCCAGGCCACACCCGTGCGAAGCGATCGGTGAGCAAACGGCGGATCGGCGGCATGAGTGGCATCGGAATCAGTCGGAGGCGGAGATGCCACTGGCGAGGAAAGGCTCGACGGTGGTGGCGGCTGTCTTTCCGGGGTGACGGATCTGTTGCGCCACCTGGCGAAACGTGCGCCGGGGACCAGACCCGGCACCTCCATTCACGACCACACCGATGACGGATGCGCCAGCCGCCTCGAACAGTTCCCGTGCCCGCGCGAGATCGGGCGCACGAGTGCTTCCCGTGCGGCAGACGAGCAGGACCTTGCCGGCATGGGTGGCCGCCGCGATCGCGTCGCTGGCGACATCGAGGGCAGGGGTATCGACGATGACGACATCGGCCAGGGCCAGGACGTCGTCGATCAGGGCGCCGAAATCGGCACTCATCAGCAGATCCGAGGATTGGCACCTCGTCTGACCGGCCGGGATCACCGCGAGATTCGTGGCCACACGCACGGCCACGGTTTTCCACGCCTGTGGACCATCGGGCAGGAGCGCGCCGAGTCCTCGCGTATTGTCCAGGTCATAGACCTCGTGCAGACGCGGTGCCCGGAAATTCGCATCGATCAGCAGGACAAGCTTTCCGGCCCTGGACAGTGTTTCCGCCAGGTTAACGGCGATGAGGGATTTGCCATCGCCAGTCCCAGGGCTGGAAACCACCAGGACATGGCGGTCATCCTGGTTCACGGCAGCGAGGACTGCCGTGCGCATCACGCGCAGGGACTCGGCTGCCTCCTGGGCATCCGGATCGTCGAGCAGGATCGAGTCCGCCCCAGCGAGGTGCTTTCGAATTACCGGGATGCGGGCGAGCGAGTCGAGCCCGGCGAGGGCCACGACGTCATCAGCCGAACGCACGCGGGTATTGAGCCGCTCGTGGAGCGCAATGGCAACCGCCGCCAGCGCGAACCCGGCGATGATGCCGAACGCCAGGTATGCCGGCAGGCGTGGCGCGTAGGGATTCTCCGGCACCGTCCCTTGCACCACGGTCGTCAGTGTGGTCCCTTCCTCGCCACCTGCCGAGTCGGAGAGACTATCCACGAACTCCGTAAGTTCGACGCTCAACGCATTGACCAGCGCCGCAGCTCGGACAGGGTCGGAATCGACCACGGTGATCATGAACAGGGCGCCACTCGACGCAGCAACACTGGTACTGCCCCGCAGGTGATCCACACTCACAGGTGGCGTGACCGAGGCGCCCGCGGCACTCAGGACGGGGTCCGTGCCGACGAGGGTTTGATAGGTTTCGGTGAGTTCCTGTGCGAGCAGGTTGGCAGTGTAGTCGTCCAGGGAGCCCGACGGCGAAACGGTGACCAGCATGGTGGTGGTCGACGCGTACATTGGTGTCCGGCTCATACCGACGTAGAGGAGCAGTGCGCCACAAGCGAGCGGCATGACCAGCAGCAGGAGCCACCAGCGACGAACCACCCCGTACAGTGTTTGCAGGCTCAATCCCATGCGATGCTTCGTCCCAGTCGACGTCCCTGCCGGGCGAGGGCAACGACCGCCCGGAAATGTTCCGGAGCGGGCAGGTTGGCGTTGCCGGAAAGGACGTCTTCATACACGGCGAGAGTTTCACGATACATTCGTTCGAATGTGAAGGAACGTTTGAAGGCGGCCTGGGCGGAGCGTCCCATTTCCTCCATGAGCCCGGGATCATCGGTCAACTGCTGAATGCGGGATCGAAGGGCGCAGTGATCACCCGGCGGAACGACGAAGCCGGTGACATCCGGGATCATCGCTTCCGCCGCGCCTCCGACATCCGAAACAATCGTGGGCAACCCGGCCCGCATTGCCTCAAGTGTGGTCAGGGGAAACCCCTCGTAGTGCGACGCCAGGACGAAGATATCCGCGTTGGCCAATACCTGATCGACATCCGGACGATACCCGTGAAAGTGCACACGGTGCTGGATATCCAGGCGATGGGCAAGCACCTTGACCGAATCCTCCAGCGGCCCGTCTCCGACCAGGTCGAGTTCGCATTGCGGGAGATGCTGAATGGCGCGCAGGAGGGACGGCTGATCCTTCTGGGGAGAAAACCGAGCCACCATCGCAATCCGCACCGGGCGCTCCGGATCCCGCTTGCCGCGGAGCGGGATGGTATCGTCCGGGATGCCATTGTGGATGGTGCGGAGCCTGGTCGCATCGATGCCGTTCCGGATTGCCAGATTCCGGTCGAACTCCGAGACGCAGATGATACGTGCCGCCAGCGGCGCGGTGAGCCGTTCGACGACACGCCATAGCGCGCGGCCAGGTTGCGGTACGCCATCGGCAAAGGCCCACCCATGGGCAGTGAACACGCACGGGACGCCACTGACCAGGCTGGCAAGGCGGCCAATGACGCCCGCCTTACTCGAGTGGGTCGAGACAATGTCCGGACGGAACGCCTGGATGATCCTGCCCAGATCGCGGACGGCCTTCGGGTCCTGAAGCGGATGGAGTTGCCGGCGCAGGGATGGACAAGCCACGACAGGAATGCCGTCGTCTTCCAGGAGCATGGTGAGCGTCCCGACCGTTCCAACCACCACCAGCACGTCGTGCTGATCGGCCTGGAGCCGGCTGGCAAGCGTTCGCACGTAGAGCTGGGCGCCGCCGATGCTGTCGCCGCGCGTGATCGCAATGAGCACTCTCATCCATCGCCCCTTTCGGCCGTGACCGGCATTCGCCGATGCGATCGGTCATCTCCCGCTGACCTCCCGGCCGCGCGTTTGCGTGACCCCGCGGAACGTGTTCGCGCGTGAAGCTCGCGAAGAAAGCGGACGCGCCTGGCATGGAGAACGGCGTCTCCATATTCGTGGGCATTGTTCAAGCCATGCGCGGATGCCGAAGCCATCCGCTGCGGATCACGCAGGAACGCGACGATCCGGGCAGCCAGCGATTTGGCGTCATCTGGGGGCACGAGGCTGTCATCGTCAAGCAGTTCCGGGATGCCGCCGACGCGGGTGCCGATGCATGGAAGACCGCGCGCCTGGGCCTCGAGCATGACCCGAGGCAAACCTTCGGTCCGGGACGCGAGTACGAAGAGATCGGCCCGGTCCAGTTGCTCCCGGACCGGTTGCCCACCAGCCAGCTGGCCGGTAAAGGTGACGAGTTCCTGGAGACCGACGCGGCGGGCCCGCTGCTCGAGCTCGGTCCGGTGCCGGCCATCGCCAACCAGGGTCGCCTTGACCGGAAATCCCTGGGCGGCACAGAGCGCCAGCGCGTCGATCAGGACGTCAAACCCCTTGTAGACCTGCGCCATCGATCCGATGCTGACAACGGATGGGGGAGTCGTTGGGGAAGCGGCAGGTCGGCTGTGCGCCACGAATGCGGATGGCGGCAGATCGACATCGGAAAACGAGGTGGCGAACGTCTCCGCACCGGCAGGGTAGCGTTCCTGGAGCGCGGACCGGGTGACATACGTCGCGGCAGCGGCATGTTGGCACTGCCGCTGCAATTGGCGGGTGAACATGCGCCGGAACATCGGCCGAAGCGGATGGCGAATTGCGCCAGGAGCAAACACCATGTGAGGATCCGTGATCACCTCCACACCGAATTGTTGTCCTCGCCGGTCAAGGACCGATTCCACCGCCGCGGCAACTGGCGAGCACCCAACGCGAAGCAGCACCGCATCCTGCGGGGTGATCGCTGCTCTCGCTTCCCTGAGGAACGACCGTCGGACGGCCAGGTACTGGCGAGGTCCCACGTATTCGGGCAATCGGTGGAGGGAGACGCCTTCTCCATCGATGCGCGTGAACTCCGGATCTACCTGGTCGACAGATCGCACCCGGGCGACGATCGATACGTGATCGAAGACCTCCAGATAGCGCTGCCAGAACCGGTAGGTCATGCTGTCCGGCCCCCAGAACGCGCCGTCGGGGGATCGGACGAAGTGGTGCTCAGCCGTAATCACGAGTCGCACGAGGACTGCTCCGAGCGTCGATCAGTTCATTGAAGCGGGGACCCATCCGTAAGCTACGAGAAACCGAGGCACCGAGGTACTAGACTGAATAGTACTTTGCGACTATGCTCTTGGGAAGGGTCCCATGCCATTCCTGCTCCTGGTTGGCAATCGAAGCGATGAGTACGGTCGCTGTGGCGCGTGTTTCCACCCGGTGTCAAGCGACATCCTGGGGCAGAGGCGGCGTCCCACGATCACATGAACCATGCAACAGCGAGGTCAACATGGCCCACGAACGGGAGGCATGCCGACATGCAGCGATTGAGAATATGCGAACTCACCCCTCTCCTGGGTCACTCCGAAAACAGACTCCGCTCGATTGCGGTTCGTTTCGCGTCTTACTTGCCCATGATTCGGATCGGGAGTGAACAGTACTTCGAGCTCGAGGCCGTCGAAATCTTCCGGCTGATCCTGCAGCAGTTCGAAGTCGGTGTCTCGGACGAGTACGTCGAAGTCATGCTCGCGAAGCGCTATCCGGTGGCCATTGTCACCTTTATCTCCGCTGATTACGTGGCCACACCCGACGCATCCCTGTCATCGGATGGTGTCGGAACGACAACCCAGGATGGCGGTGATGTTGCCCACTCCCCAATCTCGATGTCTCTGGCAAGCCCTGGCGATCGCCAACCGTCCAGCGACAGGAATGCCGCTCAGTCTCCGCCGCGCCGCTCATTCGACAGCCTCAACGGTCGCCGAACCTCGTGACGCCCACACGTTGATGTGCCATGGAGGACGTTTGCCATCACTCCTGCCGTGCAGTGCGTTGCCCCATTGGGGACACTTCGAAACGCCGCAAAGGATTTTTCAGGCAGATCCTGTACGGACTCTTGACGGATCTGACCATTCTTCCTACGCTGGCGGCGATGGGGCTAGTACTTTAGAGAGTCTGTTCCGGGACTTCCACGAGACGGCTTCTCTTCGTGCGAGGGTGTTGCCGGTGAAATGTTGGCGTGCTCGCGTAAGCAAGGAGGTGCAGGCAGCACATTTGGTTCGATATGTGTCCGTCACGTGAAGTAGTGACGATGTGGTGGATCCCAAGGGGCCAACCGTGATATCCACCACACCGCCGATGTCCGGAAAACCCGCAAGGGGGCTACCCGGCTGGTTCCATAATACTGTCCGAACCCGCTGGCGTGCATTCCTTTGCGCAGAACGCCAACCTGTATCTGCCTGCGAGATTTTCTTCATGAACTCGCGGGCGCACTGGTTGACGTCAGGAGTGCGACACCAATGCTTACGAACCTTCTCCCGGATACGCGGACCTCAGCAGCCGATGGTGCAGCGCACCACATCCCGAGCCTCCAGCAGGCAAACATTTCCTGTCTCTCCCCGACGCTATCCTCGGTCGGCCAACCACCTCGGCGTCTGCCAGGTGGCGGCGGGCCCACCGCATCTGCTGGGGCAGCGCCAAGGCTGTCCAGGGTACCCGGCGAGCGTTCCCGCCTGGTCAACTTCGACGATCCGGTGCCTTCGGTCTCGATCGCGTATCGACTGGCCAAGCGCACCCTCGACATCGTGATGGCGGTAACACTCGGCCTGGTTGTCGTGCCCTTCTTGCCTCTCCTGGCAATCGTGATCAAACTCGACTCCCGGGGTCCGGTGTTCTATTCCCAGATTCGCATTGGCCACAACGAACGATTGTTCCGCATCTACAAATTCCGGTCGATGACCGTCGACGCCGAGCGTCATGGCGCTATCTGGGCGCGAGAATCCGACCCGCGGGTGACCCGTGTTGGCAGGTTCCTGCGCCGGTCGCGGGCGGACGAACTTCCACAACTCTGGAATGTGCTCCGGGGAGACATGGCGTTCGTCGGACCCCGCCCGGAGCGGCCTGAGTTCACCTGCGTACTGGAAGCCCGCTTGCCAGCATACCGCGGCCGCCATCAGGTCAAGCCAGGTCTGACCGGCTGGGCACAGGTCCGGTACCGGTACGCCAGTTCGGTCCAGGACTCCGCCATCAAGCTCGATCACGATCTCTACTACGTGCGGCACCGGTCGTTCGGCTTCGATATCAAGATCCTGGCTCTCACCGTTCCCGTGGTCCTCAACCTCCGGGGACACTGATTCCGCTCAAGATGTGATGGAACAGGAGCATTGACATGTATCTCGTGACCGGCGGCGCCGGGTTCATCGGGTCCCATATTACTCACCAACTGGTTGCCGAAGGGCATCGTGTCCGGATTCTTGACAACCTGTCCAGTGGAACCGAAGCAAATTTGGCAGGAATCCGCAACGATGTCGAAATCGTCGTCGGTGACATCCGTGATCGCGAGGCGGTTTCCCTCGCCGCCTCCGGGGTGGAGGTGATCTTTCATCAGGCTGCCGAACCTTCCGTATCCCGCTCCGTTGCCGACCCGGCTGCCGCCTTCCGTACCAACATCGACGGCACATTGCACGTCCTTGAGGCCGCGCGCGCGCAAGCTTGCCGCCGCGTCGTGTTCGCCACGACCTGCGCCATATACGGTGATGGCCCCGAATTGCCCAAGGTGGAAACGCTGGTCCCTCGGCCCCTCACGCCCTATGCGATGTCCAAGCTGGCTGGTGAGCAGCTTTGCGCGATGTTCACACGGCTGTATGGGGTGGAGACCTTGGGTCTGCGCTACTTCAATGTGTTCGGTCCCAGACAGGATCCCCATTCCGCATACGCCGCAGCAATCCCTGCATTCGTCGACGCGATTACGTCCGGAAGGCGTCCCAGGGTGTATGGAGACGGCGAACAGTCGCGAGATTTCGTCTCGGTCAGCGATGTGGTTCGTGCCAACCTCCTGGCCGCCGCAGCACCGGTTGCCAACGGGCAGGTGGTCAATGTGGCAAGTGGGCGGTCAGTGACGATAAACCAGGTTCTGGTCACACTCGGCCGGACTTTGAACAGGCCAGTCTTCCCAGACTATCTTGCCGCGCGAAGTGGAGACATCCGCCACTCGGCAGCGGACATTTCCCTGGCCCGGACACTCATCGGATTCGAACCAAAACTCTCGTTTGAGGAAGGCATCGCACTCCTGCTGGATACGCAACATGTGCTTGCGAATGCCGCTGCCGCATGAGTCATCGTGGAGAGGCATGGTGGCATGTGGAGTGGATGCTCGGGTGAGTGATTGTGCAGCGTCGTCGTGGGCGTGCTGTCAGATTTGCCGTCGCTCCACAGCAATGATGGACGGTTTGTGGCCACAATGTGGTCGGCAGGAAGGCGGCAAATTGACACGGTCATAGACAGTCCAAACAGTCGATCCGATGCGTTGTGTCGGGTTCGATCGGGAGTCAACGGCGCAATTGCTGATGCGCTGGATGCGGATTGCGACTCGGCGGACGAGCGGGGCAGCTCCTCGGCGGTGGTGGTCCGGTGTTCGGACGTGCGGCGCCTGGATCTCAGGCGGCGCATATGCGGGACACGTTCCAGGAACGATCACGATCGTGAATGGTGCCGCGAGAGGCTGACGCTGTGCCGTTCACCATTGCCCGTTTCGGTTCAACGTCAGGTTGACCGAAATGTGAGATATCTCAACTGGATTCAGGCTGCGCATCTCCACATGTACGTCCTTACTGGGCATCCAGCAGTCACGATTGGAGCAATGGATCCAAAGCCTGGATGCAAACACCGTCGTCACCACAGTTTCGTACACACCTTACCGTGATCGGAGAGAGCGTTGCAGTCTATTCGAGAATTGAGACAGGAAGCCGGACTCTCGCAGATGCAACTGGCCGTTGCCCTGCGGGTTTCGGTGAGCGCCGTCTACAAGTGGGAGCGCGGAGTCAATAAGCCCAGTGCCACCACGCTCCACAGGATTGCTCGATTCTTTGACGTTAGGATGGATGACATCGACCTTGGTGTCACGTGTCGCGAGCCTCTCAATGCCGACCCCTCATCCCGAGCTTGATGGAAGCGGCCTCACAGTCCTCTGCATGACGCCGAAATTCCCGTCGGCCAGCGATCGCGATGCCACCAAAGTGGCGACATACCTCCTCAGCTCGCCAACGTACGAGCATGACGTCTGCGGGGTTGGTCTCGGCGTCGATTTCGTGGGCAGCCCTTTTCGCCAGAATGTGGAGAAGGCCCTGGCCAATCTGACGCATCGAGACGGAGT
>CAZSUN010000033.1:0-35906 GCA_964610045.1 uncultured Sphaerobacteraceae bacterium
GTGGCCGAGTGAGTTCTCGACGTAGGCGCGGATGGCTGCCAGGTCGGCGCGCGGATCGAGCGCGCCGTCGAGTTCGAATACTGCCCAGCCGCGATAGCGCATGTCGCGCAGGAGGCGGGCCCAGCGCGGCCAGTCGACGACGCCCTGGCCCACCTGGGCGAACCACTGGATTTGGGTCTGGAAGATGCGGTCGTCGATCTCGACATCGGCCGGTGCCGGACCAACCGCGTCCTTCCAGTGGGTGAGGACAACGCGGTCGCGGTGCTGGTCGGCGATGGCGATCGGATCGGACCCGGCGACGGTGAACTGGGCGGTGTCCGGGCAGAGGCCGACATAGGTGGGATCGGTGAGCAGCATGAACAGGTCCACGTCCCGCGCGTTGCGGAACACCGTGAACGCCTCGGGGTGCAGGGCAAGCTGTATGCCGTGCCGGGCAGCGACCGCGCCCATCTGGTTGAGCGTGTCGGCCACCGGCATCGCCTGGTGGATGTCGGCGAAAAACGGCGGGTTGGCGAGCCGCGTGCGGCGCAATCCGAGGGCGGTGACGAGGGTCGTCGCGCCGCAGGTGGCGAGGAATTCCGCGTACCCGTCGACCACCTCCAGGATTTGCCCGCGCTGATCGGGATTCGCGAAGTCCATGCGATCGTCGCTGCCGGGCAGTCGCGACGGCAGGAACCCGGCACAGACCTCCAGGCCATGCGAGGCGACTTCGTCCCGGAAGGCAGCGGCGCTGCCGAAGGCGCGCAGAGCGCTGGTCCAGTCGCCGGGTGGGAAGGTGATCTCGATGCCGTCGAGACCGGCGGCGGCGACATCCGTCAGCACCCGGTTCCAGAAACCCGCTTCGTCCCATTGGCCCCAATCGAAAAGGGAACCGATGTCGGCATAGCCGCCGCTGCCGCCCCAAATCCGGGGATCGTAGAAGGTGCAAAGATCGGTGGCGAACCGGATGCGGGAGTTCGATGACATGCGGTGAGGTCCTTTCGTGTCGCGGTCATTGTGCCTGAAAATCGCGGCGGTCGGTGTCCGGATCGGCGATCATCGCCTGGACACGAGCGGTAGAGCACTGGACGGGTGCGGGGAAGGGATGTGCGGCACGATGACGGTACTGAATGAGTGCGACGCGCTGATGGCGCGGCGGATCGCGGCCGCGCGTGCCTGGTTCCCGGGAGCGTTCGCGCTGGCGGCGCGCAACCTGCGCACGGGTGAGGAGTTGCTGGTCGACGCTGACCTGCCAATGCCGACTGCGAGCACGTACAAGGTGCCGGTGATGATCGAGGTGTTCCGGCAGCAGGCCGCCGGGACGCTGTCGATGGACGAAACGCTCCCGTACGGGGAGGATGTGCGACGGCTGGGCTCGGGCGTCATGCGTGACCTGTCGCCGGGCGTGGAATGGTCGATCCGCGACCTCGTGATGCTGATGGTGATCGTCAGCGACAACACCGCGACCCGGATGTTGCTCCAGCGTATCGGTGGCTACGAGGCGATCAACGCCGCGATGACCGAACTTGGCTATGGATCGTATGTACTGCACGGTCCGGAGGCGCGTGAGCGTCTGGAAGCCGAGGGCAAGGAGAACCGGGCGCTGGCCGAATGCAGCCCCCGCGACCTGATGCGGATTATGGCGGACATTGCGGCAGGGGAGGTGGTCAGTCCCGATGCCTGCGCGCAGATGCGGCACACACTCGGGCGGCAGCACTATCTCGATCAGGCGAGCCGCTACCTCGGGCGCGACCAATACAGCGGGGAAGGGAACGCAGGCGCCCCCCTGGTGTGGGTTGGCTCGAAATCGGGGATGATGGCGGGCATGCGGGCCGATACCGGGATCTGGCGGCTGCCGGACGGAACCGAAATCGCCTTCGCGACAATGAACGAGGGGAGCACGGACACCGGCTACGGTTCCGAGCACGAGGGCGACATCGTCAACGGCGTGCTCGGCTGGTCGGTGGTCGCGCACTTCTGGCCCGAGCAGGAGTTGGGCGCGATGCCGCGGGTCGAATCGGCCTGGATGGACCGGATCCTGGATGCCGACCGGCTCGCTGGTGGTGAGATGACCATCCGGCAGGGCTGAGGTGTTCGCTCCGACTGGCAAACGGGAATGGGTGAGAAAGGGGGGAGACGTGAGCGGACGGCTTGATGGCAAGGTGATTCTGGTGACGGGCGCAGGCAGCGGCATGGGGCGGCTGGCAACGGCAGTCTTCATGTCCCATGGCGCGAAGGTCGTCGCCTCCGATGTGAACGAGGTTGGACTCGAGGAGACGCTCTCCGGGCTCGAACCAGGCTCGCGGGAATCCGTGCTGCCGGTGATCGGCAGCGTGACCAGCGACGAGGATGTGCACCGCATGGTCGATAGCGGCGTGGAGCGATTCGGTCACCTCAACGTGATCTACAACAATGCCGGAATAATGCCCGAGGCCGATACCTCGGTGATCGGCACCTCCGAGGAGACCTGGGACACGGTCCTTGCGGTGAACCTGAAGAGCATCTTCCTCGTCTGCAAGCACGGCGTGCCGGCACTGATCGACGCCGGCGGCGGCTCGATCATCAACATCGCCTCGTTCGTGGCGCTGGTCGGCTGCACCAACCCGCAGGATGCCTACACCGCGAGCAAGGGCGGGGTGACCGCGCTGACCCGCTCGCTGGCGGTGCAGTACGGGCCGAAGGGCGTGCGGGCCAACGCGATCTGCCCGGGACCGGTATTGACCCCGATGTCGGAACAACTCTTCCCGAACGAGGTTGAGAAGATGAAACGGCTCAACCGGATTCCGCTCGGGCGCTTCGGCCGGGCAGAGGACATTGTCAACGCCGGGGTCTTCCTCGCCTCCGACGAGTCGTCGTGGATGACCGGCACCCAGTTCGTGGTCGACGGCGGCATCAGCGTGAACTATTTCTAGGGTGGGTGTGATGCTCCCGGTTGCCCGGCGCGTATCTGTCACTCCAGTGTCATTCCGAGCGCAGCGAGGAATCTGTTCGAGTACTCGATGGTCTGAGCAATTCCCAAGGGAAGGTGCTTCCATGCCTACCACGCGTACCGACCTGTCATCAGGGGCGGCGGCGCAGGTCACACTCCGATTTCGTCGAGGTGAAACTGAATGACACGGGTCATGCACGCGGCGCACTTCCAGGGGAATGGGGTGATCGGCTGGCGGCAGCGGGAAGTTCCCGACCCCGGCCCGGGCCAACTGCTGATCCGGGTCACCGCCAACTCGCTCTGTGGGTCCGACCGGCACCAGTACCTCAACGGCACTGAGGTCGTGCCCGGCCACGAGGCAACCGGCGTGGTAGTCGAAGGCGGCCGGGGGACCTCCATCGCGCCCGGCACGCATGGCGGCGTCTTCCTGATGGACTACTGCGGCGAGTGCCGCAACTGCCGTATGGGCAAGACGAACCTCTGTCTCGCCAAACGCGCCGACATGGGATTCACCCACGACGGCGGCTATGGCGAGTACATGGTGGTGTCGGAAACCATCTTCTTCCCGGTTGGCGACGATCTCTCGCCGGTCGACGCCACTCTGCTGCTCGACGTGATGGGTACCGGCGGTCACGCCGTGAACCGCGCACAACTCGTCCATCCGGATATCCAGTCGGTGCTGGTCTGCGGGGCGGGGCCGATCGGGCTGGGCGTGCTGGCGATGGCGAAGACGATCCTGGGCGACCTTCCGGTGTTCATCACCGACCTGGTGCCGTACCGGCTCGACCTGGCGCGGCGGCTTGGCGGCATCCCGATCCAGCTCGGCGAGCAGGACCTGGCGGATGCCCTGCGCGAACATGGGCATCCGCTGGTCGACATTGCGATCGACACCTCCGGCCGCACCGCCGCTCGCCGGACTGCCCTCGACGTGCTGGCGAAGCCAGGCGGGCTCGTCTGCGTCGGTCACGGCGAGGAGATCGTGCTGAACGTCTCGCGCGACCTGATTGCGCCGGAGCACGCGGTGCTCGGCAGCGAGTACTTTCCGTATGCCGATCTTGCCGTCAACCTCGCCCGGTTCCGGGCCAACCCGGACTACTTCCGGCAGATCGTCACGCACGTCATGGACATCGAATCGCTCTCCCAGGCTTACGAGACGTTTTTCGGAGGCAACTCCGGCAAGGTGGTGGTGACCCATGAGCTCTGACCGTCTCAGGATCGCGTTGGTCGGGACCGGCAACTGGTCGGCGCAGCACGCGCGATACCTGGCGGGCAATCCGGACGTTGAATTCGTGGGTATCGTGGGCCGAACGGCGCAAACGGTGAACGCTCGGGCCACGGAGTTCGGGACACATGCGTATACCGACCTCCCCGCGATGCTGGAGGCGGAGCGGCCTGACCTGGTCGTGCTGTCGCTGCCGAACCAGTTGCACGTGGCGCCCACGATGACGGTGATCGAGGCGGGGATTCCGCTGGTGGTGGAGAAGCCGCTTGCGTTCGATCTCGGTGAGGCCCAGGCGATGCTGGAAGCGGCTGCAACTCGCGGCCTCTTCTTCGCGATCGACTTCAACCACCGGTACGCGAAGCCGGTCGAGAAGGCGAAGGCAGCGATCGACGCCGGCGCGCTGGGCGATGTGGTGTTCGCGAGTTGGCGATTCGGCGGTGAGGGCAACAGCACGCATCCCCACGCCAACCTGATCGAGACCCAGTGCCACGCCTTCGATATGCTCGAATTCCTGGCCGGTCCGATCACGTCGATCATGGCCGAAATGACGGACATGACCGGCAAGGGGTATTCAACGATCTCGCTGGCGATCCGGTTCGCGCAGGGCGCCGTCGGCAGCATCGTCGGCTCGTACGATTCGTCCTATGCCTACCCGGACACGCACCGGCTGGAGATCAACGGGACGAAGGGCAGGGTCGTGGTTGGCGACACCGTGCAGTCGTTCCAGTTCCAGGTGGCCGGCAGCGAGACTGCCGAGGTCTGGCAGGCGGGGTACTTCAACGACCGCGACCGTGATTTCCACCAGACGCTCGACCGGCACATGGACCTGATTCTCGACGCGTTCCGGCGAGGCGACCCGCCACCCGTTCCCGCCCGGGCCGGACTGCGGGCGCTCGAACTCGCGCATGCCGCGATCCGGTCGTACACGGAGGGTGTGCGGGTCGAGACGCCCGCACCCGGGAAGGCATGAAGCCGTAGCCGGGTGGCGTTGTGTCACCGGCGAGAGGCTCACGTAAGGGTGGACGGTCCCGGTTGAGCGTCAGCGAGACCGAGGGTCTGTCCACCCGCACCATCCGTTCGCGCATCACGGGCCGACAGACCCTCGCTGGGCTCGGGCCGTCGGCCCATACGCGGGTCGGGTGAAGGGTTCCCGGAGAACCGGGATTCTGGCCCCTGTCGCCCGGGAAAGCGTCGCTGGCATGCTCCTTCCAGTGGGCAAGGTTGCCCAACACCACGAAGGAGCTACTTGATGAATCGTCGTGAGTTTGCGGCCCTGGCAATCAGCCTCGGAGTGGGCGCTGCCCTTCCGGCTTCCACCCACGCACAGGAAGCGTCGCCCGAAGCGGCAGGGGATTTCCCAGTGCTCGATGTCGAGATCACCGATGCCGGGTTCGTCTTTCCGGAATCGGTGACTGCTGGCCGTACCATGCTGCGCGTGACCAACACCGGGACCATGACCGAGAGCCACTGGGCGCTCGGCAGATTCCCGGACGACGCGACCGAAGACATGATCACCGAGTTGATGACATCGGACGACGGTGTGGAAACCGCCCTCAAATTCGAGGACATCGGCTGGGTCGGCGTCCCCGACTGGCCGCAGCCCGGTGGCGAGGCTGTGACCGGGATCGTGGACCTGCATCCCGGCCGCTACATCGCCTTCGATCCGATCTCCGGCCGCAGCGAGATCAGGTTCGAGATCGACGGCGAGTTCGGGACACCGGCCGAACCTGTGGCCGACGTCCTGGTCGACCTGCACGAAATGGTCATCAGCCTGCCGGAAACGGCGTTCACCAGCGCTCCGGTGCGGTGGCAGATCACGAACACCGGCACCACCCTGCACGATGTCGCCGTGTTGCCCGTGCCGGCCGACTTCACCCAGGACGACTTCATGGCGCTGCTGATGCTGCCCGAGGACGCTACCCCCTCGCCGGACATGAAGGTGATCGACTACCTGCCGGTGGCTGCCATCGGCATCCTGGGGATCGGGGTGACGAGCTGGCTCGACGTGCAGCTCGACCCCGGTCACTACATGGGCGTCTGCATGTTGCCGTTTGCCACCGGGTACCCGCACGCGATGGACGGAATGTCGGTATTCTTCGAGGTAGCCTGACGTCAAGGGAGCGTCGACGGCGTTGGCATCCGGGAGTGGGTGACGCCATCACCCACTCCGTACATTCCGGAGGAGCCCATGAAGGCGCTGACCTTCGATCGCTCCCGCTGGCCATACCTCGTCATCTGGTTGGCCGTGCTCGCTGTTGCGGTGGGTGTGACAATCGCGACCTGGCCCGCCGACCTGCAGACCGCCGCCAGCCTCGACCAGTTGACGCCCGCCGAGCGCGACGCCACTGTCCGGGCGTTGGCGGTGGTCCACCTTGGGATGGATGCCCTGGCGCAGGCAACCGTGGTCATCCGGATCGCCACGACGCTGGTCTTCCTGGGGGTGAGCGGGCTGCTCGTCACTCGCGGCCATCCTGCCGGGTTCTCCACCTACCTCGCCGTGGTCATGACCGCGTTCATGGTGGCGTCCTACCCACCGGACGTGCCCGATCTCTACCCCGGGCGGACGACGCTCCAGGTCGTGATCCTGGCGATGACGGTGGTTGCCATCTCGGGCTTTTTCACCCTGCCGCTGTTGTTTCCCGATGGCCGCTTCGTTCCCCGCTGGGCTGCCCTGATCGGGCTGTACACCCTGCTGACCCTGGTGTCGTTTGCATTCGGCAACTGGCCGTCCGTACTGGACACCGTCGTCACCGAGGTGATAACCGACGTGGCGCTGCTGGCTGGCGTGCTGCTGATCCCCGCCTGGCGCTACCTGCGGGTGTCGACGCCGGAGCAGCGGCGGCAGTCGCGCTGGGTCATCCTCGGGTTTGCGATCGGCCTGCCATTGTTCTTCGTGCAGGATGCGATGATGCGGAACATCGACGATTCCACCGCCGGAATCGCGAACCTGTTCGGCTTCATGGTGCTCAACCCGATCGCTTTCAACCTCCCGTTCCTCGCCGTTGCGGGCGCGATCCTGTTCCACCGCCTGTTCGATATCGACGTGATTTTCGGACGCACGATTGTCTGGCTGGCCATGACGGGCGTCGTGATCGCCAGCTACATGGCGATCGTGCTGGGAATCGGCAGTCTGCTCGGCACCGATGACAGCCTGGTGCTTTCGCTGGCCGCTACCGGGCTGGTGGCGGTGGCGTTCCAGCCGGTGCGCACTCGCGTGCAGCGAGCCGTGGACCGCTTCGTGTACGGCGATCGTGACGATCCCTACGCGGTCATCAGCCGGCTCGGCCAGCAGGTCGTCAATGCCGCCGGGATTCACGACCTGTTACCGCAGATCGTCCGGACCACGGCGGAGTCCCTGCGGCTGCCATACGCGGCGCTGTTCCTCGACCGCGCGAACGGGCAGGAACTGGTTGCCTCCGCCGGCACGCTCTCGGCGGCGGTGGTGCGATTGCCGTTGACCTACCAGGGCGCCGCGATCGGGGCCCTGGAGGTTGCGCAACGCACGCCGGGCGAAGTCTTCTCGGCATCGGACCGCCGGTTGCTGGCGGATCTCGCCTACCAGATCGGGATCGCGGCGCATACCGTGACGCTGGCGACCGAACTGCAACGGTCCCGCGAGCAGATCGTGACTTCCCGCGAGGAGGAGCGACGACGCCTGCGCCGGGACCTGCACGACGGCCTCGGGGCCCAGCTGGCGGCCCTGATCATGCAGACCGGGGCGATCCGGTCCCGGCTGCACAGCGATCCTGCCGCTGCAGACCAGTCCTTGCGCGAACTTCGGGACGAACTGCGCGTTGCACTTGATGACATTCGTCGCCTGGTCTACGGCTTGAGACCGCCGGCCCTTGATGAACTCGGACTGATCGGCGCGCTGCGCGCCCGTCTCGACCGCCTCCAGGCGCAAAAGGCCGATACGGAGTACGGTGGGTTGATGGTGACGTTCGATGCTCCAGAGACGATGCCGCCGCTGCCGGCCGCGGTTGAAGTTGCGGTCGTGCGGATTGTGGACGAAGCCGTGACAAACGCGGTGCGTCACGCGCGAGCACGACTGTTGCGAGTCAGCCTGGAATGCGATGGGGAGACGGTGCGCGTGCTCATCGAGGATGACGGGAGCGGGTTCGATGCCGCCCTCGTGACGCCGGGAGTTGGGTTGCAATCGATGCGGGAACGGGCACGCGAGCTTGGCGGCACCACGTCGATCGGCAGGCGAACGGAGGGCGATGGAACCCGTGTCGAGGTCCGGATTCCCATGACCGTGAGCGCGGCATGAGCGACCCAACGGTGCGGATCATGATCGTGGAGGATCACCCGCTCTACCGCAAGGGGCTGCGACTCCTGCTGGACGCAGTACCGGGTTTCGAGGTGGTGGCCGAAGCGGTCGACGGTGGCCAGGCAACGGACCTCGCCCGCGAGTACCAGCCGGATGTGGTGTTGATGGACCTCCAGTTGCCGGAGGTGGGCGGAATCACCGCGACCCGCGAGATCGTGACGGCGGTTCCGGAGGCGAAGGTGCTGGTCGTCACCCTGTTCCAGGATGACGATTCCGTGTTCGCGGCGCTGCGGGCTGGCGCGCGCGGGTACATCCTGAAGGACAGCGACGAGGACGAGATCATCCGCGCCGTACGGGCCGTCGCGGCAGGCGAATCGCTGTTCAGTCCCGCCGTGGCAACCCGGTTGTTGTCGTGGTTCTCGAATGTGCGACCGGTCGCGCCGGATGCCTTCCCGGGATTGTCTGTTCGTGAGCGGGAAATCCTGACGCTGCTGGCCCAGGGGCGATCGAACGCGGCAATCGCCGACCAGCTTTCGCTGAGTGTGAAGACGGTGGCGAACAACGTCAGCGTGATCTTCAGCAAGATGCAGGTAGCGGACCGGGCCGAGGCGATCGTGCGGGCGCGGGAGGCCGGGTTGGGTGCCTGATGCGGAATCCGGAATGAATCGATTCAGGTACGTCTGGTTGAGACGTACACCAATGGTGGACCGGCGACGTCGGGAGATCTCGTTCCGCTTCGCTTCACTGCCTCGCACGCGATCGGAATGACAGAAATGGTGGGTGCTGGCGGAACCGTTCGGCGATGAGGTCGTGTAGGGGAGGACCAAGCGAGCACAGCCGGTTGCGTAATCTGCATGCCAGCTGCTCGCGCGTGTCCTCCCCCTGAATGTTCGAGAATGGAACGCGGTGGCTACGACCTCCGAGCCCTCTGGTGGGCAGGCACCCTGTTACGCCTCGCTCGCGATTTGGTCGTGGAAGGGGTGCGGCGCAGCGTCGTCCTGTTCGCGTTTGGGCGCATACGTTAGCACGATCACGCCGTTGGGAAGCGGTTCGGTGTTGACCAGGGTGAGGGACGCCGGGGTCTCGCGATCATCGAACAGGCGCTGCCCCTTGCCGACCACGATCGGATGCACCATCAGGCGGTACTCGTCGATCACGCCGGAATCCATCAGCGAGTTGATGAGCTTGCCACTGCCTGCCACCAGGATGTCCTGTCCCGGCTCGTCCTTCAGCGCCTGCAATGCCTCGACCACGTTCTCGCGAATGACATGCGTGTTGTTCCAGGCAGGGTTCTCGAGCGTGGTCGAGACGACGTATTTCGGCATGCCGTTCATGCGGTCGGCGAAGCCGGCGCCATCCTGGTACTCCGGCCAGGCGGCCGCAAAGCCCTCGTAGGTGACGCGCCCCAGCAATTGGGCGTCGTGCGTCATGACCTCGTTGAACTTGTATGCCCCCATCTCGTCACTCCAGAACTCGAAGTGCCAGTGATGGGGGTCCTGGATGACGCCGTCCAGCGAGATGAATTCCGTGACGATGATCCTGCGCATGGTGCTGATAGCTCCTGTATGCTGCCTCTGGGCAGCCGGTTTTGGGGACACACCGAGCGGTCTGCGCCGTGTGGCTGTCCTTCGCTCCCACCACCTGATCCGTGGCTACCGCCAGAACAGATGGTGGGTGACGCCGCTGGGGCTGGCGACCGACTCGTGCTGGTAGCGATCCATGAGGTCGTCGGGCGACTTCCACAGCCGTTCGCCCCTGCCCAGCTCGATTGGAGCGACCACGATGTGCAACGCGTCGATCAACCCGGCGTCGAGGAATTCCCGAACGGTGGCAACTCCGCCGCCGATCCGAACGTCCTTCCCGTTGGCCGCTGCCTTGGCCTGGGTCAGCGCCTCCTGGGGAGGGGCGTCCAGGAAATGGAACGTCGTGTCGGACAGCGTGAACGACGGTCGCGGGTAGTGAGTCAGTACGAAGACCGGTGTGTGGAACGGTGGGTCGTCGCCCCACCAGCCGGTCCATTCCTCGTCCTCCCAGGGACCGCGCTGTGGGCTGAACTTGTTGCGACCCATGATCTCGGCGCCGATGTCGTTGAAGAAATCGCGCGCGAAATGGTCGTCGACTCCCTGGCTTCCGCCTCCGCTGGCCATCCTCCCCCAGGTCGCCGTCGGGAACATCCACGCCATCAGTTCCATCGGGTTGGCGTGGCCGAACGGCTGCTCCAGGGTCTGGCCCTCGCCGGAACCGAACCCATCACGGGAGACCGTGAAGTTCTGGACTTTCAGGAGTTGGGTCATAACGAGATGTCCTCCTCTGGCGCAGCCGGCATGCGGGACGCCGCGGCGCGTGTGCACGGCCAACGGGCTGGGGTCGAAACGTCTCCACCCCATTGACGGCTGGCGAATCCCATTGCCACAATCGTGGAGGATTCCGGGGAGCGGTGCATCACCATTCCGGCACGGTGTCGTGAACAGGATGTGTCACGGAATCGCCATGAACGGCCGGATTCAACCGCCGGAGATCGCACCGATGATCAGGAACGGCTCCGAACCCTTCGCCACGACCTCCGGGACCGGGGTGTCGGCTGGTTCGTGAGAGATGTCCCGTTCGCAGACGAAATACCTCACCATCGCCCGCCGTTTGTGGGTGGTGTGATCGCGAATCGTGCCGCGCAGCGCCGGGTAGTTGGCTTCCAGCACGTCGATGATCGCGGCCGGCGTGACAGGAGCGGCGATGTCGAGCTGCACCTCGCGGCCGACACCCGCCAGCGACCGCAGGTGCGCCGGTAGCTGGACCCTGATCATGCCAGCGTCTGCACTTCCACCGACATCACCGCCGGCAGGTCGCGAACGATCGCGTTCCAGCTGTCTCCGGAGTTGGCGGAGGCGTAGACCTGGCCGCCGGTGGTGCCGAAGTAGATACCGCAGGAATCGAGGCGGTCGATCGACATCGCGTCCCGCAGGACGTTGACATAGCAATCCTGCTGCGGCAAGCCGTCGGTCAGCGCCTCCCACTCGTTGCCGCCGCTCCGGCTGCGGTACACCCGCAGTTTGCCTTCGGGCGGGAAGTGGTGGGAATCGCTAGTGATCGGCACCACGTAGATCGTTTCCGGCTCGTGGGCGTGGATCCCGATCGGGAAACCGAAATCGGTCGGCAGGTTGCCGCTCACCTCGCTCCACAGCTCACCGGCGTTGTCCGACCGCATCACATCCCAGTGCTTCTGCATGAACAGCGTCTCGGGCCGGGACGGATGCAGCGCGATGTTGTGGACGCAATGGCCGACCTCGGCATCCTCGTCCGGGATGTAGTCAGAGCGAAGACCCTTGTTGATCGGTGTCCATGTTTCGCCGCCGTCATCACTCCGGAAACACCCGGCGGCGGAAATGGCGACGAAAATCCGGTCCGGGTTGGTGGGATCGAGCAGGATCGTGTGCAGGCACAGCCCGCCCGCGCCTGGCTGCCAGGTGTTGCCGGTGGTGTGGGTCCGCAGGCCGGAGAGTTCCTTCCAGGTCTGGCCGCCATCGGTGGTCTTGAACAGGGCGGCATCCTCAACGCCAGCGTAGACAGTGTCCGGATCGTGGAGCGACGGCTCGAGGTGCCAGACGCGCCGGAACTCCCACGGGTGCGGGGTGCCGTCATACCATTGATGCGTGCCAGGCACGCCGTCGTAGGTGAACTCGTTGCCGATTGTGTCCCAGGTTTTTCCGCCGTCGTCGGACCGGTGCATGATCTGGCCAAACCAGTCGCTTGCCTGGGAGGCGTAGATGCGGTTCGGATCGACGGGAGACCCCTTGAGATGGAAGATCTCCATACCGGGGAAGATGGGACCGGTCACATCCCAGTCCGATCGCTGTTCATCGGATGTCATGACAAATGCGCCCTTGCGGGTGCCGACCAGTACGCGAACGCCGCTCATCTGTTCCTCCGTCACTACCCGTATCGGGCCTGGAACGTCCTGAACCGTGTCGACTGGCACCTGGGTGGTCGACACGCTGCATCATAGTGTACGTACACCAAGTCGACTTCTTCCAGCTTGCGCATTCGGCCAGGTTCGACGGGATTGCGATCACATCAAGAGCAATCGGCGACAGGGCGGGCGGACCCATTCGACTCGCTGCGCTCGCTCAGGGCAGGCTTCGCCGCCTGCGACACGCGGGGAGCGGTTCGTTCCTCAACGGCGGCAGGTCCGCCCCTGCCTGGCGATTTCTCCATCGCCTATTGCCGGTCACTCCAGGTGCGCACATCCGGGTGAATACCCGTATGCCGATGGGTTCGGCCTGTTTGCCGGACCTGTTTCTTCTCGAAGTAGGGTTGTCCCCACCGAAAAGCGCGAAGCTGTCGTATATCATTGAAGCACCGGTTGCCGGGAGACAACGTCGTCTCACCGCCGCCAGCATCAGCCGGATGGAGCCGTCGCATGCGATTCTTCCTTTTCCTACTCGTGTTTTTCGGGAGCCTGCTCCTTCGGGGCGGATCGATTGCGGCTTCGTTCTTCGTCGCCCTCCTCGCCGTGGTCGTGTTCAGCCTGGTCATGCGCAAACTCTCCCGGCAGCACTACAGCCTGCCGCGCCCCGGTCAGAAGCGGTTGCCGAAGGTGACCGATGGCGACATCGGTCCGTACGTCGCCTACCAGCTGGAGCGGGGCGATCGTGACGCCGTGATTGCCTGCATTACACAGGCGATTCCAGCCGGCTGGCCTGCTCGCGACGGGTTGCTCATGCTGGCGGACGAGCACTGCCGCCTGCAGCGAAGCATCCAGATCGCCCGGAAGGCGGGGGTGCCGATGCCGGAGGACACGGAGACCTTCTCGGCACAGCAAACGCAGATGATCGCCGACCGCGCCCGGCGCATGGCGTTCGTCTACCAGCATGGGTTGATGAACCCACGGATCGAGGCATCGCTGGCGAAACTGGTCCGGGGTTCGAGCGAGTTGACCCGGCAGTCAACCATGCTGCGCGCCGAACTTGCCGAAAGCACCGTCACCCCACTCTGGGGCGCCGAGGAAGAGCGTGAGTTGCGCCGGAAGCTGGACCGGATGACCCAGACCCTCCGGGCAATGAGTTCCGACCTGCTGGTCGACGACTTCGACCGCCTCGCACCGGCCACGGATCTCCCGTCGAGCAAACTCAGCGCCTGACCTCCGGTTTCAACTATCCCGTATCCGGCGGTCGGAATTGCCTGCTGAAATGCTCGTGGCGACCGCCACTCTGGCAGTGGCCTCCCGCGGTTGACCGACCCTGCCTCTCTCTCCCGGCCCACTGGGGCAGGTAGCGCCCAAGCGACGCTTGGCAACTCCTTTCCTCGTTGTCGTAGGGGCCGATCGGCCCCTACGGAAGGCGATTCAGATCCCGCATACCTATCCCTGTGAGTTCTCACCCGTTCCCGATTCGGGGTCATAGGTGGACAGGTGGCGGTGGAGGCCTACTGGACGACGAATTCCGGGTCGCGCTCGTCGTTCGGTCGTTTGTAGGGGCCGACCAGCGAGCGTGTGTCGGCCCGTCTTTCAGCGTGGACCAGCTTCGCCGCGTCGCGAGATCCCGTTCGGCTGCGCCTCAATGCCTCGCACGCAGTCAGAATGACGGCAATGGATCGTGTTGTCCGCCTCACCAGTACCTGTGTGAATCGCTGTTCAAATCGCATTGAATGGTCTATGATGGTTGAACGATGGAGGTGAGGCATGCCGGTTACCGGTCCGATTCGCGTCATCAACGACCCCGAGGTGGTTCGCCTCATCAGTGACCCGCTCCGGCTCCGGCTGCTCGAACTGCTGCGGCAGCAACCGCGCACGGTCAAGGAACTCGCGGACCTGCTCGATGTGCCGCGGACGCGCCTTTACCACCACATCAACCTGCTCGAAGCGCATGACCTGATCGTCGTCGACAAGACGCGGGTGGTATCCGGCATTACCGAGAAGCACTACAGGGCGACGGCCTACCGGCTCAGCATCGACAAACGGTTGCTCGGTTCTGGCGCGGATGGCCAGTCGGCACTCGATGCCTATCTTGCCCTCGTGCTCGACGAAGTTGTGACCGAAGTGCAACGGGCGATATCGGCCGGACTGATCGATATCGATCACGTCCACGAGGATGTCTACGCGCCGCGCCGCCTCGTGATTGGACGGCAGTGGTTGCGCCTGACGGACGAGCAGGTGGTGGCATTCGAGCAGGCGTTCGGCGCGATGATGGAGCAGTTCGAACCCCACACCGAATTCCATCCAGACAGCGTCGCCTCCGGCGAGGGCACCCTGTACGAATTCCTGACCGGGTTCTACCCGGTTCTGCCACCGGACTCCTCCCATGACCGCGAGTGACAGCCGCGCCGGCGCCCGCCGGCAGTTGTACGCCCTGATGCTTGCCGTCACGATCGGGCAGATCGGCCGGCAACTCAGCGTGATCGCGATTCCGTGGTTCGTGCTCGAAACCACGGGCAGTGCCGCCAGGACCGGCGTCGTGGCGGCGGCGGTGCTGCTTCCAGGGTTCGCGGTCGGGATGTTCGGCGGCGTCCTGGTCGATCGGCTCGGGTACCGGCGCGTCAGCATCGTCTCGGATCTGGTCTGCGCCATTGCCACGATGCTGATTCCGCTCCTCTACGCCACCACCGGCCTGTCGTTCGGGATGTTGCTGGTGCTGGTCTTCTTCGGTTCGCTGCTCGATGTACCGGCCCTGACGGCGCGACGCTCGATGGTGCCGGAACTGACCGCAGCGGCCGGGATGCCGCTGGATCGGGTCAATGCATGGTTTGAATCGCTCCAAAACCTGGCGGTCCTGGTCGGTACTCCCCTTGCCGGCGTGCTGGTGGCGCTGCTTGGCGCTCGCCACGCCCTCTGGCTGGACGGCGGGGCATCCGCGATCTCGGCCCTGATCGTGGTCCTGGCGATACCGGTTGGACTGTTCGGGGCGCAGGCGTCGACTGCCCGGAATTATCGCGAGGACCTTGCGGTTGGGCTGCGGTTCATCCGGCGCGATCCCGTCCTCTGGCCGATGGTGATCGTGCTCGCCCTGTCGAACGCGACCTCGGTGGCCGCCGCCGGGGTCATCCTCCCCGTGTACTTCCGGGATGAAATCGGCTCGACCGCCTCGCTGGGAATCGTGCTCGCGGCCACCGGCGGCGGGGCGTTCCTCGGCGCGACCGTCTATGGCGCGTTCTCCGGAAGGGTCAGGCGGTTCGCCCTGTGGACGGTTGGCTTCCTGCTGGTGCCCGTCGAGTTCTGGGTGTTCCTGGTGGCGCCGGGGGTGGCACTGCTGTCGGTCGCGTTTTTCGGGGTGGGGCTGCTGATGGGGCCCATCAACCCGATCATGGTTTCACTGCGGCACGAGCGAAGTCCGAGAGTGATCCGGGGCCGCGTGTTCAGTACGTATTCGGCGATTGCGATGGCCGCCCAACCATTCGGGGTGCTGGTGGCCGGGAATCTGATCGAGGGAGCCGGATTTCGCACCGCGATCGTGGCGATGGCGGTGACCGCACAGTGCGTGGGCTTCGCTTCGATCCTGATTCCCGGTTTCCGCCAGATGGATGACCCGCCGCCGGACCTGGCGGCTGAATACGGTCAAACCCTGGTCAGCCCGGTGGCGTGATGACTCCGTCGATCAGCCACTGACCGTCCTGCTCCGCGAAGATCACCTGGGCCTCGATCGTGCCCGAGGCGGTGGCAGCGCCCGGAAGTTCGAATTGCCCGGTCGGATCATCGATCTCGATGGTGGCGATCACCCGGCCGTCTTCGAGCCGGGAGACTTCCCGGATTCCCACAAGCGCGAGCCACTGGTTCATTGGCATGGGGGCGCCGGTGTCCGCCGTTTCGGCAAATCCGGCAGGGATTCCGCCCGCGAACGTCGTTGCCAGGTAGCCATCGGTGAAGAGACCGAGGCGTCGCCAGGTGTCCATCCCGTTGGTGCAGGCGAGCAGTTGCCGGACGGTGAGTTCGATGTCGCCCGTCACCTGGTCGTCGACGCCGGCTCCGGAGGGGGTGACGGCGGTGACGGGCGACATTGCTCCCGTTCCCGCCAGGGCCGCCAGGGTCTCCATCGATACCGGCTCGGTCGTGCAAGTGACCGGATCCGCGGGCGTGATTGCCATCGTGGTCGTGGATTCCTGTCCGGCGGCGATGTAGCTAAGGACATCACGGATATCCTGGTCGGAAAGCGTGGTGCCGAAGCCCGGCATTGCCGTGCCCTGCTTGCCATTTCGCACCCAGTACACGAGGTCGCTTTCGCTGTGCGCCTGTGCGTGAGGAGCGGTGAAATCGGCGGGAGGAGGTGACATCCCGGCGCTGTCCGGGCCGTCGCCACGAAGTTCCGCCCCGTGGCATGCTAGGCACTGCGCGACATAAATGGCCTCACCACGCTCGACCATCGCGACATCGGTGGGGTCGATCGCCCGGGCACCGGTGGCGGTGGCGAGGACGGGGTCGATCCTCGCCTGCATCAGCAGGATCACCCCCAGGATGATTGCCGCGCCACCCAGACCGGCGCTCTCCTTGCGGGTTGTGGGGGAGGCGCTGCGCAGTGCCACGATCAGCGCCGCACACCCACCGATGATGAGGGCGAGACCGGTCAGGCCGCCAAGCGTTTCGAACCGCCAGGGCGCATCCGGAACATCGACCTGAGGTGCGGTGGCGCCGATGCTGACGGTCGTTGCATCCTGGATCTGGGCTTCGCCCGGCTGCCGGAGGATGACCGTGAACTCCCAGTCGGCGGCGATGCCGATCTCGTTGCCGTGGTACTCGAAGGCGTTGCCGGTGACGCGTGAGAGCTGGATTTCCCGCGTACCGAGAGCCTCGTTCGCCGGGATCGTCAGCCGGAGGAGGGCTTCGGTATCGGCCGGGAGCGCTGGTCCGGATACCTCGAGCCGGAAATGGTTGACCCCAACCACTCCGGGCGCGAGGAGCAGCGTGGTGGACGGATCGGTGTCGAACGCGATCTCCACCTGGCGAGCGCGTTCCACCATGACATCGCGCGCCGGTTGAAGACTCGTCATCCGGCCAACCGCGAGCAGCAGCAGGACGATGAGCACCAGTTCGGAAGAAACCGTCCACCGCAACCGGCGCGTCCACACTGGCGCGAGGTCGCGATTACGCAGTCTTCGATCGATGACAAGCAGATTGACCGCCGCCAGCACGAGGATGACCGCGAACAGGATCAGTTTGGCGAGCAGGGACTTGCCGTAGTCGGTCTCCGTGAGGGCGGCCAGGTTCCCGACCTGGAGCCAACCGGCGTAGAACCCGGTGATCGAGATTCCGGCCATCGCGATCAGCGCCAGGGTCGAGAAACGCGGCACGACCGCCGCGATGACATCGGCGCGGGGTGCGGGAGTCATCTTCCGCACCCCGGGGAAAAGCACGAAGACCAGCATCGCCAGGCCGCCTGCCCAGACGGACGTGGCGAACAGGTGGGTGGCATCGGCGCCTATCGCCACTGTTCGCCCGGTGGGCTGGGCTGAGGCATGGGAAATCAGGGCGAACGGCAGGACAAGGGCGATCGAAAGGGCCCAGGCGAGGATGCCTTCGACCTGCCGCCGTTTGGTGAACCACCAGCCGCAGGCGGAAAGGACCAGGCCCAAACCAACAATCAGGCCGAACCTGGCGAGCCAGAGGTGGCCGTAGCGAGTCTGGCCGAGCGTGTTGACGACCTTGTCG
Organism: uncultured Sphaerobacteraceae bacterium; assembly: GCA_964610045.1. Taxonomy (GTDB): domain Bacteria; phylum Chloroflexota; class Chloroflexia; order Thermomicrobiales; family UBA6265; genus JACCYX01. The sequence continues at coordinate 18,029 of CAZSUN010000033.1, forward strand.
AGCAGCGTGCCATCGGTCAACGTCATTGCCTGGACGAGCAGGGCATACACCGAGCCAAGGGCGGCCAGGACCGTCACCGCCAGCACGTACCGGCGCATGCGGCGGACGGTTGGAACCGATTCCCGCCAGGCTGCGCCAAGGGCTGGGCGAAAGACGGTGCTCCAGACCGGCCAGCAGGCGATCAGGGCAATGGCACCGAGGAGTGCCGCCCATCGGGATGTCGTTTTCGCCCACTGAGGCACCGTGCCGTCATCAAGGGCGCTACCCGGAATGGTGACCGGCGCGATGTCGCTGGTGGTGCCGATCGTGAAGGTGAAGTAGTTCTGCGCCGGATGGCCGTCGGCGGTGGAGAGGGTGCGCCAGAGCACCGACCATGTGCCGTGCGCAAGCTCGTTTGGCAGCGCGAGCGTCATCGAGTAGCCGTCGTCGCCGAAGCCGAGGGTGGTGCCTTCGACCTCGGTCCCGGAACTGTCGAACAGTTGCAGTCGGCTGTAACTCTGTTCGAGCGGCTCGGTAAAGGTCGCCGTGATCTCGGTTGGCGAGGTGTCGAGTACATCACCGCTGGCGGGCGTACTCGTGTCGAGCGCCGCGTGGGCCAAGGCCGGAGGCACGCTCGCCAAGGAGCCCAGGAACGCCGTCACGAGTGCGAACAGCACCAGGCGCCAGGGATGGGTTCGAAGGGTATACGCGTTCGGCATGATGCGCGGCGAACCGGCCGGAGACAGGTTCGTCCCCGGCCGGTTGCTGACTGTTACGCCTGGCGCCGGCGTACGAACCAGGCCGCGGCTCCGGCGGCGAGGACGACCGAGCCAACCGCGAACGGCATCGCAAGGGTGCCCGTGGCCATGCTGCTGGACGGGAACTCGAGATCCGCCCGGGCGGTGACGGAATCGAAGCCTTCCGGTGACGACGTGAACGTCTCGTCAACATCGACGCCGTTGATCTGGCCGTAGAAGCGGAAGCTGTAGTCGCCCGGCTCGGTTGGAATGAAGACGGCTTCGTAGACGCCATCCTCATTCCAGGCTGGCACGAGGTCGAAGTCACGGGTCTGGTCGCCGAAGATGGCCTGGGCCTTGAGCGTGTCGGCGAGACCGGTCACCGGTTCCTCGCCTTGGGTGACTTCGAGCCAGATGCCGTTGGTGTCGCCCTGGACGGCGGGTTCGCCGATGAAGCCAACCACGAAGGTGTAGTCGCCAACATCACGGTGTTCGTGGGCAGACGCAGCGAGCGGCAGGGTCAGGGCGAAGCCAAGCAGGGCAAGGACGAGCAGGGCTGCCCGGCGCAGTGATGCGTGCATGGGGGTTCCTTTGCAATGGAAATCGATGGAGGTGGTTTGGGTTCAGGCCACCGCACGTGGGGGAGGCGTCTCGATGGCGAGCTGGATCGCCATCAGGACAGGGATCTGGCCCCAGAGCCTGCCGACAACGATGCTGGCGAGGAGGGCGAGCACCAGCAGCCGCAACCCCTGGATCGCCGCCAGGGCCGAGATCGGAACCGACATCCCAAGGATTTCCGGAACGTCAGGATCGGCGGTCGAGGCAATCTGATCGACGTGGTTGGCAGCAATCAGCAACGATGGGGGCAGCGGCGAGAACAGCATGGACGCGGGCGATTGACTGGCTGCCACGTCCTCGCCGTCGTGATGGTGCTGGTGTCCGGCAATGAGGTCGATCAAACCCTGGAACACGGTGTGGGCGTGGGCGGTGTCGCTGCCGGCACGGTAGCTCACGGGCATGACCAGCGTCGCCACGATGAGCAGGCCGAGGATGGCGGCTTGTGGGCCAGGCCGTGGGATGCGAATAAGTTGGAGTGTGGCGACGGGTTTGACGGTCACGACAATCCAGACAGTGCGCTGGCGGGTACGCCTTGCGCGGTCGAATACGTCCTGGCTCAGTATACGGCGTGGTTGCGTGTGCAGGCGGAAAAACGCCGGCGGGCGTGGAACCTGGTTCCACGCCCGCCGCTCATCCTGCTGGTGGGAAATCTAGTAGTGGATCACCACCATGGTGCCGCTCGGGGTGATGTCATACAGCCAGGCAGCGAAGTCGAGTGGCACATTGATGCAACCGTGGCTCATCGGCGTGCCGAAGTTGTTATGCCAGTAGGCACCGTGGATCGCGTGTCCGACATCGGTGAAGTACATCACGTCTGGAACTGCCGGCACGTTGTAGTACTCGCCGCCGAGCACCCCTTCCATATCGTCAGAGATGAACTTGTTGTTGATGTAGAAGGTGCCGGTGGGTGTATCGAAGCCGGGGCGGCCCGAACTGATGTAGGTCTCGCCGATGACATTGTTCCCCTGGTAGATGACCATGTACTGCGAACTGAGGTTGATGTCGATCCAGATAGCCGCGCCGCCGGGATCGTAGCCGTAGACGCCTGGCACCGGCGGAGCCGGCGGAATGAACAGATCTTCGCTGTAGCTTGGGATGTCTCCCTGCGGCTGCGGATCCTGGTCCAGGCGATATTTATCGGCCAACACCTCACCCACCGGGACCATTGAGACGGACTTGTCCGGATTGAGCATCAACTGGCCGCGCTCGAACACCTGGTAGGTCACGCCCTCGGCCTGGTACTCCTCGGTGAGCGGGTTGCCGAGATAGGCAGCCTCACCGGTGTTCTCCCAGAACTCGCGGAAACCGCCGCGCACCGAATGTTCGGTTTCGGACACGTAGCGGGCCCCGGCAGAGAGATCGGCCGCGCTGAGGTCGTCGATCGTGAGCCACGCTTGCTGGATGTGGAGGACTTCCTCGCTGCGGGCGCTTTCAGCCGGAGCGGTGGTTGAGGTGAAGGTGGAGACGGAGCGGGTGACGGTCAGTGGGCGCAATTCCTCGCCAATGCTGGCCACGAAGGCATGCTCGCCGTTTGCGTTGCCCTCAGGCCAGTACTCGAACCGCGCGTACTGCAGGTACTGGACGATATGCCCGTTATCGAGGGTGATCTCGGGGGTGATGGGGTAGCCGTACGACGAGGCGCCATCGCCCGCTCGCCACAGATCGAGGAACGCCCGATCCAGCGACTGCCCGGTCTGGTCGATGTAGACGGTGCGAGGCGCCGACCACTCGGCTGCCGCGGATGGCGCGAACGGCGCGAAAAGTCCTGCCACGATCGCCAGCGTCGCCATTACGAGCGCGGGAAGCCTGAACCCGCGAGTGCTCGTGCCGCCCGTCGCCGTCCGTGCCTGGAATGTTCCTGCTGAAACGACCAAGGTGTCCCCCAACCCTCTGTGTTGCGTGGTCCGGTCATGCGTGTTCAGATGACCGCTTGAACCTGGCGACCCCCTGCGGTCGCCAGGCACTGCCCATGTAAACGCGCTGCTGGAAAACCCGGTTTCACGACTGGGGTCTCCGAGCACCAAACTCCGGCACCCATGCCCGGAAGCTGTGTACGTACATTATAGCCAACTGAGGAGCCAGATGACAGGGATCCGCCTGATTATCTGGCAGCGGCGTCCTGGCGGATGTCGAGATCGAGGCTGATATCCAGGGCGGGAGCCGAATGCGTCAGCGCGCCAACCGAAATCAGGTCGACGCCGGTGCCGGCAAACTCCCGGATGCGTCCAAGAGTGATTCCTCCGGATGCCTCGAGCAGGATACCGCGATTGGCCATGTCGCGCCGGGCAACCGCCTCGGCGATCTCCGGGGTTGTCATGTTGTCGAGCATGATGATGTCGGCTCCGGCGGCGATGGCAAGGTCCAACTCGTCAAGCGACGTCACCTCCACCTCCACCTTGAGCGTGTGCGGGGCGGCAGTCCGGGCGCGGGCGATGGCGACGGCAATCCGGTCCGGCCCGCCAATCGCTGCGAGATGGTTGTCCTTGATCAGGATGCCGTCGGCGAGCCCGAAGCGGTGGTTGTGACCTCCGCCATGCTGCACAGCCAGTTTTTCGAGCAGTCGCATCCCCGGTGTGGTTTTCCGGGTATCGACGATACGCGAGCGGGATCCCGCTGTTTCGGCGACGTAGGCGGCGGTGACCGTGGCCACGCCGGAGAGACGCTGCATCAGGTTCAACGCGGTGCGCTCGGCGGTGAGCAGGGATCGGGCAGGTCCGGAGACCAGCGCCAGGGACGTGCGCGCGTCCACCCGGTCGCCATCGGCAACCAGTGGCTCGCAGGCAATGGCGGGATCGACGCTGGCAAACACGAAAGCGGCGACATCCATGCCAGAAATGACGCCAGCCTGTTTGGCGAGGACCGTGCCCGTCGCCGTGGCGCCTGCGGCGACGGTTGCGAGGGTCGTGACGTCGCCGGTGCCGATGTCTTCGGCCAGGGCGAGCGCAACGATCGGTTCCCAGCCATGGCGCTGGGCGGCGGGAGCTGTCTGGGTGGCCATCATGCCGGTGCGTCTCCTGGAGGATCGGTGCGAGGAAGGTGCCAGCCGAGCCGCCAGCGGGTGACGCCCGATGGATGCGGTCGTTTCCCGAAGACCTTGAAGCCGCACGCCTTGTAGAATGGGAGGCCCTCGTCGTCAGTTTCGACCGTGACCGGGCGCCGACCGGAGCGCTGCAAGGCATCATGCATCAGCGACCGGCCGATACCGTGGCGGCGGTAACCCTCGCGCACCGCGATCAGGCTGACCTGGTTGGCCATGCCATCTTTCCGGATGGTGTAGGCCGCGATCATCTCGCCGTTGAGATATGCCCCAAGAAGGACGCCCCCGTTGCCCTCCGCCTCCTCGATACTGCGCAGCGCGGCGGCGGCGGTGCCTTCGCCGGTGGCCGGCGCCAGGATGGCGGCAGCGATATCCCGCTCGGACGGTGAAACGAGGCGAATGTCCACAACCTGCTCTGATTGCGGTTGGGGCGGCTTGGCTGTCGTGTCTGGTGTACTGGTCATGCGGCGCGCCTACCGGAACGCGAGCAGGTCGCCGAAACCGCGATCGCCGGGAAACGGGCCAATCAGCGTCAGGTTGAGGCGGCCGGTGGTCAGGAGTTCCTGGGCGACTGCCTGGACATCCTCGACGGTGACAGCGTCGATCTGCTCCATCACTTCTTCAGGGGTCCAGATCCTGCCGTAGGTTGCTTCCTGGCTCCCGATCCAGGAGGCGACCGAGCGGCTGTCTTCAAGGCCCATCAGGAGCCGACCCTTGCGCAGCGTCTTGCTGTTCGCGAGTTCCTGCGCCGGGACAGGAATATCCCGGATCTTCTGGAGTTCGCCGACGATCGCTTCGATCGTCTCCCCAACCCGGTCGACATCGGTTCCCGCGTAGACCACGCCCTGGCCGACATCCTCGTAGCCGCGGAAGTAGCCGTAGACAGAATAGACCAGGCCACGCCGCTCGCGAATCTCCTGGAACAGGCGGGAACTCATGCCGGCCGAAAGGATCGCCTCGATTGTCGACTGCGCGAACCGCCGCTCGTCGTGATACGACAGCGCCGGGAACCCGACACAGACATGGGCCTGCTCGGTGTCGCGCTCGATCACCTGCACGCGCTTCGTGTCCTGGCTCACCACCACGCGCTCGAAGCGATCGACCTCGCCGGCAGGTCGAAGGTCGCCGAAGTAGCGTTCAGTGAGCGCGACGACCTCATCGTGCCGGACATCTCCCCCGGCGGCGACTACCAGCCGCTCCGGGCTGTAATTGCGGGACCAGAAATCGACCATCTCGTCGCGGGACATCGTCGAGACGGTTTCCTCCGAGCCGGCGATCTCGCGTCCGACCGGGTCGTCGCCCCACACCTGCTGGTCGAGCAGGTCGTGGACGAGATCTTCGGGGACATCCTGGATCGAGCGGATCTCCTCGATGATGACGTGCCGCTCCTTGTCCATTTCGTTCGCATCGAAGGTGGAGTTGCGAAGCATGTCGGCAAGGACATCGAACGCGAGCGCAAAGTGCGTGCTGGGAACCTTGCACCAGTACGACGTGGACTCCCGGCCGGTGGCGGCATTCAGCAGGCCGCCAACGCTCTCGATTTCCTCCGAGATCGCCATCGGATCGGGCCGCTGTTCGGTGCCCTTGAAGAGCATGTGCTCGAGAAAGTGGGAGACCCCGGCGATGGGGGCGGGTTCGTACCGCGAACCGACGTTGTAGTAGAAGATCAGGCTTGCGCTCCGTACCCCCGTCATCGGTCCGGTTACCACCCTGACCCCATTGGCGAGGGTGGACTTCTCGTACAGGCTGGGCGCGGCATCGATGACGGAGGTGGCTGCCTGGGCCGGGCGAGACAGCGCGCGACGGGTGGAGGACGGGGGCCAGACGGGATCGTGACGGGAAGGCAAGCGACACCTCTTCATGAGCCAGAACGATTCGTTGACCGAACGATAGCGGGAATCGTCGTACGCGGCTAGGCGACGACCCGACGAGGTTGTTCGGTGGAGCTCTCGCGGCACGCCGATCCACGGACTCGGCCCCGATCGGGAACCGGGTACCGCACCGATGGCCGGGCTCCACGGGCAATCCCGTTCGAGTTGCCCAGATTAGGCATGAATTTGCGATACGTCTTCCCTGCCACTTGTGACTCTGTGACGCGCCTGACTCAATGATGACGGTGCCTGAGTCCGCAACAGCGCCGGTTCAGGGAAGGAGCGTCACACCATGTTGCCCTTCGCGTGCATGGACTTTTCAACCGTTCGCATGACCCGTCGAACCCTGGTGGCGGGGGCGGTCGGTGGCGGACTCGCCATCGCCAGCGGTGGGGTACGCCCCGCCGCTGCGGCGGCGACATCCCTCTACCGAGGTCCGACCGGCAAGAAACTGGTTGCCTTGACCATCGACTGCGGTTCGGATCGTGGCTACGCCGCTTCGATCCTCACAACGCTAGCCAATGCAGGCGTCAAGTGCAGCTTCGGCATGACTGGCATGTGGGCCGAAGCGAATCCCGATCTCCTCCGGCAGATGGTGAACCAGGGGCATCACCTGATGAACCACACGAATACCCACCCTTCGTTCACTGGCTATTCAACGCCGGGTACCGGAGGGCAAACCGCGACCCAGCGTCGATGGCAGATCGAATCGGCCAACGACATCGTGCTCGATATCGCGGGTGTCAGCATGAAACCCTGGTTCCGGGCCCCGTATGGCGACATCGATACTGCGCTGATGAGCCAGTTGGGCGACCTCGGCTACCAGTACAACGCTATGTGGACCGTCGACCTCCTCGGCTGGAACGGGTTGACCCAGAACCAGATCGTGAGCCGGGTCGCCAGCAACCACGGGAATGGGTACATCTATCTGATGCACGCTGGCTCGGCATCGCAGGAGGGGCCTGCACTGTCGCGCATCATCTCGGCGATCCAGGGCAATGGCTACGGGCTGGCGACACTCCCCGGACTGTTGGCCGGTTCGGGCGGGACGGTGCCCCCGGTGACCTCGGCGTTCGTCGCTGGCGACACGGTCAAGGTGACTGCAGGACTGTACCTGCGAACCGGAGCAGGCACGGGGTACACGGTGAAAACCACCATGCCCACCGGTACGGTGTGCACGATCGTCACGGGGCCAACGGTGGCGAACGGATACTCCTGGTACAAGCTCACCACGCCGTACGGGACTGGATGGGCGGCAGGCGAGTTCCTGCAGAAGACCACGGCTGCACCGCCTGTGCCGCCGGCCGGTGGCTTCCAGGCTGGCGAGACAGTGAGCGTTACGGCCGGGTTGTACCTGCGCACCGGCCCCGGCTTCGGATACGGGGTCATCACCACGATGCCCACGGGGACGGTCTGCACGATCGTTACCGGACCAACCATCTCCAACAACCTCACCTGGTACCAACTCGATACGGCCTACGGGCGCGGCTGGGCGGCTGGGGAATATCTGGCGCGCACCGCCGTTTCGCCGCCGGCAACCAGCGGGTTCGCGCCGGGGCAACGTGTGACGGTGACAGCCGGTCTCTACCTGCGGACGGGGCCGGGCTTCGATACCGGGGTGATCGTGACGATGCCGACGGGTACGGCCTGCACCATCGTTTCGGGTCCAGTTGCGGCCAACAACCTCCATTGGTACGAACTGGATACGTCGTACGGGCGCGGCTGGGCAGCCGGAGAATACCTGAAGTCGACATGACATGAGGCGGCGCCACGCTCGGATCCATACCGGCATCGTCGCTTCGCCATGTGCCACCGGGCGGCCTGTCGATACTGGCAGTTCTGGTGATGCGCGCGGAATTCTCCACACTCGTCTAGGGTTCGGTCACCAGCGCTGGCTGGTACGACGCCGATTGGCCGGGAACCTGTGACGCATACCCCGGACCATTCCAGGAACGGCAGGACGGCGCATACACTTCCCCCAACTCGTCGATGCGGTCCACGCGAGACCGGAGCCGGATTGGGAAAGTGAATGGTCCGCCATGATCGTCTTCGTTGTCATGTTCACCAAGGTAGGGAAGGGAATCCACCAAAGTTGGCAGGATCCCGCCTTCCGGGGACTTCTCATCCTCTTCGCGATCATGCTCTCGCTGGGAGCATTCTTCTATCACAAGGTCGAGGGCTGGACGTACCTTGACAGTCTCTATTTCTGTGTGGTGGCCGTATCGACCGTTGGGTTCGGGGACTACACGCCTCAAACCTTGCCTGGCAAGCTGTTCACCATCGCGTTCCTTCTCGGCGGAGTAGGGGTATTCGTTTCCATCGTGGGTACCCTGGCGGTTAATCTTGCCAACGCAGAGATCGAGACCGACAAGCGGCTTGGGTTGCGCAAGCGCCAGATTCGGGTAAAGGACCATCATGAGGAACGCTGATGCCTGGCTGGAACCCGGCTGCCGACCATGAGGAGGAACAGTGCCCCCTAAACAGGCGAATGGCTCCAACGCCGCGACTCCAGGCGTTGTGCGTGCCACCAAAATCACGATCGCGCACTATGAATCCGAGTTGCGGCGGCTCGAGACAGAGTTGGTGAAGCTCCAGGAATGGGTGCGCGATCGTGGCCTGAAGATCGTTGTGTTGTTCGAAGGGCGGGATGCCGCCGGCAAGGGTGGCACAATCAAGCGCATCATGGATTGCCTCAATCCCCGGGTCTGCCGCGTCGTCGCCCTGAGCGCCCCGACCGAACGGGAGCGGACGCAGTGGTATTTCCAGCGCTACGTCTATCATTTGCCCGCAGCGGGTGAAATCGTGCTGTTCGACCGGAGTTGGTACAACAGGGCCGGGGTCGAGCGGGTCATGGGATTCTGCACGGACGAGGAGTACACGGAGTTCCTGCGCGCAACCCCGGATTTCGAGCGCATGCTGATCCGGTCCGGGATCATCCTCATCAAATACTGGTTCTCGGTGAGCGACGACGAACAGGAACGACGCTTCCAGGAACGCATGAAATCGCCGACGAAGCGCTGGAAGCTCAGCCCCATGGATCTCGAATCACGTTCGCACTGGGCCGACTACTCTCGTGCCAAGGATGAGATGTTCCGCCACACCGATACGAAGCAGTCACCCTGGTGGGTGGTGCCGTCGGACGACAAAAGGCGGGCCCGGCTCAACGTGATCCAGCACTTGCTGTCCATGGTGCCATACCAGGATTTGCAGCCTGTCGAAATGGAACTCCCGCCGCGGCAGTCGGAGGATGGCTATATCCGGCCGCCGATGACCGACCAGACCTTCATCCCGGATCACTACGGATCGGTGAAGGGCGCGCCGGGATAGCAGTGTCAAGGCTCCCGACCGCCGCCATCAGCATCTCGAGCGCGCGCCGGGTGGCCGCCTCGATGATGGCGGCGCGGTCACCGGAGAAGACGTGCTCCTCAACAGTCGTCCCGGCAGTCGTCGCCACCGCGAGGTACACGAGGCCGACCGGCTTGCGGGCAGTGCCGCCGAGCGGGCCGGCGATGCCTGTGCTCGCCACGGCGATGTCGACGCCGAGCAGGCGGTGGGCGCCTTCCGCCATGGCTCTTGCGCAAGGAGCTGACACGGCGCCCGGGTTCTCCAGGATGCCTGCCGGGACGCCGAGGACACCGTGCTTGACCGCATTGGCATAGGAAACGACGCCACCCAGGAAATACGCCGAACTGCCGGAGATGCTGGTGACCTGGTGCGCGATGTTGCCACCGGTACAGGACTCGGCGGTACCGATCGTGATTCCGTGGGCAATGGCTGCTTCCTGCAGGGTGGCGGCAAGGTCGGCAAGGGGCGGCATGGCGGTCTCCGGAGAGCGGCGGCGATCAGGTCACGATGGTACCCGAGACCGGGACCGATGTGGCAGGATGATCTCGACATCCGACTGGAGGCACCATGGCATCGTTCCGTACCACCGAAACCCAGGGAAACCACGACCTGTTCGACGCATTCGGGCAGCCGGGATGCCCACTCTGCACCCTGGTTACCACGGCGGTCAACCGCTACATGGGATCGACGAATTACGACTCCGTGAGCGATCCGGATGTCCGGCGCCACTTCGAGATGTCCCAGGGATTCTGCACGCCGCACGCGCATCAGTGGTTGCGCGAGGCGTTTGTGCTGGGGACCGCCCATATCTATCGCGATGTGCTGCTGGTGACCGAACGTGCGTTGCGCGGCCAAACGTTTCGCGGGGCGGGTGGCGTACTGGGCGCGCTGCGCGGCCGCAAGGGTGGCGAGTTCCCGGAGTTGCAGCCGTCCGAGGGTTGCCCGGCCTGCGCCATTCGCGATGAAACCGAGGCACGGTTGCTGAAGACCCTGCTCAGGGGCCTGGATGACCAGACTTTCGTCACCGCCTACGCGGCATCCGACGGTGTTTGCCTGCCACACCTGCGCCTGGCACTGGCAGCGGCGTCAAGCGAGCGCGTGTTCCAGGCGCTGCGTTCGCGGGCGTTACAGACGCAGGAGACGCTGATTGCCCAGCTGAATGAAACCATCCGCAAGCACGACTACCGGTTCCGCCACGAGCCGGCTGGCGAAGAAAAGGGATCACCGCATCGGGCCGTCAGTCACGTTGCCGGTGGGCTCGAAGCGATCGCCGGTCCCTAGACATCCCGTTCGACCGTCAGGCGTCCTCTGGCGACCGCTTCCTCGAACGCGGCGAAATCCCTTCGAACCTGATCTGCATAGGACGTTGCCCAGGTCGCGATGGCCTGGTCGAACACATCCTTCGTGCCAAGGTAGCCGACGATGGCCGCCGCAAATGGACTTTGCGCGTGCCCGCGGGCGAGGAGGGCGCCGCAGAGCCGCCCGTACGCGACGTACTGGTTCGGCGTGAGAGCCGTCAGGTCGAAACTGCCCTTCATGTCGCGGAACTGGCGAATATAGTAGTCGCGCCCGTCGAACTCCATGTATCCGAGGAAGGGATCCGAGGCCGATTGCAGGATGCGCTGGGCAGTTACAACCCGGTAGCCCTCGAACGCGCGCTGGGTTGGCGCGAGATCGCGCAGGCTGGCGTGGATGCCGCCGTGGGTTTCAAGCACCGAGGGCATGGCCTCCTTCACCTGGAGAAAGAGTGGCTCGCCCGCCTGTCCCAGCAACAGGGCGATATAGCACCGCGTGCCCACGCTGCCGACTCCAACGACCCGGAGCACCACATCCGCCAACTGGAACTGCGAAAGCAGGAGGGCAATGTCGCCACGCACACTCCGCAGGTACTGATCGAGGATCGGTTGCATGGAAGCGAGGTCGATCGCGTCCGAATGGACCATGATCGGCGGCTGGTCGACGATACGTGGAGCGCTGGCGCGATCATCGGTCACGATTCGCCGCAGCAGGCGGTCGGATGTTTGGCGCCGTGCTTTTCGCATCGTTGATTCCACGACCTTCGAGGCATCGCGATCGGTCGTGTTTTCGAGCCACGCCTGGCCACCCTGGTGCACCTTCCGCTCCAGGGCAGTCAGGGTCATCAGTGAGGCGAGCGTGGTGCGGTAGGACTCAACGGCGCGCTGGGCGGCAGCGGTGGCCGCATCGGGGCCCAAGCCGGCGTCCGTACTGCCAAGGACCACACTTGCGGCGAGACGTTTGACATCCCATTCCCACGGGCCGTTGCTGGCTTCGTCGAAATCGTTGAGTTCGAACGTCTGGTTTCGCTCCGGCGTAGCGAAGAACCCGAAGTTGGAAATGTGGGCATCGCCACAGGCGACGACCTCGATTCCCGAGGTTGGGTGGCCAGCCAAATCGTTCGCCATCAAGGCCGCAGTGCCGCGATAGAAGGCGAAAGGCGACTGAAGCATCCTCCCGAGACCGATTGGGACCAGACGCTGGATGCGGTCTGCATTCCGGGTTTCGATTATGGCGACCGGGTCACGATCGAGCGGGCTGAATTCTGCCTGGGCGGAGCGCGGCAACACCTTTCGGGCCGATCGGCCTCGTTCCTGAAGGTCCGCGATACTGGTCATTCCGGTTTGCCTCTTCCACCATGATTGCGGTCACGCATCGAGAAGGACGATATGGTCCGGGTGCAGCCTGGCCGTCACATCGGCACCGACGGGGTAGATTCCTGGCGAGTGGGCCTCAAGGGACGTCCCATCCGGCAGGAGGATGGTGTGGACGTGGGTTGAGCCACCATAGGCAACATCACGCACGATGCCACCCCACATATTCTCACCGACCAGGCTGCCGGCGGACAGGGTCACGTGTTCCGGCCTGATGGCGGCAATCATCGGCGCCGGTTCGCCGGGGACGGGATGGGTGGTACGGAGCGGGCGGTCCGCCAGTTCCGCCTGGTACCTGCCTGCCGCCTTCCGGATCGCGATCGGGAGCAGGTTTCGGAAATCCATGAACTCGGCCACGAACCGGTTGACCGGATGCTCGTAAATGTCCTGTGGCGAACCGGCCTGGGCGATTTCCCCGCGATGCATCACCACGATCCGGTCGGCGAGGGCGAGTGCTTCGCTCTGGTCGTGCGTGACGTGGATGGTGGTGCGGCCGTCCTGGCGCTGGATATCGCGCAGGTCATCCTGGAGTTGGCGGCGCAACGACAGATCGAGGGCGCCGAAAGGTTCGTCCAGCAAGAGGACAGCCGGCTCGACCGCGAGCGCGCGGGCGAGTGCTACCCGCTGCTGCTGCCCACCGGAAAGCTGGTGCGGCCGTTTCTCATCCTGGCCGCCGAGACCGACCCGCTCGATCAGGGCGTCGATCCGGCGCACGGCCTGCTGACGGTCCACACCCTGCATGCGGAGCCCGAATCCGATGTTCTCGTGGACCGTGCGGTGAGGAAGCAATGCGTACTGCTGGAACACGAGCGCGCAGTGGCGGCGGTACGGCGGGGTGCTGGTGATATCCTGGCCGTCGAGTGTGATCGAGCCGCTGTCCGGCGTTTCGAGACCGGCGATCAACCGGAGCAAGGTGCTTTTCCCGCTGCCGGACGGTCCGAGTACCACGACGAATTCGCCGTGAGCGATCGTCATCGAGATGCCATTGGCGGCGCGCTCATTGCCGAACCGTTTCGCCAGCCGGTCGATGGTCAGTGCCGCGATCACGGGGCGGCGGATGCCAGGTGCATGGACGTCCTGTCCTTCGGTGGTTCGCGACCGCTGGCGGCGATTGGGCGATCACGAAGGATCGCCGCTGCGAAGGGTACGCCAAAACTGGACCGTCAGGACCCCACAGCGTCGACGTGTGGGGTCACGCCGGGATCACGTCGCGTTCGGCGACGCCCGCCGCCTGCTCCAGCTCGGCGATTTCCGAGAGGTCGGACTGCCAGCGCTGGTCGGGATCTGGCGACGGGATGGAATCCAGCAGCAATTGCGTGTACGGGTGTTCCGGGTGCTGCAACACCTGGTCGACGGCACCCGTTTCGACTACCTGACCCTTGCGCATGACCATGATATCGCCGCCAAGGTAATGCGCGGCCGACAGGTCGTGCGTAATGAACAGGGTCGACATTCCCTGCTGTTCCTTGAAGTCCAACAGGATGTTCATGATGACAGCCCGGACGGCGACGTCGAGCATCGAGATTGCCTCGTCGGCGACGATCAGCTTCGGCCGCATCAGCCAGGCACGCGCGAGCATGACCCGCTGCCGCTCACCGCCGGAGAGCTGGTGCGGGTAGCGGCCGAGGACATCGGGTGGGCGCAGGTTGACTACCTTCAACGCCTGCTCGATCAGGTCGTCCTTCGCCTTGCCGCCGGAGGCCAGCTTGAACTTCCCGATGGTCATGTCGAAGACGCGATTGATCTTGTAGAACGGGTTGTAGATGCCGTACGGGTCCTGGAAGACCGCTTGCACCTCGCGCCGGAAGGCGAACCGGTCCTTGCGGGAAAGATGGTAGATATCCTTGCCACGCCAGAGCGCTTTGCCATGAGTGGGTTGCTGCAAGCCGAGGAGGGTGCGGGCGGCGGTCGTCTTGCCCGAGCCCGACTCGCCAACGATGCTGAGAATGCGGGGGGGATCCTCGACCATCTCCAGCGAGACGCTGTCGTTGGCGACGGTCCGGTTCGGACCCGACCCGAAGATCGTCGTCGCGTTGTCCAGGGTGAGGATCGGGAGGCCGGACCGGGACGTATCGCTCACTTCGCCACCTCCGCAGGGGTCGATTCAGGATAGAGATGGCACGCAACCTGGCGTCCCGGCAACACGTCGACCGTGCCTCCAGGCGTCTCACGGAGGCCGGGATGAGCGGGCACGATGAGCGGTGGCACGGTGGCGCAGATGTCCATGGCGTGGGGACATCGGTTGTGGAACCTGCATCCCTGCGGCCAGTTCCGCGGGCTCGGGGTCGAGCCTCCAATGCCGTCGAGCCGCTCGCGCGGCTTCTCGATCGAGGGGATGGCGTTCATCAGGCCGTAGGCGTAGGGATGGAGCGGCCACTTCACCGTCGAGCGGATATCCCCGGCCTCGACGATCTGTCCCGCATACATCACGGCGATCCGGTCCACGAGCTGTGCGTGGACCGGCAGGTCGTGACTGACGATCATGATCGCGACGTTCAGTTCATCACGGAGCTGGGAGAGGGTCGCCAGGATCCGGCGCTGGACGTTGACGTCGAGCGCCGTGGTCGGTTCGTCGGCGATGATCAGCGATGGGTTCATGGAAATGGCGATGGCGATGATGACGCGCTGCTTCATGCCGCCGGAGAGTTCGTGCGGGTAGAGTTTGGCGACCTTGGATTCGAGCCCGACCTTCTCCAGTACCTCCGGGACGCGGGCTCTCGCCGCGCTCCGGCCGACGCCGTGATCCAGCATGCCGTCGACGATCTGGTCGCCGATCCGGGCGACCGGGTTCAGCGAGTTCATCGACCCCTGTGGGACGTAGGCGATCTCGTCGAGGCGGAGGCGGCGCATCTGCCGTTCGTTGACCTTCATCAGGTCGATGCGCTTGCCATCGCGGGGGGTGAACCAGACCTCGCCGTGCGTCTCACGATTCGGGAAGCGGATGATCTGGAGGATCGCTTCCACCAGTGTCGTCTTGCCCGATCCGGATTCACCGGCAACCCCGAGGATTTCGTTGCGGTGGATGGTAAGCGTGGTGCCATCGACGACCCGGGCCAAACCGCGGGGAGAGGTGAAGTGCACACCCAGGTCGCGGATTTCGAGCAGTGGTTCTTTCGTTGGCGGCGCTGTTGCCGTGTTGCCCGGCGCCGGGGCTGGTGATTGCATGGAAGTCGTCCTTTGCCGTCGAAGTCCGGGATCAGGCCTGGCTGCGCAATCGTGGGTTGAAGAACTCTTCCATTCCCTGGCTAATCAGGGCGAGACCGAGGAAGAGGAGGATCAGCAGGATCACCGGAACGAGGAAGATCTCTTCCTTGCCGAGGCTGATCACCCCGTAGCCGAGCGCTTCACTGATCATGCGGCCGAGATCCATCTGGCTGGACGGTCCGAGACCGAGCACGGTGAGACCGACGAGCGCGAAGGCCGAGCCGACTGACGCCTGGGCGAACCCGATCGCCACATAGGGCGCCATGTTCGGCAGGATGTCGCCGATGATGATTTCCCGGTCGGAGAGGTTGGTCATCTTCGAGAGTTCGACATAGGGACGTTCGCGCAGCGACATGACCTGCGTCCGGATGACCCGGGCCGCGAACGGCCAGCTGAAGGCGGCCAATACCAGCGAGAGCTTGACCGACCCGAGATTCCGGGTGTTTGCTGCCAGGATGATGATCAGCGGCAGGGTCGGGATGACGATGAACATGTCGGTGACGGTGCGCAGGAACGAATCCAGGCGTCCGCCCTTGTATCCGGCCGTGAACCCGACGAGCACGCCGAGGACGGTGGAGAGAGCGCCCGCCAGGAAGGCGACCGTGAGCGAGACCGGCACCGAAATCAGGACCAGCGCGAGGACATCGCGTCCGAAGCGGTCGGTGCCGAGCCAGTGTTCGCTGCTGGGATCGAGGAAGATCCCGTACAACCCGACCTGCATGGGATCGATATCGCCAACGATCCAGCGCATCAGGACACCGGAAAAGATGGCGAGAAGAAGAAGGCTGAGGGTGATTATCACCCCGAGCCGGAACTTGCCGCTTTCCTTGAACAGGTTGACCATTACCATTGAGGGCCCCGTTCTAGCTTTCGAACTTCACGCGTGGGTCGATCAGTGGCAGGGCGAGGTCGATGATCAGGTTGATCGTCAGCACCATGAAGATGAGGAGCGTGACGACCGCCATCGCCGTATTGACGTCCTTGATGATCACGGAATCAATGAGCAGGTTGCCAACGCCCGGATAGCGGAACAACCGCTCGATGAGGACGTTGCCGCTGACCACTCCGCCCAACGCCATGCCGAGCGCCGCGATTTGGGGCAGCCAGGCATTGCGGAGCACATAGTTCGTGAGGATGCGATTGTTGCTGACGCCCTTGGCGTTGGCAAAGGTGAGGAAATCCTCACCGAGGATGCTGACCACGAGGGCTCGTGTCGAGAGCATCCAGCCAGCTATCCCGACGAGCGCGGTGGCGAGCACCGGTAATGTGCCGAACTTGATCGCACTGGCAATGAACTCCAGGGAAAACGATGGGCTGAGACGTGCATCGTAGGCGCCGGCGGGTGGCAGCAGATTCCACCTGTAGGCTAAGAAAATGATCATGAACAAGGCCACGAAATAAGCCGGGATATGCGAGAAAACCAGCGAAGTATTGGTAATGGTGTTGGACCACCAGGTCCGTCGTTTCCAGGCAGTGAGGGTGCCGAGCAGCACGCCGATACCCCACCCGAGCATGGTCGAAATACCGATCAGGGCGACTGTCCAGGGGAGGGCACGAAGGATAAGGTCAGTCGATGGCGTTGGATAACTCAAGACGGAGGGACCGAAGTTGAACTCGGTCAGCACACGCCGGTAGTAGCTGATGTACTGGTCCCACAGGGTGCCGTCGAGCCCGAATTCCTTGCGGTAGTACTCGACCATATCCTGCGAATTGTCGAGCGATGAGTATTGGCCGCGGGTTTGCAGTTGGGCAATGATGCCGGCGATCGGATCGCCCGGCAGCATCCGGAAGAAGAAGAACGAGGCGGTCAACGATCCCCAGAGGGTGATCACGTACAACCCGAGGCGGCGCAGGATATATCGCGCGGTGGGACTCAGGAGACCGGTTTTCTCTTCGGCGCGCTCAACGGCGTCGGGACTGATGTCTTCGAGGGCGGTTGGTGAGGTGCCGATAACCATGGGACTTCTCCTGGGACCCCGGAGGACGCGCTGGGAGGATGTCGACCGGATTCCGGCAGGGACTGGCATCAGTCAGTCCCTGCCGGAGACCTACCTCCCGACCGGGAGGCCGCCGCGTCCGGCTAGCTGCCCGAAGGCTGCAGCCGCCCGATCACGAACATGAACTGTCCCCACCAGTTGGCAGGAATCGTGTACGGATCCTCAGCGGACGGCCATCCGGTCCAGTACGCGGTGTTGTAGAACATCGGGTACGTGGTCTGGATGCTGCCCACTGCCGGCAGCTCGGTCATGAACACGCTGAGGGCGTCGTTGAAGACCGGCTTGCTGGCTTCGGCCTCGACGTCGATGGTGTCGAGTTGCTCGATCAGGGCATCGAGTTCCGGGCTCTGGAGCCGGGCCGAGGCGGCATCGCCTTCCGACCGCTCGCCGATCGGCTTGTAGTTCCGGGAGTGGAAGCCTT
>CAZSUN010000034.1:0-8192 GCA_964610045.1 uncultured Sphaerobacteraceae bacterium
TAGGTTCGCCGCACGCTCACCCTCCACCAGGCCCGGTGAGGCATGCCTCACCGGGCCTGGTGCGTATGGCTCAACCCCAACCACCCACTCCTGCCATCTGCGATATCGTTGCGACCGAACGACAACCATCCGTCGTGGGATACCGCCTGCCGGTACTCGATCTGCTGGTCAGGGCTGGCTCCGGACGACTGGCTCGGACCGGGTAACCCGGTGTCGCCGGGGCACCGTACGGGGATGCACGCGCGGCTTCGGCCGCAGGTCCGCCACGCGCACGCCGTCCTCATCACGCACCGTCACCCGCTCGACATCGTCCGCCGCGATGGTGATCGTGGCGTCGTCGGTCTCGACAGTTACGGTGTCGTCCTCACCTTCCCGCCGGACGCTGCCGAACGTCGCTTCGGCTTCCTCCAGGGTCGTGATTTCGTCATCCTCACCGCCAAGCGCCACGAAGACCGTGTCGTGCGCGTGCCGCACCTGGAGCCGGACCCAGAGGAACTCCAGCAACACCCGGCAGACCGCCAGCACGGGCACCGCCATCACCGCCCCGAGGAATCCGGCTATCTCGGAACCGGCGATGACCGCGACGAAGATGATCAACGGGTGAACGCGGACCGCTTCACCCTGGATTCGCGGGGTGATGAAATTGGCCTCAACCTGGTTGATCAGGATGTACAGGCCGATCACGATCAAGCCCATCTGCCAGGAGATCGTGAGCGCCACCAGGACCGCCGGGATCGCACCGAGAAAGGCGCCGACGTACGGCAGGATCGCCGTTACCGACATCCAGACACCCAGCACCACCGCATACGGCACGCTCAGGACGGTCAGTCCGATCGTGGCCATCACCCCCTGGATGACGATCGAGACCATCAGGCCGGCCAGGTACCGGGAGAGCGATTCGCCGATCGTCGACCAGAGTTGGGAGGCGTCGGGCCGGTAGACCGGCGAAAAGGAAAGGACGAACTTTTCCTTGAACCGGGGGATGTCGATCAGCAGGTAGGTGGCGACGAAAATAACGCCAAACGTGGTAATAGCGATACTGAATGAACGAGCAAGGGTATCGAGTGCCCCGGTGAGCAGGGTCTCGGTGAGGTCTTGCCCGCGCTCGAGCAGGTTGCCCTGCATTTCATCGAGCACCGTTTGCGGATCCTGCTCGATCCAACCCCGGTGCTGGAACTCCGTCAGGAGATCGAGCAGGACCTCCTGCAAATTCTCCCCGATCTCCGGGATCTGGCCCGCAAACTCGGTGATTTCCCGGATCGCAAACGGAATGACAAGGATGAGTCCGATGATGGCCACCGCGACGGTCGACCCAACCACCGTGAAGATCGCCATCCCGCGCGGCATCCAGCGTTCGAGCAGGCGTACCGGGAACGACAGGATCAGGGACACCGTGGCGCCGATCATCAGCAGCCTCGGCACGCTCGGCGCTTCCATCGCCAGCCAGACCAATGCCACCACGAAGGCCGCCAGCAGGATGATGCGGGTGCGTTGCCCGATGTAGATGGGGGTGGGGATCAGGTCCACCGCGAGTCGATCGATCTCCTGCTCGAGTTCAGGCTCGTCGTCATTCGTGGTGGCTCGCCGCTGGGTGAATCGCTGCCAGGTTGCGGTGAGGTGCTGCATGGGCCGGTTGCCTCGTGGTCCCTGCCTGCCCGTTCGGAACCGGGCGAGGCACATTTGCCCATGATACGCGACCAGCCGGCAACGTCCGCACGGCCAATTCCCACCAACGCAATCCCGATTACACCAGTATGATATAAGTCTATAATTCGAAGGAGATACATCGGAATTAATGTAGTTTGACACTATGACTGATTAAGTGTATCCTTCGGACAAATTGATATGGAATGCACATTCGCGATTCGCGAAGCACACGAAGGAGGCACCACATGTTGCAGGTACAGGAAGGCCAGTGCGGTCTTTGCGTTCACTTCGGTGAGAACCAGCCGGCGGAGCAGCCGAAGCTGATCCAGATCCGGCTCAAGCACGAGGCTCCGGACGATCTCGTTGAGGCCTGTGGCCTCCCGAGCAACGCCGCCCTCAACCTGAAGGTGACCCCGATCAGCGGTTGCGCCGGTTTCGAGGCAGCACCGCAGGCATAAACGCCGGGTTAACCCAGGCAGCGAAAACCGGGATGGCCTTGAAGCCATCCCGGTTTTTCATGTGAAGTCTGCCCGAACCCCGCATGCGATATTGTCCAGAGCCTACGGAAATGCTGGTGACCATACACCTGGGCACCCGTAACGGCTCACCATCCCAAGTCCCGGCGCTTTCTGTCGGCCAGCATCAGCGATGCCCTGGTCCACGGTTGGGTCCGGGCATCGGTAAGGAAATCGGTAGTGGCAAGCCAGGCCACCGACGCCACCTCGCCCGGGTCAGCACGGATGGCCTCCCCCTCGACGGATTGCGCCAGGAACACCACATCCAGCACGAACTCTTCACCCGGAGTCCCGAATGTGTGTGACTCGACATACACGACCGGTCCAGCAAGGTCCAGCCCGACCTCTTCCTTCACTTCCCGCCGGGCAGTCTCCTCCAGCGCGCCCTGCACATCGAACCCGGGTTCCAACCCACCGCCCGGAAATCCGAGCCACCCCGCGCCGTAGTCCTCACCGGCCCCTCGCTCGACCGCGAGGTACCGCCCTTCGCGCCAAATCGCGACTTCGACATTAATGACGGCACGTTCCACGCCTGGTTCCTCCCATGCTTTCCCGGTGATACCAGCAACGAAAGACTCCTCAGTGGCGTTCGGAATGAACGGTCGGAACACGGCCAGAACATCTCCTGGCCGCACCAGTCCGAACCCTGCACCTAACGCGTAAAAATTCGTACAATCTGCATCAGTACCGAAATCTTTCCGTGCGCCCTTGACAAATTGTGGGAGCGCTCCCACAATCTGGGCATCAACCAATTCCAACGCTCCGGGCGCAAATGCGGTGAAGTGCGCAATTCATCGTACGAGCGTCGAAGTCTATCGCTCGCATGGAGGAAGGGTGTCATGTCTGCACGAAACAGCAGATTTTCCCGCCGCAGCGCGTTCAAGGCAGCGGCAGTCACGACGGTCGGTCTCAGCTTCGCAGGCGCT
Source organism: uncultured Sphaerobacteraceae bacterium (assembly GCA_964610045.1). Classification (GTDB taxonomy): domain Bacteria; phylum Chloroflexota; class Chloroflexia; order Thermomicrobiales; family UBA6265; genus JACCYX01. Next base: position 3,089 of record CAZSUN010000034.1, read on the forward strand.
CCAGTCGTCAACGTTCGTCGCGCCTCCGCCCAGGACGTCAAGCTCACCTGGATGTCGAACCAGCGACACGACAAGGCGGTCAAGGAAGAGCTCTTCGCCCGCTACAAGGAAGAGACCGGGGTTGAGGTGGAGATGCAGATCTTCGCCGACGAGTATCCCGATCAACTCAAGCTGGCATTCGAATCCGGCAACCCGCCGGACATGTTCAACATGAACCAGCCGCGTCAGCAGTCCGAAGCGGGGTGGGCCGATCCCGCGACCGCGATCCTCGACGCCAACCCGGACTTCAAGGCTTCCTTCGTTCCTGGCGCCTTCGCGAAGAACCGGGGCGAATTCGGTGGCGAGATCTACGGTCTCCCCATGTACGCCCAAACCATGCGGCTCTACTACAACAAACGCCTGTTCGAAGAGGCGGGTCTCGATCCCGCCGCGCCACCGGCCACCTGGTCTGAGTACCGCGCCGCCGCCAAGGCCATCTCCGACGCCGGGACCGGCGCCTATGGCTTGATCCTCGGCGACAAGTTCCCGTGGGTCTGGTGGATGAATGCGCAGTGCCCGGCCCAGGGCGCGGGCGCCTACCAGTTCGACTGGTCGCAAGGCAAGTACACCCTCAATCTGGACGGCCTGAAAGGCGCGATGGAACTGGTGATCGGGATCAACGACGATGGCGGGCTCTTCCCCGGCATCCACACCCTCACCGACGACGACGCCCGCCAGCAGTTCTCGATCGGCATGGCCGGCATGATCATCGGCGGTTCGTGGAATCCTGGCGTCTTCAACGACCAGTTCAGTTCCACCGAGGACTGGGACACCGCCGAGCTCCCGTTCCCGGATGAAGGCCAGAGCGGCCGGATCCAGCAAGGCGTGGGCGACCGCTACACCGTGTCCGCGCAAAGCCAGAACAAGGAAGCGGCCTGGGAGTTCATGCAGTGGCTCTACTCGGTGCCGATCATGACCGAGATGTATGAAAAGGGCATGGGCGTGATGGGCGTCACGGCCGCCAATACCGGCGAGTCCGACGTGCGTGGCGTCGCCATGCTGGCCCCAACCGAGCGCGACGTGATCATCCCGCCGGAACCGGAGCTTCCCACCCAAACACCGGACATCGCGACCGTGCTCCAGATGATCTTCGACGATCCCGGCAGCATGGACTCGGCACTGGCCGACCTCGATACCCGCTACAACGCGGCCGTCGAGGCAGCAGTGGCCGATGGCAGCATCGTCCTCGAGGACTACGTCATCCCGGATTGGGACGGCATGGACTGGGTGGCACCGACCGACGCTTCGTAGTGCATCCACTGGGTGGGAGGGCCGGTCAAGCCCTCCCACCCAGCTCGTTCCGGCGGCATCCCGACAGCTCCCGTCGATGCCCTATCCCGGGTCACCGGGAATGAAATCCAGGACCTATGGATACGACTGCATCAGCCAGCACATCCGCGGCAAGTGACCTCCCCGAGTACGCCGGGAGCAAGGGCAAGTCGTTCTGGGCGCGCCACGGACCCGCCTACTTGATGTGCTCCCCCACCATTCTCCTCTTCCTCATCTTCATGGCATTCCCGATCGGCTATGTCTTCTACACCTCATTGCTTGACTGGAATGGCATCGAAAGCGCGATCAAGGCGCCATTCGTGGGTCTGGACAACTACCAGCGGCTGGTCCAGGACGACCTCTGGTGGAAGGCAGTCTGGAACACCCTGCTCTATGCCGGTATCAAGATCGTTTTCGAGTTACCGCTGGCCCTCATCATCGCCGTCGTGCTCAACTCCGGTATCCGGGGTGTCGTGGTCTTCCGCACCATCGGATTCATTCCGGTCATTACCAGCATCGCGGTGGTGTCCCTGGCGTTCACGTTCTTCTTCTCCCCCTTGCCCGGCGCTCCCTTCAACGAGTGGCTGGTCAATCTCGGCATCATCGACAAGCCAATCGCCTGGCTCGGTGAGCGCGAAACCGCGTTCTGGACCGTCACCGGGATCGCGGTGTGGCATGATCTGGGCATCAACATGGTCTTCTTCCTGGCCGCGCTCCAAACTGTGCCGAAAGATCTGTACGAAGCCGCAAAAGTCGATGGCGCCAATGCCCGGCAGCGGTTCCTGCATATCGACGTGCCGGTGATCCGCCCGCTGACGGCGGTGATCGTGACCCTTTCGCTGGCCGGGTCGCTGAAGGTGTTCGACTATTTCTCGGTGCTTACCGGCGGCGGCCCCGGATTCTCGACCACCACAATGGTGCTCTACATGTTCCGCTACACCTCGTTCGGCGGGGGAGGACTCTCCGGAGCCACCACGCAACCCGAGGTTGGGTACGGATCGGCGGTGGCGATCGGGCTCGGCCTGATCATCATGGCGGTCGTGTTGTTCCAACAGTGGATCAACTCCCTGCAGGAAAGGCGGGCACGCTGATGGCTGCTGGAGCAAGACCATCCCTGCGCACGGATCACTTCGAGGTTGCGGTCGACCCCGACAAGCAGCGGCGGCAACTCACCGGGGCGCTCGGCACGGCAGTCAGTTATGGCCTGCTCCTGGTGTACATGGCGATCTGCCTCTACCCCTTCGTGTGGATGGTGGCAACCTCGCTGCGCGACCAGCGCTCGGTGTTCACCGAAGGCACGTCGCTGTGGGTGAGTAACCCGAACTGGCAGAATTACGCCGACATTTGGAATTCGGCCAACCTGCCGCGCGCCTTTGCCAACACCGTCGGGATCACTCTCGCCTGCATGGTGTTCACGATCCTGACCACGTCGATGACGTCGTACGCCCTGTCGCGCTCCCAGTTTCCGGGAAGACAGGCGATCCTGTTCTGCCTGCTGGCAACGCTCCTGATTCCCGGCGAGATGCTGATCATTCCGACATTCTACGTAAATCGCACATTCGGCCTGGTTGGCGACGGCAAGGCGCTGATCGCGGTGATTCTGGTGATGGTGGCCGGCGCCCAGGCGTTCAACGTTTACCTGATGCTCGGGCACTTCCGGACGATCCCCAAGGATTTGTTCGACTCCGCGGAACTGGATGGGGAGACATATTTCGGCACGTACTGGCGAATCGCCTTCCCGCTGATCCGGCCGGCCGTGGCGACAATCACCCTGCTCACCTTCATGGGGGTCTGGAACGCCTACATGATCCCGCTGGTCTACCTGGCGCCACTGCCCGACTGGCAAACGCTCACCATTGCCCTGGTGCAGTATTCGAAGCAGTTCCAGACGCTGTATCACATCATGGCGGCTGGCGCGGTGATCGGGCTGGTGCCGGTCATCATCGTCTTCATCTTCCTGCAGCGGTACTTCATCCGCGGTCTCACCGAAGGGGCCACGAAGGGATAGTGCCGGTGAGGGGCGTTCCGCGCTGTATTGTCAGTCCGAGCGACGGTTCTCGCCACCGGGACGGGGGAGAGTCAGAGAGGAGGTGGAGGAATCTTCTCCGGCCTCACCTGCGCCTCGCCATGGCATGGCCGTGACCACCTGCGAACTCGAACCAATCGGCCTCGAAGACTTCCCCTTCCGCTGGGCAGTCTTCGAGGCCACGATCAGGCCGTACATCGAAGCCTTGTTCGATGTGCCGCCCGACCAGATCGAAGCGATGGTCCGGTCGAACCTGTCCGAATCCGGCAACCACTTCGCGGTCGTGGTGGACGGAGAACGCGCGGGAGTCGTGCAGATCGAGGAAACGGGTGAGCGCATCTCCCTCCACCAGATCGAGATCCTCCCGGCGTTCCAGGGTCGGGGCACCGGCACGGACCTGGTGCGATCGTTGATTGACCGCGCTGAAGCAACCGGCAGACCCGTGCATCTCAGCGTCTTCCACCAGAACACCGGTGCGCGCCGCCTCTACGACCGGCTCGGCTTCACCGTCGTCTCCGAATCCGAACGCGACGTGCAGATGGTGTACGTCCCCGCGTAGGGCTGCCGATCGGGTGTGGCGGCGGATCTCGGCATCACGTCACCGGAAGGCCGGGAAAACCTCCAGCGCGAACAGGTCCATCCCTGCCCGGTCCGGTGCGTCGAGGAACCAGAGCATGAAGTGGTCCGCACCGGCGTCGATGTAGGCCCGAATCTGCGATCGTACCTGGTCCGGCGTGCCGATCAGCGTCGAATCGGCCAACCAGGACGGGATCTCGTCGGTCTCGCCGTTGGCGTAGGCACGGGCAGCAGGATCGACGGCCGCCTGGTCGGGCGCTGCATCCAGTAGACGCCCCAGCAACGGACGGACCTCGCCCTCCGGCGCGATCAGCACCTGGATTTCCACGCTGAGTTCGATCTCGCCTGCATCTCGCCCGATCGCGGCGCAGGCGTCCCGGACCAGCCCCGCACGGCGAGAGAACTCGGTGACGCTGCACGGTGTCGTGTTCCACCCCTGCCCGAGTTCGGCACAGGCGGCCAGCAGGCCGGGATTCGTTTCCCCGAACCAAATGGGAGGATGCGGCCGCTGGTCCGGACCCGGCGTCGCGCTGGCATCGGTGACGGCATACGGTCCGTGGGTGACGGTCACCTGGCCATCCGTCGTCCAGAGGTCGCGGATCAGGCGAACGCCGTCCACCGTCTCTGCCACGCGCTGGTCGACCTCGTCCGGATACGGCAGGTGGTAGGCACGGTTCTCGCGCAGTTGTTGCCCGTAGTCGTAGAAGAGGATGAACCGGCCGCCGGTCAGGTGATCGAGCGTCGCCGTCATCTTGGCGGTGATCGCCGGGTGGCGGAAGTAATGCGACTGGTGAATGATCCCGAGCCGGGCGAAATGCGTCGCCCCGGCCAGCATCGAGAGGGTGGTCCAGCCTTCGAGGATCGCCTCATCCCGCCCGAGCATCAGGTGATCGGCGACCCACAGCGAGTCGTAGCCCAGCGATTCGGCATGGACGCCGAGGCGGATCGTCTCCGGACCGTTGACTGCCGTCAGATTCGGCGTGCGAAACAACCCGGCTGTCGGATTGGCGAAGATGGGCAGGCAATAGCCGAAACGTACGTCGGTCATGGGCACTCCATTTCTTCAACCTGGCACTGTAGGGTTGCCGATTGTCGTCCCGAGCCTGCTCGAAGTGACAACCAGCAGCGTGTTGCGGTGAGATCGGTCGGTCGTGTGTAGGGGCCGACCCCGTGTCGGCCCTTTCCATTCTCCAG
>CAZSUN010000034.1:8292-26114 GCA_964610045.1 uncultured Sphaerobacteraceae bacterium
GATCGGTCGGTCGTGTGTAGGGGCCGACCCCGTGTCGGCCCTTTCCATTCTCCAGAGTTGCGGGCCGACCCCGTGTCGGCCCTTTCCATTCTCCAGGGTTGCGGGCCGATCCCGTACACCTCGCTCCATTCTCCGTGATTACGGAACGAGGTACTGCACCGGTTCGCCGCGCAGGGATCGCGCGATGTTGAACCAGAGGTCCTGCGAATCGCGAATCCACGTCCACGGCCCCTGCCACGCCGAATGCGGCGTCAGGATCACGCGCTGGTCCGGCAGGTCGTGGAGCGCATGGAGCGGACTTTCCAGCGGCAGCGGCTCCACCGCGTAGGCGTCGATCGCAGCCGCCCGGATCTCGTTCGTCTCCAGTGCCCGGGCCAGGGCCGCTTCGTCCACCAGCTTCCCCCGCGCCGTGTTGATGAACAGGGAGGTTGACTTCATCAGGCCGAATTCCCGCTCGCCGATGATGCCTTCCGTGTGCTCGTTCAACGCGAGTTGGGCCGACACGACATCCGCCTGCCGGAACACATCGTCCCACTCGACGTACTGCATGCCGAATCGCTCCTCGAGTTCCGGGAAGCGCTGGATATCCCAGTACACGGTCCGCATCCCGAACGCCTGCGCCACCCGTGCCACCCAGCGGGCGATTTCGCCCATGCCCAGCAGCCCGAGCGTGAGATCGCTGACGATCCCAATGCCCGGATGGAAGCCACCCCAATCGTTCACGTACCGGCCGCTTCGCATCTGCTCGCGCTGGTCGTAGAGTCGCTTCGTGTCGGCCAGGATGAACGTCCAGACATGCTCGGCGACCGCGGAGTAGTTCACCAGCGGGGTGGCGGCGACGGGAATGTTCCGCCTGCGTGCCTCATCGAGCGGCACACCGCGAATGTCGAGCCCGAGGTGCTGCACCAGGCGCACGTTGGGCGCGCTTTCGAGGATTTCCGGATCCAGGCGCTCCTTGTGCAGGATCAGGTAATCCGCCGCCGCAACCTCTCGCGCCACCGCGCCCGGTTCGTTCGTGTCGACCGTGCGGGCGCCGAACTCCTCGTGGAGTCCCTGGAAGCCACGGCCGGTTTTCACCGGATCGAAGAGCCAGACGAGTTCATACGGCTCGCCATCGAGGGCTTCGGCGATTGTCTGCACGCGTGGGCGCCCATTGGGATCCTCCGCGAGCAACCGCGCCTGCGTTTTCTCGTCCCACGCGTCCCACGACCGCATGCCGAGTACGGTATTGCCGATGTTGTCCCAGGTCACGATCCGGATCATGCAATGGCCTCCTGCAGCAGTCGTTCGGTCGTTTGTAGGAGCCGACCCCGTGTCGGCCCTGGCTACACCACCCAGGTCCGCCCTACGGTTGGGCATCGAGCGCTCGCTGGTACGGCGTGTCGTGGTTGGCGATCAGGTCATCGACCAGCATTGGCCGGCCCAGCAACTCCGATTCGAGGAACCCGTACGAAATCGCCAGCGATCGCAGGGCGAACGCGCCGTCCACGTCCGGCGCTCGGTCGTCGCGGATGGCGGCGGCGAAATCCGCCTGCTCGATCGCCAGCAGGTTCGCGTCGATATCGGCGAACGGCAGGTCGTAGCTCACGAGGCGGTCTCCCCCGAACAACCGGGCTGTCACCTCGTCGAGTGCGAAATCGGGCACAAGGGCAAGCTGTTCCTGCGCGTCGATGGCGGAATCCCGGCCATCCTTCCGGATTGTCAGGCCAAGTTCCCGGCCCGTCCGGTCCGCCGGGATGTCGAGCGAGCCATTCCTGCCGTAGGCCGCACGCAGGAAGTGCCCTTTCCCTCGCCCGGCGAGGTCGATCGACCAGTTCGCGATGGCGCCCGATGCAAATCGCGCGACGCCAACCGAGAGATCCTCCGCGTCAACCGGATGCAAGGCCCCGTCTGCGTCCACCCGCTCCGCATCGACGATGCCGCCGTATCCGAAGACAGACTGCACCGGACCCAGGAAGTACTCCAGCAGATCGGCATAGTGGATGCCCATGTCAACGACGATACCACCCGAAGCTTTCCGGTGCCGCCAGGGCGTGATGATGACTCGCTCGCCGGAGCCGGACGACGATTGCACGAAGAGGTGCACGGGGCCGATGGCGCCCGCATCCAGCAATGCTTTCGCCAGCCGGTTGATGGGATCGCGCCGGTAGTTTTCGGCGACCGCGAGGGTGCGTCCCGTCCGCTCCGCCGCCGCGACCAGGGAAGCACCCTGTTTCACGGTCAGGGCGATCGGCTTTTCGACCATCACGTGCAAGCCATGCTCCAGCGCGGCGATCCCGACCGGGGCGTGCAAATCCGGGGACGTCGTCACCAGGATTGCGTCGAGTTCGGCACTTGCGAGCATCGACTCCAGGGAGCCGAACACCTCGGGCCGGTGCCCGAGCGCTTCACCGGCAAGGTCCGCCGCCCTTTGCGCATTGGCCGCAAACACGTCGCAGGCCGCGACGAGGTCCCACGAGCGGTCCCCGATTCCTCTCAGCTTCTTCAGGCCACCGATGTGGCGGCACCCCATGCCGCCGCAGCCAACCAGTCCCAATCGCAGCATGTGTGATGCTCCAGGTGAACTGAACGCGCTTCGCACAGGGATGTCTCGGCTCCGCTGCGCTCGACATGACGAGGATGAAGGGCCGAGACAAGCTCGGCAACCCTACGGAAGGCGGATGTCGTGGCCGGCGGCAGTGATGTATTCAGCGTTGATGCGTGCACTCTCCAGGGGCGAGACATCGCTCTGGCTCTGCTCCAGCACCACCCAGCCGTCGAACTGCCGCCGCTGCAGGTCCTCGAGGATGGCAGCGAAGTTAATCCCGATGGTGCCGCGGCCGAGTTCCTGGAACTTGCCGCTGCCCCAATCCTTGAGATGAAGGTAACCGAGACGATCCCACCATTGGTCGATCACCGTCAGCGGATCCTCGCCGACGAGCGCGATGTGCGAGGCGTCGAGACAGAGTTTCAGGACCGACGTCTGCGCCATGAGCGTGGCGATTTCGTCCGATGTTTCGATCGTGCAGGCAACATGCGGGTGGTAACTGACCGTGACCCCAACATCCGTCCCGTACACGGCCAGGTCCTCGCACAGGTCAGCCAGGCTGGCGTACTCGTCGTTCGTGGGCGGACGCCACCGGAGCCGTCCGCCCCCAACGAGCCCGAAGTCCCGGGCGCCGGCCTCGGAGGCGAAGCGGATCTGGTTGTGCAGTTTGCGGCGCTGGAGGTCGGAATCCGGGAGTTCAGCACCGGCAAACATGGTTGCCGGGACCAGGCCGCCGAGATGCGATTGCAGCAGCGACGGGGTGCCGAGCAGGTCGAGCGAGTGCCCGAACAACTCGACCGCCTGCCAACCCGCCTCACGAATCTCGGCGAGCGCCTGCGGGATTTCGCAATTTGCGCCCCAGTTGATTGTGCTGTAGGCGAAACGCAGCCGGTGATCGGATCCGGTCATCGAACCACTCCGGTACAGGGGAACTGCCATTTGATACAACGGGTGGATTCTTCCGGTTGCCCCGGACGCTGTCAACCCCGGTACTCCCACCGGTGGCGGCTGACGGCCCGAGATACGAGGGTCTGCCGGCCCGCGTTCGCCCTATGGCTTCGCGCGTACGGTACAGTTGTCGGTATCTTCTCGCGCCTGCGACGATGTCCCTGGCTTGTTGATCCAGTCACCCTCACCGGCACGTTATCACGACAGGTGGGACCGCTTGCCTCCCGAACACGCCGTACTTCCTGACCTGGAGCTCCTGCAGGCGGTCACCACCGGTGACGATGCCGCATTCATGGCGCTCTATGATCGGTACAATCGGATCGCGTTCGGGCTCGCCTACCGCATCCTGGGGAACGCCAGCGCAGCCGAGGAGGCCGTGCAGGACGCCTTCATGCAGGTCTGGAACAAGGCCGGGACCTTTCAGGACCGGGGAGAGGGCAGTGTCAGGAGTTGGCTCCTGGCAATAGTCCACCACCGGGCGATCGATACGCACCGCAGGAGTGCGCGACACGACCAGCGCAGCGTGAACATCGACGATCACCTCGAACTGCGGGCACTCGGCGAAGTCTGGGAAGACGTCGACCAGAAGCTCACGGCCGAGGAATTGCGGACAGCGCTCGACAGCCTGCCGCGGGACCAGCGTCAGACCATCGAACTCGCGTATTTCGGCGGACTTTCGCAGAGTGAGATTGCCGACCAGGAGGCGATGCCCCTTGGCACGGTCAAGGGCAGGATGCGTCTTGGGCTCAGCAAGCTCAGGACAGTACTGACGATGGCGGAGCGAGACGCCGCCACCGGGTCCGGAAGGTAACGTTCAGGTGGATCAGGAAAGCCGCCAGTCCGACCATCGGGAATATGAGGACCTCCTTGCCGCCGCCGCGCTCGGCGTGCTGGGGCCGGATGAACATGCCCTGCTCCTGGCGCACGTCCGCACCTGCGATACCTGTCGATCCGCCCTCGGCCGGATGCAGTCGGCCGTCGATGTCCTGCCACGCACTGTCGAGGAGCGGACGCCCTCGAACGCCCTTCGGGAACGCCTTGCCGCCCAGGTTGCAGCCAATCCGAAACAGGCGAAAGCCCATCAGCCGATCGGAGCACCGGAGGGGACAGTGCCGCAACTCGTCCGGGTCCCGGAGGCGGCCCCGGCGCCCATGCCCATCTCCTCTCGACGCTGGACCTGGCTTTCGGTGGCGGCCGCCATGTTGCTCGTCGGGTTGGCGGGCGGCATCGCCATCAGCTGGGCCTGGCTCCAGGGCAACGACGATTCCGTGGAGGCGATGGATGTCGCCATGGAATCTCCTGCCGGAATGGACCTTTCGGCGGCACAACTGACCTACATGCCGGACGAAGGAATGATCCATTTCTCCGATCCGGACATGCCAGATCCTCCCGCCGACCACGTCTACCAGGTCTGGCTGATCGAGGGCGACGACACGGCTCCGATCCCGATGGGCACCATCGATATGCAGTCGGGTCAGTTCGCCTCCACGGTCGATCCTGCCCGTCATCGCGTCTTCGCGGTAACGGTCGAGCCTGCGCCGATCGGCAGTGCGGGTCCCACCACCGACCCGATCATCGTCGCCACCCTCCCCGAACCGGAAGGCTGACCAACGCCTCGCATCGGCAAACGCCTGCAATTCGTAGAGGCCGATCGGCCTGACGGCCGCAGGCCGGAAGGTCTGTCGGCCCCCTACGACAACAAGAAAAGACGCTGCCGAGCACCGCACAGGCGCTACCTCCCCCGGCTAGATGGAAGAAGGGGGGCAGAGGATTGTTCGGCCGGAAGGTCTGTCGGCCCGTCGCCGGGGTTCGTAGCGGATGGTCAGGGCGGCACAACCTTGCTCATCCTGGACCGGATGTTGCCTGCCTGCATACCTCTTTCCACCAATTTTCATCCGGAGTGATCCAATCCGGGGCCGGGCTGCGATTCCTCTGCATGCGGCACCCTGGCGGGCCGCCGGTTCCCACTGGAGCTCCGGGAACCGGCAGTGCTCCACAGCCGCCAAGGATCCGGCCATTGGCCGCGTATGCGACAAGGAGTCGAACATGCGAACCCGTCACCAACTGACCCGGTCGGTCTCTTCCCCGGCCCTGGCCCGTTTCCTGGCCATCCAGACCGAGTTCACCAGCGATATCGATGTCCTCAACTACGCGCTGACCCTCGAGCACCTTGAAGCAGCCTTCTACCAGTTGTCCGGCGATTACGATCTCGGCACCGACGCCTACGGCAATTCGATCAGTGATTGGGCCGCCGTCGTTGGCGAGCACGAAACCGCCCACGTCGTGACCCTCACCGATGTCATCACGCAACTCGGTGGCGAGCCGGTCGCAGCGGCCGGGTACGACTTTGGCGTGACCGATGCCCAGAGCTTCCTCATGACCGCGGCCACGCTCGAGAATGTCGGCGTGTCTGCCTACGATGGCGCGGGCCAGTTCCTCACCGACCCGGATCTGCTGACCGCCGCCGGCTCGATCGTCGCGGTGGAGGCACGCCACGCCGCCTACTTCAACCTCGTGACCGGTGAGTCCCCATTCCCTGGACCGTTCGAGACCCCGATGACGCCGGATGAAGTGCTGGCCGCCGCCGGTGGATTCATCATCGCCGGCAGCTAGGCCTGCGCAACGGGAGCACCTGCCACGAGACATGCAAGGAGAAGTCCGAATGAATCTCAATGAATCGCACACCCGGATGCTTGATTCGCTGCTGGCGCAGACCATGAACCGCCGCCGCATGCTGGTCTCGGCCGGCATTGCCACCGGCAGCCTCACCGCCGTCGGCACGGTGGGCCGGCTCGCCGCCCAGTCCATGGATGCCACGCCGGAAGACGACATGTCGATGAGTGACGACATGGGCATGATGTTCGAATCGCCGGTAGACGTGCTCAACTACGCACTCACCCTCGAGCATCTGGAATCCGCCTTCTACCGCGACGGCCTGGCGATGATCGGGGTCGATGGCATAACCGGCCTCGGCTTCCAGGCCTCCGTCTTCGACTCTCTGAGCGCAATCGGCGAGCATGAGGCCGCTCACGTCGATACCCTGACCGATGTCATCGGCCAACTCGGCGGCGAACCGGTGGCCGAAGGCACCTACGACTTCGGGTACACCGATGCCTCGGGCTTCCTGCAGGTGGCCATGGCGCTGGAAGACACCGGCGTTTCCGCCTACCAGGGTGCCGCGCAGTACCTCATCGATGAGGATGATCTGCTGACAGCCGCGCTCACCATCCACGGCGTCGAGGCCCGGCACGCGTCGTACATCGCGCTCCTCAATGGCGCGGTGCCGTTCCCGGAAGCGTTCAACCCGACGTTGACGCCGGACGAAGTGCTGGAGATCGCCACGCCATTCATCACCGGCTGATCCCCCTGCCAATCGAACGGGAACGGGCGCCGGAATTGCCCAGCGCCCGTTCCCGTTCCACGGACGGCCATGCCTGACCTGGAATGGAGCGGAATCTCCAGGTACGGCAATGGCTTTCCTGCATAGGCGCAGGAACGGATGGTATCGAATGCACGGCGAGAGCACACTGAAGCCCTGCACATGGAAGCGTCTCAGAGTCGAGGCGTCGCCGAACGGGAGCCGCGCACGCTGCGGTGACGGTTCCCGTACCGGCCCTGATTGCAGATCGAGATGACCTGAAAGGACGTCATTCATGGTTGACCAGGCAGACAAGGCACGCGTCGAAGGCGCTGTCGACAAGGCCAGCGGAAATGTGAAGGAAACGGTCGGCCAGGTGACTGGTGACGATCAGACCCAGGCCGAGGGCACCTTTGACAAGATCAAGGGTGAGGTCAAGGAAGGCTTCGCCGACGCGAAGGACAAGGTCGACGAAATGGTCGACAAGATCAAGAAATAACCCCTCCCCTTCTCCCCCAAATCTCCCCTCACACGAGGCCCCGGTCAGCCAATTCCGGGGCCTCGTGGCGTCTGCGGCAGGTCGTCGCACCAGCGGTTACGGGCCGGGTTCCTCCACTTCAGCGGTGACGGATGACTCGGGCGTGACCAGCACCTTGTCGACCCGGTTCCCATCCATATCGATCACCTCGAACCGGTAGCCTCCAAACGAGACATGGTCACCTTCGCTGGGGATTTCGCCGAGTTGGTCGAGGATGAACCCACCGATCGTCTCGAACCTGCTTTCCGCTTCTCCAGGCAGGAACTCGAGGCCCAGCAACTCAATCGCCTCATGCGCCGGGAATACCCCGTCCAGCAGCCACGATCCGTCGGCGCGGAGAACGGCCCCCCGCAGCCCCGTCCCAGCGGTATCGTCGATTTCGCCAACAACGTCCGAGAGCACATCGTTGAACGTAATGACGCCCTCGATCCCGCCGTATTCGTCGACCACGATCGCCATTGGCGATCGCTGATGGCGCATCTGATCGACCACGGTCAGCACCGGCGCCACTTCGGGCACGAATAGCGCTGGTTCCTTGGCGGCCTCAATGCTGGTCGGCTCGCCTGCCAGGTGCCGCCGCCATAACTCGCGCGTCGCCACCACCCCAACCACGTTGTCCGTCGAGCCTTCGCACACCGGGTAGAAGTTGTGGGGGGTCTCGGCCATCCGCCGCTGATTCTCTTCCGCCGTTTGGGCAAGGTCGAGAAAGACGATCAGGTGGCGCGGGGTCATCAGTTCCCCCACGGTGCGATCGGCAACCTCGAAAATGCCGGACACCATTTCGCGCTCCGATTCGAGAAAGATCCCGGCCTCCGTCCCCTGCTTGATGAGCAACCGGATCTCCTCCTCGGAGACGACATCGGCAGCGGGAGCACCGACCCCGAGGATGCGGAACACGAGATCGCTGGACTTCGAGAGGAACGTCACGAGGGGTGCGGTGATCCGTGCCAGCAGGCGCATCGAGGGCGCGACCGTGCAGGCCATGCCTTCCGGGTTCTGCAGCGCGAGCCGCTTCGGCACCAGCTCACCGATGATCAGCGACAGGTAGGTGAGGATGACGACCACGAGCAGGCCAGCAACCTCGTGGGCCCACCGGCCAAACCCGGGAATGTGCGCCAGCAGGTCGCCCACCGGCCCGGCCAGCGCCGCGCCGCCAAGCGCACCGATGCCCACCCCGATCAGGGTGATCCCGATCTGCACGGTAGACAGGAACCGGTTGGGGTCGGCAGCGAGCTCGAGCGCCGCCGAAGCGCCGCGTTGTCCTGCTTCGATCCGCTGGCGCAGGCGCGTTTCGCGGGACGAGACGATGGCAAGTTCCGAGAGGGCAAACACACCGTTCAGCACGATCAGCAACAACACGATGACGAAAACCAAACCGCCCACGCAGTGGGTCCCTTTCCAATTGGCATGTGTCCCGGAGGGTTCATCCTGGGCGCTCACATGTCCTGCCGGGAACAGTGTGCATGGCTGCCGACGCTTGCTGCAACGCGCCCACAGCCCGCTGCGGTGAGCTTGTCTGGTGTTCGGTCGTTTGTAGGGGCAGCCCAGCGAACGTGTGGCTGCCCTGTTTTCGCAATCAACTTCCCTGCAACGCGCCAGCCTGCGCGTCAGGTCCGCCGCGCTATCATGACGTCGCGAACATCGGTGCCGGACGAGGATCGTCGCCGGCGTTCGGAAAGGTCGCCTTCGTTGCCGGACGAATGCCAGCAGATCGAGCCAAATCCGGTGAGACCGGCCCGCCACGACCTCCTGGCGATCGGCGTCCTGCTGCTGGCCGCCGGCATCGCCCTGGCGTTCTGGTTCCGGCACGACGCCTGGCTCAGCGAATACGACATCCTCAGCTACTTCCTGCCCTGGTTTGGCGAAACCGGAGCCCGGTTGCGGGTCGGCGACATTCCCCGCTGGATGCCGTGGCTCTCCAGCGGTTCGCCGCTGGCCGGAGACCCGTCCGGCGGCTGGTGGTACCTGCCCGTGATGGCCGCATTCGCGGCTCTCCCCATGATCGCCGCATTCAAGGCGATGGTGCTGGTCCAAACCACCATTGGCGGCCTTGCCAGCTACGCGCTCGGACGGTTGATCGGCCTGCGTCCGGTCGCAGCCCTGGCCGGATCGCTGGCGTTCACGCTGGGGCCACTGCTTGCCAGCCAGCGGATGTTCGGCACGGTCGCCGGGCAGGCATCGACCTGGGTGCCGGTGGCCATGGTCGGAATCGAGCTTGCGGTGCGCGCTCCCCGCTGGATCGCGCGGTTCGCGTGGTGCGGGCTGGCTGGGTTGGCGGTCTCCCAGATCGCCGTCTCCTGGCCGGGACAGGGACTGGTGAATGCCCTGCTCTTTATTGGAGGCTGGGCTGGCTACCGGACGCTGGTCTGGCCGTTCGATCCGGATCGATCCTGGCGAGGCCGGTTCCTCGACGCATTGACGATTGGACCGGCAGTCCTGGCCCTCGGTCTCCTCCTCGCTGCCGCGGGACTCCTGCCGCGATTGGCGGCAAACTCGGCCTCCAACATCCCTGGCGGCGACTACACCGGCATCCCCGGCGGCAACTACCTCGCCACCCCGCACTCGCTGGAGACACTGCTGCGCGATACCCTGGTGGGCGATTGGCACAACCGCCCCGTGGCCCTGGCGGCTCCGGTCGTGATCCTCGCCATCCTGGCGCCAATGCTCGGGCGAAGGCGGCACGGCATTCCTTTTTTCGCGGCGGTGACCATCATTGGCGGCATCCTGACCACCAGCACCACGATCGTCTACCAGGCATTCGCCCTGGTTCCGGGCTTCGAGGTGATCCACGAGCACAGCCCGCGCCGCCTGATCTGAGTGCTGTTCCTGGCGCCATCGATGCTGGCGGGGGCCGGGCTGGAGGCTGTCCTCTCCTGGTGGCCGCCGCGCAGGGCGTTTCCGCTGCTGATTGCACCGTTACTCATGGTGCTGGCGGCGTTCATGTATCTCGAACGGCACGGCACCCGGGTTGGCTGGTGGCCGATCGCACTCGCCGTTGCGACCACGGTCTGCCTTGCAGCCATCGCGGCCCTTCCCGATCAAACACGGATCGTCTCCACCGCCACAACCGCGATCCTGGCGCTCCTGGTCGTCTTTCCGGCGGGGCAGGATATGGTGCGGTACGTGCGGGATCCGGCAAGCCCGGGTATCGAGGCCCGCGCCGATGCCTGCCTTCGAGTGTTCACCTCACCGACCGATCCTGGCGGCGCTGGCGAGTTCCTGCAGGAGCAATGGGCCACCAATGGGCCATTCCGGTACGCCGGGTATGCCGGCCGCGACCCACTCTCCCACGACGCATCGTATTCCTATCGCCGCTGCGCGCCGGAGGTGCTGGCCACACTGGTCAGTGGCCGGGCCGTCCAACTCGACCTGGAGACGATTCACGGCTACAACCCGCTCCGCCTTGCCGTGTACGCCGGCTACACCGAGGTGATGAACGGCGGACGGCAGGACTATCACTGGATGGATCCATCGCCCGCTGCCCTGGCGGGTTCACCGCTGCTGGACATGCTCAACGTCCGGTACATCGTCGTCGCACTCGACGATTCCAGCGATCCCACCGTGGTTGCAGCCATCGCCGAAGGGCGGACCGAAGTCTTCCGGAACGAGGCGGTGGTGATCTACGAGAATCCGGATGCGCTCCCGCGTGCCTGGGTGGTCCACGAAGTCCGGGAGGATGACGGCTCGGGACTGGATCAGCTGCAGGCTGGAACGGTCGATGGCCGCACCGTGGCCTTCGTCACCGGCCCGCTTCCGGAGGTCGCACCCTCAGCCACATCCGAACCGGTCACCGTCACCGGCTGGACCCAGGAGACGCTCACGGCGAGTGTGACGATGGACGCGATCGGACTGGTCATGTTCAGCGAGGTGTTTGACGAAGGTTGGCAAGCCACAGTCGATGGCGAGCCGGTGGACATCGTCCAGGCGAACCACGCACTGGTGGGGATCCCGGTTGGCGCGGGAACCCACACGATCGACCTGTGGTACGAGCCTCCGGGATTGCGACTCGGCCTGTGGCTGAGTGCGCTCAGCGGCCTGGCGTTGCTCGCCGCCGCCATCGTCGCAATCGCGACGCGGGGCACATCACCGGAAAGGCCGCAGGAGTCGACCAGTCCGAACGGGTAGGGGAGGACCAAGGCGGCGCAATCGAGCGCGTTGGCCAATGGCAGCCTGCCGCCGCGTGCCCTCCGTGCTGGCCGGACAGGCGTCGCAGGAGGGCACGCGGACCTACACCAGGCGGATCGCGCCGTAGTAGTGGCCCGAGTAGTAGCCCGAATACAGGCTCGAGATGACAACGCCGGTGCCTTCGTTCTCGGCATGGATGAACATGCCGTCCCCGATGTAGACACCGGTGTGCGAGATGCCTGCCCGGTAGGTACCGGCGAAGTAGACGAGGTCGCCCGGTTGCCAGGCGCCCCAATCGACCCAGTACCCGTAGTTCATCTGCCCGGCGACACCGTGTCCGATGTCGATGCCGAGGGTGTTGAGGATGACGTACTGGGTGAACCCGGAGCAATCGAATCCTGAAGGGGTATTGCCCGCGTATGCATACGGGTAGCCCTGGAACTGCACCGCATAGTCGGCGATGAACTGACCCGAGGCGACGGATTCCTGCGCTTGCGAATCCCAGGTGCCTGCCGACCCGCCCGCATCGTCGATGGCGGGAGTGGCCATCGCCCCGGGCACGGTTGCCACCGCAAGGCCGATCGTGCAGAAGGCGATGGCGACAACACGCCGGAGCCTCTGCCGCCCGCCAGGGCGAAGCGAATCCGTCGAGGCAGCGCCGAAACGCGTACGCCAACCACCCGCCACCCCTGTGTGTGGTTGCTCCATGTGAATTGTTCCCTTCCCTGCGAATTTCTGACGCAGACGGTGTGGATGCCCTCCATAGGCGTACCGTCGCGTGTGGTCCCGGCCCCAGCCGGTCAGGTCGTGTGCCCCGTGAGTGGTTCCATCCTGTCACAAAAGCGGACGGGGCGCCGCTCGAATCACCCGCAACCCCTCTCCCCAGCCAGGAGATGTGGCGTCGCGGCATTCGGCCAGGCCGGCAGCGGGTACGGCGAGGAACGTCAGCCCGGTTCCTGTTCAGACCGTACGTGCCGTGCTGGCAACGAATTGGCGCAGGGTACTACACCGTTGGTCCCGGAGTCGAGGGATTTTGTCAAGGAGTTTCCTGAATGCGGGCTGTGACGCGGTGCAATGTCAGCCGGCTGACCCATGCACCGTTGCGGTAGTGAAGACCTGCCGCACCGCCGCAACGACCCGTGTGCCGCACAATGCCGTCGCGGCGCGGTTATGGTCTTCCTGATCCGTGCATGGTTATGGGTGATGCCAGGAAGGCCAGTATCCGGCGCAGAAGATTCCTCGCACGCGATCGGAGTGACAGTCACGGGGGTGCGCCGGAAAAGCCTTCCCTTGTCTCTGGTGCGGCGACCCACGCAGGGTCCACCTCCGGCACTACGCGGCCAGTGGCAGGCGGATGGTGAACGTCGCACCGTTGCCGGGCGTGCTGTCGAGCGTAATCTCGCCGTGGTGCGCGTGAACCAGCGAGGCGACGATTGCAAGCCCAAGCCCGCTGCCGCCCCGGTTGCGCGTCCTTGCCGGGTCGGATCGCCAGAACCGCTCGAAGATCCGGGCGTGGTCCTCCTCGGCGATGCCCGAACCGTGATCGGTCACGGTGAGCACCCCTTCGCCGCCGGCTTTCCCGAGCGACAGCTCCACGCTGGTGCCAGCCGGGGTATGCGTACGGACATTGGAAAGAAGGTTGTCGACGATCTGCTTGAGCCGGAGGCGGTCGCCAGCCACGATCACGTCGCTGCCGATTTCTACCGAAACGGGGCGGTCAGGGGCGACGACCTTAAAGTCAGTGACGGCGTCGTTCACGATCGCGCCGAGATCGACCGGGGTGGTTTCCAGGCCGCGAGCCTGGTCGAGCCGAGCCAGCAGCAACAGGTCGTCTACCAGGCGCGCCATACGGGCGCCTTCCGATTCGATCCTGCCCATCGCCATGGTGAGTGACGAGTCGTCACCCAATGCACCTTGCCGGTAGAGCTCGGCGTACCCCCGCAACGAGGTCAGGGGCGTACGCAGCTCGTGGGCGGCATCGGCCACGAACCGGCGCAGGCGCTGTTCGCCCGCATCGCGGGCGTCGTTGGCCGCCTGGATGTTGCCGAGCATGTCGTTGAGGGCCGTGCCGAGACGACCAAGCTCCGTGTTCGGATCGGGTTTCTCGATCCTGGCCCCCATGTCGCCGCCGGCAATTGCCGCCGCGGTGTCGACCATGTGGTCGACCGGCCGCAAGCCCTGGCGGATGACCCACCAGCAGAGCGCGATCGCCGCCGCAAGCGCCACCCCACCGATGACCAGCACAACCCGGACCAGGTCGTTCACCGCAGCCGTCACACCGGTCAGCGGCGCTCCAACTGCCTGGATATTGCCGTCGTCGAGTTGGGTCATCAGCGTTCGGTACTCGATCGTCCCATCGAGCGACGGCATCGTCACCACCTCGCCCATGGACGCGTCGAGCTCGGCCGACGGAATGTCGGGACAGTCGGGAAGGGATGCCCCCTGATCCTGGTATCCATAGGTGTCGTAGTCGAGGACAGTGCCATCCGGGGCGTACAGGACCCAGGCGAAGTCGTTGCGCTCCCAGCCGGGGCCACCATCATCCTTGGGAGGATCCGCAGGCTCAGCCGGATAGTCATACCCCGACGCGCCAGAGGAGATCGGCTGAACGCTACTCTCGTTCTTGGGACGATTCCTGGCCCGTTCGGCGTAGGTGCGGACCTGCTCGTCGAGTTGGTCGGTGAGCGTATCGCGGGTCGTGCGAACCGCCACCGTACCCAGGACCGCGACGGTCACGAGCAGGATGGCGGCGATGGCGATGGTGAGCCTGGCCCGAATGCTCATGGCAAACCGGGAACCCTTCCCTGGACGATGTCAGGCGCCGTGATTCTCCGGCGCCTGGATCTGGTACCCGAACCCGCGAACGGTCCGAATGATCGTGCCGCCCTTGTCGCCCAGTTTGCGGCGCAGGTAGCTGATGTACGTTTCCACCGCGGATGGATCGCCGACAAACTCATAGTCCCACACATGGTCGAGGATCTGGTTGCGCGACACCACCCGGTTCCGATTCAGCATCAGGTACCGCAGTAACCGGAATTCGGTGGGCGAAAGCGACACTTCCTCATCGCCGCGCCAGACACGGTAGGCGTCATTGTCCAACGTCAGGTCGCCAACCACCAACCGGCTCCGCTCGGACGCCTGGCTCCGGGTTCGCCGCAGCACCGCCTCGATCCTGAGGACGAGTTCCTCGAGACTAAACGGCTTGGTCAGGTAGTCGTCGCCACCGCCGGTAAACCCGGCTCGCAGGTCGCCGGGATCGTCGCGGGCTGTCAGGAAAATGACCGGGACATCGTTGCCGTCGGCGCGGAGCTTGCGGCAAATCTCGAACCCGTCGACATCCGGCAGGTTGACATCGAGCAGCAGCAGATCGAAGGAAGCGTTGCGCGCTTCAGCCAGGGCCTCCCGCCCGGTTGCCACCGGTACGATCGAGTACCCCTTGAACCGGAGGGCGGTGGAGACAAGCTCGCGAATCGGGTCTTCGTCTTCCACCACCAGGAGGTTGAGGGGTGATTCCTGGGCACTGTCTGCAGCCATGATGTGATGCCTTCCTGCCTGTGCGTGATGGTGCGAAAAGTCAGGGCGCGGCGGGGGTTGCGGTTGCCGCGGTCCCGCCGAAGCCAGGGAAATCGGAGAACGGGGTGACCGGGATCCGGGTGGGATCGACCTGCCAGGGCAGTTTGCCTGCTTCACTGGCCAGGAACATGCCGTAGCCGCCGATGATCAGGGTCAGGATCAGGGCGATCGCAAGGATGCTGACGAGCACCTGATGCTGGCGAACGAACGTCATGGTCTCTCCTCCGGATGAGGGGAGGAGCCATCCCTCCTCCCCTCGATCGCGTTCGTTACCCGGCATCCTCGATGGTGGCGACGATGTCGATCGACAGGGTCACTTCATCGTCGATGCCCACCACCGGACCCACGATCGGCTTCTCCATGTCGAAGTCCTCGATCAGGAAGGTATAGCTGGCGGTGCCGGTCAGGGTGTCGGCCTCGCGGGTGACTTCCGCATCCCAGGTGACCGTCTTCGTCACGCCATGGATCGTCAGGTCGCCGGTGAGCTGGATCGTGGTGACCTCGCCCTCGACGATCGGGCCGTCGATCCCGTCGACGCTGGCGACCACGAAGGTCGCGTACGGGAAGGTGTCGGATTCGAGGGTGTTGTCGCGCAGGAAGTTGTCCCGGCGGGATTCGTCCGTCTCCATCGTCCGCATGTCGACCGCGAAGTTGGAGCAGGCCAGCGGCGTGCCGTCCTCATCGAACAGGACCGAGCCGATGATGGCGTTGGTGGTGCCGACCACCTCGTTGGCGCCGATCGAAGCGAGTTCTTCCATCACGGTGTAGGACGCGGTCGACTGTTCGCCATCGACCGTGTAGGCGAGGGGTGCATCGGCGACGGCCTGCTCGACATTGCAGTCTGCCGCGGACGGTGAGGCCTCCTGGGCGTACGTTCCGCTCGCAGCGCCGGCGACGAGGGTTGCTCCCAGCACGAACCCGGTCATCGCCTGTGGCGCGCGGGTCCGCAGCCAGCTGGTGTGCATGAGTCCCATGGTGATCCTTCCTCCGGTGGTGTGTTTCAAGCTGTTCCATCACTCGACGGAACCGGCGTCGTACCGCCATGTCCCAAGATTAGGGGGGTGGCGTCAAAGTCTCCTCGGCACTACCTTGGAGTTTCCTGTTAAGTGTGCGGCATCCGGCGCCATGAGCGCCGTTCCGGAGCAGATGGGGAACGACCGGCACAACGCAGCCCGCGGCGGCGTCCCGGATTGGTACAATCCACGTCAGTGTCCGACGCCGCGCCGCACGGGGCGCCCACGGGAGTAATGAGGAATGGCCTACCGGTTCTTGTTCGAGGTGCCGGCCGCGCTGGTCGATGAGGCGAACGTCATCGTCGCATCCGCCGGCGATGCCCAGGTTGTCGTGGAACGTCCCGCGCACGGACTGGGTTTCGACGAACCATACGCGAACCTCACCGTGGCAGCCCATACCCTGCGCGTGATCGCGCCACTCAAGGCCTGGGCGTCGGAAATCGGCGCGACGCGGCCGGACAGCCGGATCCATGCCGGCATCGTGTTGCACAGTGGCGAACGCGTCATCCTGAACGACACCACCGCTGAAGGACTTGTCGGCGCGATCCGCCGCGACCAACCCTGGGTCGAACGGTTCACACCGAAGATCGGCGAGCACGAGTTCGACCTGCCGCCCACCCGCCGCCGGGAGGCCCTCGCCCGGGAGACATCCCTGACCGTGGTCGAACCGGCCACCGATGTCGTCCTCGCCGCCGACCTGATCGGGGCAGAAGAGGAACTCACCGTTCGCGGCGTTTCCTACGCGGTGGTTCAGGTGGCCGACCTGCCGCCAGCCGAACACCTCTACCACGACCTGTTCAACCTGGTCCTTCTCCAGCGCATGCGCCAGGACGATGACGGGACCTGGCACGAACTCGGGCACACCTACGATGCTGACACGGCAGCCCAGGATGGCAGCGAAGCGGATATCGCCTTCCTCGGCAACGGCGCGCTCAATGTGGCGATCGTGCGGGCAGGCCGTTCCGTGCGGCTTGACTACGCGCGCGTCCTGAACGAGCTCTCGATCGTGGTCGAACCGGAGACGGCGAACCGGATCCGGGCATTCGTGCTGATGCGGAACTACACGATGCTCACGTCAACCGGTCCGGCGTTCGGGTTCCGCGACCCGTTCGGCGTCGTTTGGAACGTCCACCCGGCCTCCTGACCCGAGCCGTCGGTTTGGTACGGCTGCAGCATGCTCCGCCCGGAGTAAGTGAGCCCGGACAGATCCTTCGATTCCCGGCCAGTTCAGGGCCGACACGGGGTCGGCCCCTACAAACGACCGATGCAAAATCCACCCGCCGCGCATAGCCAGGATCACTCCCCATGCTCGACAGTTATCGCGACCTGATCGACGGCTTGCTTGGCACGCCAACCACCCTCCAGGAGATCCTGGGCTCGCTAATTCGCGAAACGGCGGCAACGCCCGAACAGGTTGTTCTGCTGCACGAGGCCCGGATACGGGAGGCGGTGAATCTCCGCCGGGCGCAGTCGATCATGCGCAACCAGCGGGTAATGCTGCTCGCCATCGAGGATGAACCCGAGATCGTCGCCCTGAAGGCGGCTGGAGGACCAGGGTCGACCCCGGCTGAAGACCTTGCCGTGTTCAGCCACGACCGCAGCGAACTGATTTCCCTGCTGGTCAACCTCACCCTCAAGGACTGGGAGCGCCCGGTCGATCACGACCGGAGCGGCGACACTACCCTCGCCGATGAAATCGAGGATCACCTCACCTGGGACGAAGACCTGGTCGCCCGGATC
>CAZSUN010000034.1:26214-35685 GCA_964610045.1 uncultured Sphaerobacteraceae bacterium
CGCCGATGAAATCGAGGATCACCTCACCTGGGACGAAGACCTGGTCGCCCGGATCCGCGCCGGGGAGTGACGATCCCGTCACATCCTGTCCGGACAGCCCACCCACTCACCTCGACCCAGAAATGCACGACGACCACCTTGGTCGTCCTTCCGAATCGTGAGTACCCAGCCAATGGGGGGTTGTATACTTCGAAAAGTGAACCTCCGTGTTTCGCGGCCTGGACAGCCATGAGCGCGCTTCGTCAGCCCACACCATCGGAAGATGCCCCCAACGTCCTTGAGCTTCCTCCCGACGAAGCGATGGCCATGTTCGACCGTCAAGCCAGACGCCTGGTTGGGATGTCGGGTGACGAATTCCTGCATCGTTGGGATGCTGGCGAATTCGCTCCCGTGCCGGACGAGACGCCGGAGGATCGAAGGCTCGCTCGCCTGGTTATGAGTTTGCCATTTGTTGGCCGCGAAATCCCCTGAACTCGCCGCTCGGCAGGTCCATCAAGCGCTGAGTGCCGCTCTGTCCTGTGTTGCACGTCAGCAATTCGCTATCGTGTCGAGCGCAGCCGATGGCACGCTTTATGATATCCAACTCCCTGACACCGTTCGCCTGCGATCCGCGGCTGGGGGTCCAAGCTTCCTTTCCCTCGATGCGTCGTTCCGTGTAGAAGCATTCAAAGCTGCGGATCAACCCTTTCGACGTGCGTGGAATGCGTGTGTGCGGATGTACACGTTGTCGTTGCACGACACGCTGCAACGAGAGCTCCTCGTCTACCACTGGCATCCAGGAAGATTCTTCCTCGGCCCTGACCATCCCCACCTGCACGTATCCGCCGCACTGACTGCTCAGGCCGAAGCCCAATCGTCACGACTGATCGGGCTCGACAAGCTTCACATCACAACCGGGCAGGTATCGCTCGCGGCGTTCGTGCGGATGCTGATCACCGAGTTCGGGGCGGCCCCGCTCCGGAGCGAGTGGCGCGATATCCTCGATCGTGCCGAGGCGGCTTTGGCCGGTTAATCGGCCGCGCGGTCCTGAGACTGCCACTGCATGGTGTACAGGTTGTAGTACATCCCGCCTTTCGCCATCAGTTCATCGTGGGTCCCGGCTTCCATGATCCGGCCGAGATGCATGACCACCACCTTGTCGGCCTCCCGGATCGTCGAGAGCCGGTGCGCGATCACGAACGAGGTGCGGCCGACCAACAGCCGTTTGAGGGCTGCCTGGATCAGCTTCTCCGTTTGCGTATCGATGCTGGAGGTCGCCTCGTCAAGAATCAGGATCTTCGGATCGGCGAGCAGTGCCCGGGCGAATGACACAAGCTGCCGCTGACCGACCGAGAGGCTGGCCCCGCGCTCCTGGACCGGGGTGGCGTAGCCATCAGGCAACCGCATGATGAAGTCGTGCGCGCCAACGTCCTTCGCCGCCTGTTCGATCTCGGCAAGCGTCGAATCGGTCCGGGCATAGGCGATATTGTCGCGGACCGAGCTGCCGAACAGGTATGTGTCCTGGAGCACGATGCCCATCTGCGACCGCAACGACCGCTGCGTCACATCCCGGATGTCGTGCCCGTCGATCAGGATCGCGCCATCCCAAACATCGGAAAACCGCATCAGCAGGTTGATCATCGATGACTTGCCGGCGCCGGTTTCGCCAACGAACGCCACCGTTTCGCCAGGGTTCACATGCAGGGTGACATCGTGCAGGATCTCGGTGTTGCCGTAACCGAACACGACATGGTCGTACGTCACCTGGCCGATGATCTCCGGCATCGGGTAGGCGTCCGGTTTGTCCTTCACCTCGGGTTCGACATCGAGCACCTCGAAGATGCGCTCGCCCGCCGCCATCGCCGACTGCATCGAGCTGTATTGCTGGCTCAGGTCGCGAATCGGGGAGAAGAAGCGGTCGATCATGGCGATGAAGAGCACCAGCGCGCCGAGGCTCATCGATTCGTTGAAGACGAGACGGCCACCGAAGTAGGCAACCAGTGCGATCGAGATCGACGAGAGCAGGCCGACGATCGGGAAGAGCAGCGACGAGTAGCGAGCGGCATCAACCGACGATTTCAGGTTGTCGCCGTTGATCGTCCGGAACCAGCTCATGTTCTCCGGTTCGCGCGTGTACGCCTGCACCACCCGCATGCCGTCGATGCTCTCGGCGAGGTTGGCATTCACGATCGCCATCGTACGGCGGGTGGCCCGATAGGCCGTCTTCGCATATTTCTGCCAGTACCGCATGATCAGCACCATGAGCGGCATCACGGTGAACGCCAGCAGCGCCATCTTCCAGTTCGTGATGAGCATGATGACGACGATGCCGACCAGCACCAGCACGTTGCTGATGATGCCGAGCAGGGTATCGGTGAACATCCCCTGGATAACGGCCACATCGTTCTGGATGCGGGTCATCACCGAACCGACACCACGCCGGTCGATGTAGCCGATGCTGAGCCCCTGCAGGTGGCGGAACATGATGTTCCGGATATCCAGCACAACGCGGTTGCCAAGCCACTGTGCGTAGTAGAACTGCGCCCAGGTGAAAAAGAAGCGGAGCACCACGATCACGACATACGAGATGCCGATCACGTTCAGCACCCACATCCGCTTTTCGTTGTCGACCTCGTCGATCGCGCGGCTGAACAGGATCGGCAACACAAGGTCAGCGCCGGTATTGAGCACAACGAAGACCGTCACCAGCCAGACCTGCCGCATGTGCGGCTTGAGGAACCCGGTCAGGCGGCGCGCGATGGTGCTGTCGTAGGCCTTGCCGAGCAGGATGTTGTCGTCCTGGTGGCGAATCTGTCCCATCAGGCAACTCCCCGTTCCGGATCGAGACCGAGGGTGGCTTCGGCCGCAGCCAGCGACCGCTGCGCCTCCTCCTGATCCCGCATCTGGAGGTCGTACAGTTCCCGGTAGAACCCGTCCTCTTCCAGCAGTGCATCATGCGTGCCGCGTTGAGTGATCCTGCCGTCCTCGAATACCAGGATCTGGTCGGCGTCGCGGACGGTCGTCAGGCGTTGGGCGATCACGAGCGTTGTCCGGTTCGCCATCAGCGTTCGCAGCGCGGTCTGGATCTCGTGCTCGGTGTCACTGTCGACGCTGGCGGTAGAGTCGTCGAGGATCAGGATGCGTGGGTCGACCAACAATGCTCGGGCGATCGCCAGGCGTTGCTTCTGGCCGCCGGAGAGCGTAACGCCGCGCTCACCGATCACGGTGTCGTACCCATCGGTCATCCGCATAATGAAATCGTGCGCTTTCGCCGCCCTGGCCGCAGCCTCGATCTCGTCCATCGAAGCGTCCGAGCGGCCATAGGCGATGTTCTCGCGCACCGACATCGAGAAGAGGAAGGTTTCCTGCATCACAATGCCGATCTGCTTTCGCAGGCTGGACAAGGTGTACTCCCGGATATCCCGGTCATCGATCTGAACGGTCCCGGAGGACGGATCGTAGAAGCGCGGCACCAGGCTGATGATGGAACTCTTGCCGGAGCCGGTTGGCCCCACCAGCGCGACCATTTGCCCGGGATACGCCTCGAACGAGACATCGTGCAAGGTCTCGTCACGCGCGCTCGAGTAGCGGAAGTTGACATGGTCGAACCGGAGCCGGCCGTCGAGGGCCGGCGCGGGGCGGGCATCAGGGAGGTCGGCGATGCGAGGCCGGGTGTCGAGAATCTCGAAGATGCGCTCGCCCGAGGCGATCGCCTGCGCGATCCGGTTGACGACCATACCAAGCCAGCGGATCGGCTCCTGCAACATGGTGGTGTACCGCTCGAAGGCGACGAGGGTGCCAATCGACATCCTGCCGGTCAGCACCATCCAGCCACCGACCCAGATGACCCCGGCCACGCTCAACGAATTCACCATGATCGTGGCGGGGTAGCTGCGCGCCCACCGGTTGGCGGCCCGCATGTTGTGTTGGAACAGCGACTCCAGCTCGTTCTCGAACCGGTCGGACTCCTGTGTCTCCTGCGCGAAGGCCCGCACAACCCGGCCCCCGGCCACATTCTCCTGCAGCACGGTGGTCATCACCCCGAACTGCTGCTGGACACGCAGCCACATCGGCCGGATCGAGACCGAAAAGTGCACGCCCCACCAGGCCAGGAATGGCGTGGTTGAGAGGGCGATCAGTGCCAGGATCCAGTTCTCCCGGAAGAGGATGATGGCGATCACGGCAACCATGCCGACCGTCTGGATCACCGCGCGCATGGCGAATTGGAGCATGTTGCGGATGTTGTTGATGTCGTCGGTCGCTCGTGACATCAACTGGCCGGTTTGCGACCGGTCGTAGAACTGGAACGGGAGTTCCTCGAACTTGGCGTACAACTCGTTGCGCAGGTCATAGCCAACCCGCTCCGCCAGCACGTGTGTGCCGTAGGTACGGATGAACATGAACACTGCCTGGAGGACCGCCAGCACCACGATCAGGACGCAGGCGCGAAGCAGGTAATCGAGATCGCGGCCAACGATGCCGTGGTCGATCGCCCGGCCGAGCACGATCGGGATCGCCAGCTGGAGGGCCATGCCGATGGCAAGGGCGATGTAGACCCATGTCAGCCGTAGCCAGTAGGGTTTGAGATAGGAAATGATCCGGAGCAGGGTTTTCACGAGTTACGCCTCGCGCCTGGCTTGATCCCATGGATCGCGCTGCCGCGGCCACGCACGCACCATCCCTCGGACAGGTACGCGCGATAGTGGATTCTGGTGTACCTCCCGGCGACAGGGACTGGGTCGGACGTCCCTCTACAGAGACGTTCGAAGGGGCAGGCAGGTGCGGCGGACCTGCCGTACGTTCAGGCGAGCCATTCTACCCGAGCGGCGCGATGTGTAAACCCGTATCCGAAGAAAAGAGGAATGAGAAAAGAGGAAAGAAGGCGGTAGGGGTGTCGTCGCGTTGGCGGTACGATGAGAGGGAAAGACGACTGCGGGAACCAGAGTGTAAGGAAGGGGATTGGCGTGGGAACGGGGAAGGAACGCGAATGGCCGATCGAGAAGCGCGGGGTGATGATTGCCGGCGAGAACCCAATGATCGTGCTCTACCGGGCGGGAAGCGACGAAATCGCAGCCATCGCCAGCGTCTGGACGGTCAGTTGGTCACCGGCTGGAACAGGGCGGGCCCTGGTGATCTGGGCCGATCCAGAATCGACAGGGCTGGCTGATCTGGCGCCAGCCGGAATCTTCACCGACAACGCGGACCTGGCACGCTACGTCTGGGACAACTTCTACAATGATTATGGTCCAATTCGCGGCCACGGAATCGAGGATTCGCCACCGCGCACAGCCCGCTTCACCGAGCAGGCCGATGGGCACCGCCTCCATCGCATCGCCTGCACCTCGGGCGCGACAGCCATCGAACTCGAATGGCGCGACGTGATCGACGTCTTTCAGTGCGTCACGTATCCAACCGGCTTCGAGGTCTCGGTGATCGCGGCGCCCTGCACGTCCGCCACGATCACGGTCGATGGAGTCCGGGCCAGCGGCGAGATACACCAGCCGGAAGGATGGTTCGGCAGCTCGGCGATGCTCGCCTTCGCGGAAACCTGGATTGCGGTCGGGGATGTATGACCTGGCAACATGAGCCAGCCGGACGTGACCAGACGAGCCTGGTCACGTCCGGCTGGTTCGGGACACGTGGGTGGCCTGACCCTACCGGGCGACAACCGGTTGCTTCACCTTCACCGGGGTGAGCCAGTCGCGGTAGGTGTCGTTCTTGCCACGGAAGATGCCGAACATCACCTCGCGGATCCGGCGGGCGATCTCCGGCTCCTGACCGCTGCCGATCGTGCGGCCGTCGATCGTCTCGATCCAGGCGACCTGCACACCCGTGCCGCAGAAGAACGCTTCGTCGGCCAGGTACAGCTCGGAGCGGTCGATCGCGCGTTGTTCGGTCGGAATCCCCAGATCCGAGGCAATCTGGAGGATCGTGCGGCGGGTGATGCCTTCGAGGATGTCTCCGTTGATCGGCGCGGTGGTCAGGATGCCGTCGCGCACGATGAAGAGGTTGCACCCGGTCCCCTCAGCCACCTTGCCGTGAACGTCGAGCAGGATCGCCTCATCGGCCCCGACCTGCTCGGCCTCGTCCTTGGCGAGGGACGAGTTAATGTAGCCACCCGTGATCTTGCCCCGGGCCGGGATGATGTTGTCGTTGATCCGGGTCCACGATGAGACAATGACCTTCTGGCCGCGCTGGGTGTCGAGGTAATCGCCCATCGGCATCATGTAGACCGCGAGTTCGTCATCGATGCCGAGCAGGCGCGGCGTCAGTTGCACCGACGCCTTGTACACGATCGGACGGAAGTAGACATCGCCGGTCGGCGCGTTGCGTCGCGTGAGTTCCTGGATCGTTTCCATCACGCTATCGACATCGTGCGGCAGATCCATCCGCAGCAGCTTCGCCGAGCGCAGGAGACGGGCGGCGTGTTCGCGCAGCCGGAAGATGTTGATCGTTTCGCCGTCCTGGTCGAGGTAGCCGCGAATGCCGGCGAACGCACCAGTGCCATAGTGAAGGGCATGGGTGCCGATGCTGATGTTCGCATCGCGGAACGGGACGAAGTTGCCTTCGAAATAGGCGTATTCCAGCGTTTCGGAGAAGGCCATGGCGATCGATGCTCCTGGGGTGGCGTGATGCGGCAAACCCGGGCCCAAAGATGGGCGAGACCCGGTGGGAATGCTCGGCGGTGGGCGATCCCTGCTGGCCGAGATTATCGCACAGGAGATGCTGCCTGCGGCTGCGACCTTCTGGCCACGTCTATACTCGAACTACGAGGTTTCCTTCAGGAGGTGTCGGGATGGTGACAACCATACGAGCGAAGATCCGGGACGAGGAGGGGCATCAGGTAATCATCCTGCCGGATGACATCAGATTTAACGGCCCAGAGGTACTGGTGAGCCGTGACGAGAATACCGGCGCCCTCACGATCTCGACGTTGCACGATCGAACCTCGGCGTTGCGAGCGTTCTTCGCATACGTGGAAGCGAATCCGATCCCAGAGGCCGATTGGGAGGAATTCGATCGCGCCATCAAGGAAGGAAGAGAACGTGATCTTCCTGACGATGACGAAATCTCCCGGCTACTTTTGGATACCGAATGAGCCAACCACGGTTCATGCTCGATACTGACACAGCCAGCTTCTCCACCAACGGCCGATATCCATCGGTGCTCAAGCATCTTGAACGCCTGGAAGGCACCGAATACTGCATATCGGTCATGACGCGTGCAGAGATGATGTACGGACTTCAACGCGTGCCCAATCATCATCCATCTCAGGAACGTGTCCGCCTGTTCCTGAATACGGTTGCGATCCTCGACTGGACACAGGATGCGGCAGACACGCACGCGAGGATCCGGCATGGTCTGGATGTTCAAGGTAGACCGCTCCAAATGATGGATCTGCTGATCGCCGCCCACGCGATCTCGATCGACGCGATCCTGGTCACGAACAACACGCGCCATTTCGAACGGCTGGCGCCAATGCTCTCGATCGAGAACTGGGCGGAGCAGGTGGGCTGATCGTGCGCGTTCAGCCGGTCTACACCTCACCGAGCCAGATCGGGTTCGTCCATGCCCGGGTGCCATCGGCAGCGATCACGGTTACCCGCAAATAGCCGCCCTTGCGGAACGGCTCGATCGGCAACGATCCGCCCTCAACCGGTCCCGGCTGAATCCGCCGCGATGTCGACGCGGTTCCCGAGACGATGATCGTGTTCACCGGCGAGCAGGCGATGTGGACCTCGTTACCATCGAGCCGCACATCAAGGATTTCTGGCCCGGTCGAAGCGTAGAAATGGCCGGCCTTGAGGGCGGCAAGCAGCGAGTCCGGATCGAGCGACGCCGACTTGACCTGCACCCAACCCCCGTAGGCGTCGCCGTCCGGATCGGGCGCATGACCGAAGTGGGCATCATCGGTCGCAATCGCCGTCAGCCGGTCGCCGCGCCCGAGCAGGATATCGGTGAAGTGCCACGAATCGCCCCGATCGACCTCGACCTGGCAACCGTGGTTGTAGACCTCGACCGCGTGGGCCGATTCCAGCACCGTATCGGCGTCGACAATCGAGACCGTGCTCCAGTACGGGTGCGCCATCGAGACGAAGGCACCGGCGGCACGAGCCCGAGCCGCAATCTCGGGACCGGTCTCCTCCCGTCCGATCCAGGGGAAGTCGAGCGGGAGTCCGTTGGCCACGATGTGCCAGTGGTCGCCGGACGACAGCCCCGGTCCGTGGATTTCCGCCCCGAGAATGGTCGTGAAATCGTCCGAACGGAGGGCAACCGTGTTGCTCACGACCGGATTGACGCCGTCCTTCGGCAGGAAGTGGTCGGTCAACGAGACGAAGTCGTACCCACGCTCGCGGTACCCGGCCAGGGTGTCCGCTGGTGAACGTCGCCCGTCCGAGTTGGTCGAATGCAGGTGCAGATTGCCACGGTAGAACCGGCCCGGCTTGTCGAATGGCAATGAGTTCACGCGAAAACATCTCCCCAGGATTACGATCAAATCGCCAGCAGGACACCTGCTGGCGGGAGTATCGCCGAGCGGCTGGAATCCGCAATGGATGCGACCGGCCACCCTGCTCACCTTCTATACTGGGAGCAGCTGAGAACCCAGCGAGGAGGTCGCCCAGTGGCAACAACACGAACCAGAACCGCTGCGATTCGCCGGGAGAACGGACACCAGGTGATCGTCCTCCCGGACGACATTCAGTTCGAAGGCGACGAGGTGCTGGTCAGGCAGGATTCGAACACTGGGAGTTTGACCGTTTCCCGCCTGTCACCGAGGAGCCACTGGCAATCGGTGTTCGATTCGATCGATTCCCATGGTCCCATTGCCGACGAGGATTGGGAGGCGTTCCAAGGCCGAATACACCAATCCAGAGTTTCTCGGCAAGACCACACCGTCGCTGACGATTCGGAGGAGCGGTGATCGCAGCGCGCTACATGCTCGACACAAACGTCTGCATTGACATTACCCGAGGTCGAGTTCCCGAATTGCGAACCAGACTGGCACTCATTCCTCCGGAGGATGTCGCGATATCGGCGATCGTGCGAGCAGAACTCCTGGACGGTTTGGTGGGCATCGATCCTGCGCATCCGATCATTCCTGCCACTCAGGAATTCCTAAGGAGTCTTGCCACACTTGCCTGGGATGGCTCCTTCGCAGAGCATTTCGCACGAGCCCGATATCGTCTGCGCCGCCAAGGCAACATGATAGAAGACATGGATATCCTGATCGCCGCGCACGCCATGGCGATTGGTGCGATCCTCGTCACCAACAACGTAAAGCATTTCGAACGGTTGGCGCCCGATGTTGAAATCGAGAACTGGGTTGCGCCGACGGGTGATCCTGCTGGCGCCTGACCCGATGTTCCTCAGTTCCCGCTGTGCCGGCCACCGCGTGACCGCTCGGCGTAGCGGGACGGGTTCTGGTCTGGAGCAAGCAATGAGACGAACGAACGTTCAGGACCCGTTCAGGATGCGCCGTGCCCACGTAAG
>CAZSUN010000035.1:0-3286 GCA_964610045.1 uncultured Sphaerobacteraceae bacterium
GGCTGGTCAAGGCGTTCAGCCACCTCGGCTACCACGACCTCGACGACCTGGCCCGGCCCCATGACGACCCGTCCCGC
Source organism: uncultured Sphaerobacteraceae bacterium (assembly GCA_964610045.1). GTDB lineage: Bacteria > Chloroflexota > Chloroflexia > Thermomicrobiales > UBA6265 > JACCYX01. Next base: position 78 of record CAZSUN010000035.1, read on the forward strand.
GTCGGCCTGGCGATTGCGGGTGACGACCCCGCCGCCGTGGCGACGGTCGCCCAGGTGGTCGACCGCATCGGCTTCGACCCGGTGGCGATTGGGACACTGGCGGAGAGCGTGGTGCTGGAGGGGGGCGGTCCGCTGTTCGGTCGTCCGATTGAGACCGCACCGGCGAAACTATGAATCTCTGATCGCCGTGCGTAAGCCAGACGCCGATGTTTGGAAGCAGGAATCATTGGTGGCCGCGCGAATTTCCGTACTCGATCACGTCGCCAATGTCACGCGCGCCAGGTTTGCCGCGAGAACATTTCAATTGTTTGTGCATGCACCGATAGATGACATCCCACGCAGTTGATGGCAATTGGGTACAATGGCTCATACTACCGTTTACCATAGGCGGTCGCTCGATACTGGGCCTAAATCGCGACCCATAGTACCGGCAATCACCAACTGCCGCACATGAAAGGTGAGTTGTGACCGATCCTGACTTGACCGAAGGCATCTCGAACGAAAGCGATCAACAATCACCCAGTGCGGCGGTTTCGCCAATAGACTTGTTGCTACACCTTAGCGACATGACCGTTGTACTAGAGAGGACATGGTCCGCTGGACTGGAGACCGAAACGTTTGCGACTACAAGGCTTGAGGCTAAAGAGATCTGGTCTGCCTTCACGAATGAGCATCTTCGCCGCATGGACTGGATAGGCTCTATCGAAACCCATCCGCAGCTAAGGAATCTTCAAATAGGATTTCCTCTAAGCAACGCTGACATGGCCAAGCTTACCAACTCTCCAGATTCGGAGGAGGACAATTTCCAGCAGCTAGCCCTCGCATCAATACTTGCATTTGACTCTCTGCTGCGATCTCTCACATGGATGGACAATCCTACCAAAATACAACTTTATGCCACACCAGACGGAGTGACCGCTGAAACTTGGTGGGATTCCGGAGCCTTTAGCACAATACAACGCCGCGCCAAAACAATGGCTCGCGTCCTAACGGAGCAAGAAGGCTCACTGCAAGAACTCGCACGACTTCATCATGACTTCCCGGAGCTTCCCAATCCGTCTATCGTGCCACTTACTGGTTGGCAAGACCGGTTCGATGCGGCCGCAGACCTAATCAATCTCGGGTACTTCGATGCGGCTCTTCCGATCTTGCTCCAATCACTTCGACTGCTAATCGCGACTTTTGTGGACATCCCTGAACCTCAGTTGCCGTCCCCTATCTCGACCGCACTGGCCAAGGTCCCAGCGCTTTCCGGGCTTAGTGATGCCTCGACTCTGCTTGAAATGACTGCCGCACACATTGGCCAGGGACACTCACTAACTTTCGGCGTAAGCGTTCCAGCAGCAGTAGAACTGCAACGGCGGCTAAGTACAGCCATCTCCACGCCGTACCCCGACGAAGCGTGGGAGGCACTCAATGACGTCATCTGTCAATAGCACCAGCTACTCACTACGATTTGGAGAGTTCGATGTCCAGCAGGGTGTCCTATCAGTCTCCATTGAACGGGCAGGTCCCAATAATGAAGGTGTCTCTGGTGCTAGTGTGCTTGTCTCAAAAGATGCCATTACAAGTGCGATCGTCGACTTCAGAACTCAGGTCCAAATTCTAGACGATCAGCTACAACCTCAGTTTTCTGGCACTGTTGATGAAGCAATTGTCAAGGGTGACACTGTTGAAATACGATTGGTCACTACCTTAACTCTGCTGGATGAAATGAAGATGGGCGGTCTGGGAATAGGGGCAGGAACACACTTTCTTGATGCCGCATGGTCAATTCTGAGAAGTTCAGGGATAAGCGAAGACCGAATAGATATCGAGGGATTCGTCCCAGGACCACTTGAAGTATTCGAAGTGGTGGTGCCGCTTGATGGTGTTTCGCTTTCCGAATCGGTAAGCTTAGGTAATGTCAAGCTGACGCCAAACGCATCAGTTCATGGACTAGTCGGCACACTTGGTCCTGACGAACTTCGAACTGCCTATCAGAGTGCGAGTTGTTGGGCAATCACGCTTCAAAACGCTCGCACATTGTTTGAAGCTGAGACTAGTGGCCTGCAAGCTATCGACGCTTCGCTAGCGTGGCTTGCAGTGTTCTCACGGTACAGCTTTCCATTTCTGCCAGGGAGCCGAGCGCGGGATTTCAAACGCAGCTTGACGAGGTCTCGGGTAACCCGTCGCAATGTAGTCATTGTCCATGGAGTAGCTACTGGTCGCAAGTGGTTGCGAGCTCCCACTGACATTGCGAACGATCCGAGTGTCAGTATCAGCGAACTGGACTATTTGGCCGCAATGTCTATCCCACTGAGCTTCTACCCAGATATTCAGCAGTCAATTCTTGCTTGGCACCGCTCGGCTGACGACTCAAATCTCTTGACAGCTATTGTTGCGCTTTGGGAATCAATCGAATTCTATGCGTCTGGCCACACAGCTGCTACACCGGCTACCTTTACCAAGTCTGAGCGAAGAGCGATTCGATTGAGGGCAGTCGAAGGTCTAGACCAAGCAAAAGCTGATAGGGTAGAGCAGGTTCTTGCGATGCTAAATCAGCCATCCCTATTGAGCAACTTGCGAAGCGCTTTGAAGGTTGATCACGTTCCCCATACAGATCAGGAGATAGATCTTCTGGAACGGATTCGGAAGGTCCGGAATGACCTAGTACACGGTCGTTCCGCAACGCTGCCGGACCGTGGCGACGTAGAGATCTCGCTAGGGTTTGTAAACCGAATGATTGTTCACCGGGTGGCTAGGCTGCTGTTCAGCGACATGCAGCCACATGAGTGAGTGATGAGGCGATGCCTGAGTCAGGTTGATGTGTCCACCTGCGGCGGACCGGATTCGCCTCAGAATGACGGTTGGGGTGGACAAGGGCGGAACGTCCTGTTCCTCGCCCACCGCCACGCCGGTTTCGGTCGTTTGTAGGGACCGTCCAGCGAGCCGCCAGGCGAGCGAGTGGCGGTCCGTTTCCAACCGATCACCTATTGACGCCACGGGCCGACGACATCCGCCTTCGTTTCGATGTGGCCAGGTGCCATCAGCGACCGGCGGAAGGTCGGCCCCTACGACGGTGACCCGTGCTTGGCCAGCAACGAAAGACCCCAGCGTCATCACCCGTATGGTGGCGGGGAGCGGACAACTGGGGATTACGGGACCAATCGTACCTGATTCCATCGGACACTTCACCCACGCCCCCGACACCGGCGGTATGCTGACGC
>CAZSUN010000035.1:3386-4554 GCA_964610045.1 uncultured Sphaerobacteraceae bacterium
CGATCGCCGAGTGCAAACGGCTGGGACTGGTGCCGTACCTCTACGACGAGAATTCGTACCCCAGCGGGGTCGGGGGCGGGCACGTCCCGGCGCGGGCGCCGGAAGCGCGGACCCGGTTCGTGGCGCCGGTGTTCGGGAGCGGGCCGTCCGGGATTCCGGGGAAGACGGTCGCGCTGCACCGGTGGGTCGACGGGCAACCGGGCGAGTTGGTCAAGCGGGAGGCGATCCGGGCGGACGACACCTGGATCGCCTTCGCGCTGGGCGATATGGCCCCGTCCGCCTGGCACGGCGAGACGGCCTGCCCCAGCCTGCTCGATCCCCACACGGCACGGGCCTTCCTGGAGTCCACGCACGAGGCGTACAAGCGGGAACTCGGCGACCTCTGGGCGGACGTTCCGGCAATCTTCACCGACGAGCCGCATTTGCCGGCCCAGGGGCACGGTCCGTGGGGGACCGGGCTGCACCTCTCGCCCTACATCTACGGGGAATTCGTGCGGCGGCGCGGCTACGACCTGCTGCCGAACCTGGTCAGTCTCGTGTTCGATGTCGGTGACTACCGGAAGGTGCGGTTCGATCTCTACGAGACGATGCACCAGTTGTGGGTGGAGAACTGGGCGCTGCCGCTGGAGGCGTGGTGCACGGAGAACGGGGTGGCGCTGACCGGGCACTACCTGGAGCACGACTGGCCGTCCCCCTACTCCACTCCCGGGCACGTCCACATGCTGGCGCACATGCAGTGGCCCGGCACGGACATGCTGGAGGGGTTCCTGCTTTCGGGTCACGATTATCCGGATATCCAGAATTTTTACCCGGCCCCGGACGGGCAGGAACCGCACGGGCTCTATTACCTGCGGCAGGTTCATGGCGTTTGCAACCAACTTGGCAAGGAGCGCAACCTCGACGAATCGTGGGGCGCGGGCGGGCACGATTCGACCCCGGCCGATTGGTTGAGGATCGGGCGGTGGCTGATCGTCCACGGGGTGAACCTGCTCAACCCGCACCTCTCGTTCACGACGATCCGGGGGACGCGGAAGGCGGATCACCCGCAGACGTTTTCCGACCACTCGCCGTGGTACGAGCACCTCAGGACGCTGAACGACGAGCTTTCCCGCCTGGCCTGGCTGACCAATCAGGGCGAGATCGCGCAACGGGTGCTGCTGCTGGACCC
>CAZSUN010000035.1:4654-33518 GCA_964610045.1 uncultured Sphaerobacteraceae bacterium
GTTGTCGCCCGTCGCGATCGAGCGGGGGGCGGAGAATGTGCTGGTGGTCGACACCTGCGAACTCACCGTGGGTGGCCGCACGTGGCCGCGGATGGAACGGTTCGCCGCGAACGCGCACCTCTGGCGGGCACACGGGTTCGAGACCAACGGCTGGTTCGCCGTGATCCAGTACCGCGACCAGATCGTCAGCCGCAATCGCGACATGGGGCCGGACACTGGCGGCAGCGTGACCTACCGGTTCGACATCGCGGAGGGCGTCGATGCGAGCGACACCAGGCTCGCAATCGAGACGCCGGAGTTGTGGCAGGTGGCGGTCAACGGGCAACCCCTCTCCATGGAAAGCGCCGAGCGCTGGCTCGATGTCCACATCGGGGCGGTGCCGGCCGGGCACCTGCTGGTTCCCGGCGAGAACACGGTGACGCTGACCGGCACGCCGTTCGATGTGCGGCGCGAAATCGACCAGATCTACCTACTCGGGTCGTTCGGGGTGGAGGCGAGCGCCCCCGGCTTCCGGATCGTGCCGCCGCAGCCGCTCAGGCTGGGGCCATGGCAGGAAATGGGGCTGCCGTTCTTCGACCGCGAGGCGGCCTACCGCTTCGACCTGCCGGGCAATACGGCAGGGGAGCTGGCGTTCGGTGACGACGACTGGCATGGCGCGTATCTGGTGATCGAGCAGGCGGGCGAGATCGTGGCGCGGCTGGCGGAAACGCCGTTCCGGGTCGCGCTCGATCCGGCCAACGGGCGGGAGATCACGGTGCGGGTGATCGGGTTGCCGAAGAACCTGCTCGGGCCGTTCCACACCCCGGGCAAGCCACGCAAGCGGGCGTGGACGCCGATGTGGTGGGGGAATGGCGTGCCCACAGATCCACGCCCGGGCGCGGCGTACGACCTGATCGACCTGGGACTGTTCAAGGCACCGGTGTGGCAGGCGCCAGTGATATCGCAGACCTCGTAGGTGCCGTACCGCCGACGGTAGCACCTTCCATAGAGGAACGGGGCAACGAATGTGCTTCGCACAGGGAAGTCTCGACGCGGCCCTTCGGCTGGCGCATCGGGACCGGCTCGACATGACGACGATTGGTTTTCCAGATGACTCAGGACCGAACCGACCCGCTTGAAGATGTGCTCGCGGGGCTCAGCGATCCGCCGCCGGCGTGGAGGCCGGCCCCGTTCTTCGTGCTGAACGATGAGCACGAGGGGCTGGCAGGCGAACCGCGCCTGACCGAACTGCTGGAGGCGTTCGTCCGGGCCGGGTATGGCGGTGCCTTCCTGCACGCGCGTCCCGGCCTGATCACGGAATACCTCTCACCGCGCTGGTTCGAGTTGATCCGGCACTGCATCCGCGAGTGCGACCGGCTCGGGCTGGTGCCCTACCTCTACGACGAGAACTACTATCCCAGCGGATTCGCCGGGGGGCATGTCGCGGCGGCGGCGCCGGAAGCGCGCAGCCGGTACGTCACGCCGTCGTTCGGGACGGGTCCGGATACACTGCCGGGCGGCCTGCTGGCCGTATACCGCTGGGATGGCACCGCACCCGGCGAACGTGTGGAACAAGGCGAGTTGGCGGCCGTCGACCGCTGGATCGCGTTCGCCCTGGAGTCGATCCGGCCGATGCACGGGCTGGGCGAAACCGCGTTTCCGAGCCTCCAGCATCCGCACACCACCGGCGCGTTCATCGAGTCCACGCACGAGGCGTACCGGCGCGAACTCGGTGATCTACTGGCGCAGACGCCGGCTATCTTCACCGACGAGCCGCACCTGCCCTCGCAGAACTTCGGGCCGTGGGGCAGCGCATTGCCGTTTTCCCCGTACCTGCTCGGGGAGTTCGAGCGGCGGTACGGGTACGACCTGCGCGATCACCTGGCGAGCGTCTTCTTCGACATCGGGGAGTTCCGGCAGGTCCGATACGACCTCTACGACCTCGGGCACGATCTCTGGCTGCGGAACTGGGCGTTGCCACTGGAACGATGGTGCGACGAGCACGGCATCGCGCTGACCGGGCACTACCTGGAACACGACTGGCCCGCTCCCTACGCGACGCCGGGACATGTGCACCTGCTGGCACACATGCAATGGCCAGGAACCGACCTGCTGGAGACGTTCCTCCTGGCCGGGCACGAGGAGGCCGACATCCAGGGGTTCGTCGCCGCACCGCCGAGTCAGGAACCCCACGGACTGGTCTTCCTGCGGCAGGTGCATTCGGTGGTGAACCAACTCGGCAAGGCGCGCAACCTGAACGAGACCTGGGGCGCGGGCGGGCACGACTCCACCCCGGCCGACTGGCTGCGGATCGGGCGCTGGCTGGCCGTGCATGGAGTGAACCTGTTCAACCCGCACCATTCGTTCACGACGGTCCGGGGCACGCGGAAAACCGACCACCCGCAATTCTTCAGCGAGCAGAGTCCGTGGTTCGATGACCTGGAGCCGGTCAACACCGAACTTGGCCGTCTGGCCTGGGCCTGCAGCCGGGGCGAGATCGCCAACCGCGTGCTGGTGCTCGACCCGCTGACGACCGGCTACTGTCTGTCACGGAAGGCCGATGCGTTGCCCCCGGGATCGATCGAGGGCGAGGCGCACGATCCGGCGATGCCCGGCTTCCAGCGGGTGCTGGCAAGCATCCAGGATTTGCGGCGGTCGTTCAGCCTGCTGGCACAGGAGCTATCCGACCGGCAGGTGGATTTCGACACCGGCGATGAGTACGTTGTTACGGAGTTTGGTTCTACGGAACACGAATCATTGGTTGTTGGGCAACAGCAGTATGAGGCGGTCATCTGGCCGATGGGGATGACGAACCTGCGGTCGGAGACGGCGGACCTGCTGGAGACGTACCTGGCGAGCGGCGGAACATTGCTCGGGGTGCGGCCGGAGACGTTCACGATCGACGGGCGGGCATCGGACCGCCTGGCCGGTTGGGAAACCGCACACGGCAATCTCTGCTGGTACCCGGATCAGGAGACCCTGGCGGACGCGACTGTCACGCTGGTACCGCCACGAGTGCGGGTCAGCAGTCCGCCGCCAACCGGGCTCGCACACATGCGCCGAGCATGCGACTGGGGCGAGGTGGTCGTGCTCGTGAACTCGTCGGCGAGCGCGGTTGAGAGCGACGTCGCGATCGAGAGCCGACGCAGCCGGGTCACGGCGTTTGATCCGGCGAGCGGAAGCATGGAGGTGTTGCCGGCGAAGCGGAACGGGGATCACCTGCGAACGCGGATCGCGATCGGTCCGTGCCGGGCGCTGATGCTGCTGGCGACGGATGAAGAAAAACCATTCCGTACGGGCGGACCCGCCGAGCCGCCAGGCGAGGTGGTCGTCCGCCCCAGCAACGGTCAGATTCCGGGGCGGACGACCCTTCTCAGCGCTCAGGGGTCCGCCCGTACGGATGGCCGGCTGCAACCGGTCGCGATCGAGACGGTGGGGCCGAATGTGCTGGTGATCGACACCTGCGAGGTGCGATGCGACACCCTGGCGACCCCGCGCTTGGCGGTGTACGCCGCGAACGCGCAATTGTGGCAGTGGCACGGGTTCGAATCGAACGGCTGGCAGGATGTGGTGCAGTTCCGCCGCCAGATCGTCGATCGCGCATTCCTGGTTGGGCCGGACTCGGGCATCGTTGCGCGCTATCGGTTCGACATCACCGGCGACGTCGATACCACCGGGTTCCGGCTGGCGGTGGAGACGCCGGAGCTGTGGCACATCGCGGTCAATGGCCAAACGCTGGCGTTTGCGCCAGGCGAGACCTGGCTCGATGTCCGGATCGGCGTTGCAGCAGTCGGATCGATGCTGGTGGCGGGGAACAACGAGATCACCCTGGCGGCACCGGTGTTCGATCCGCGGGTGGAACTCGACCAGATCTATCTGCTCGGCGATTTCGCCTGCGTCCCGGCGGAGGTTGGCTTCGCGATGGTGCCGCCTCAGCCACTGGCGCTCGGATCGTGGCGGGAGCAGGGGTACCCGTTCCTCGACCGGGGTGTGCGCTACGTCTTCAAGCTGCCGGAGGGCGGACCAGGGGTGCTGCGCTGGGAAGCTGGTGACTGGAACGGCTCGCTGCTGCGAATCGAGCAGGGTGGCGCGCTCGTCGCCCGCCTGATGGAGGCGCCGTGGGACATCGCGCTCGATCCGGCCGATGGCCGCGAGGTAACCGTCACGGTCGTTGGACTGGCGAAGAACCTGCTGGGACCATTCCATGCGCCCGGAAAGCAACGGAAGCGGGCGGGGCCGGGAATGTGGTGGGGACCGTCGATCCCCGAGACGCCGCAGCCGGGAGCCGCCTACGACCTGCTCGATTTCGGCGTGCTCGCGCCGCCGATATGGCTGGCATCGGACCAGGAGAGGGCGCGGACCAATCAGTCCTGACGAAGATGGCTTGAAGGAGCGTGGACGATCGCGAATCGTGAAGTTGTGCGAAACAGCCACTTGCCCTCCCGGTGGCCCTCTGGTACGGTGACCAACATAGATTCAACCTATACGCGCGGCCTGTCTCCGCCTGCATTGCCCGTTCGCCGGGCGAGCGTCGCCGGGTTGTTGCCACGCCTGCACCAGTCGTGATACGGACGCTGCCGGGAGATCACCATGACCTGGAAGATGGTGGCAAAACGATTCGGCCTGTTCCTGATCGTAATTTGGGGCGCCGCAACGCTCAACTTCTTCCTGCCACGGCTGGCGCCCGGCAACCCGGTGCAGGAGCGGATGTTCGCCCTCTCCACACAAGGCGGCCTTACCCAGACCGGTATCGATGAAATGGTCGCCTCCTACAACGAACGATTCGGGCTCGACCAGCCCCTCTGGAAGCAGTATTTCTATTACCTCGCCGACATGTTCCGGTTCGATTTCGGGTATTCACTCTCGCTCTACCCGACAAAGGCCACCGATCTCATCTTCGATGCCCTCCCGTGGACCGTTGGGCTACTGCTGGTCACCACGCTCATCTCGTTCGTGCTCGGCACCCTGCTTGGCGCCCTGATCGCCTGGCCGAAATCGCCCAAATGGCTCGAATACCTCGCCGCTCCGATGCTGACCCTCGCTGCAATCCCATATTACCTGCTTGCCCTGGTGCTGCTCTACGTGCTGGCGTTCTCCTGGAAATGGTTCCCACTCTCCGGCGGCTACACACCGGGCACCCAGATGAACCTGAGCTGGGACTTCGCGATGGACGTGCTGAAGCACTCGGTGCTTCCCGCCCTTTCGATTATCCTCGCCGCGCTGGGTTCGTGGGCAATCGGCATCCGCGGCATGATGGTCACCACCAACGGTGAGGACTACATGACGTTCGCGGAATCTAGGGGGCTGCGCGGGTCGACGATGTTCACGCGGTACGGTCTGCGCAATGCGATGCTGCCGCAGGTGACCTCCCTCGCGCTCTCGCTCGGGAACATCGTCAGCGGCGCCCTGATCGTGGAGGTGGTGTTCACCTATCCAGGGGTCGGGTCGGTGCTCTACGCCGCAATCCGGGGGGCCGACTACTTCGTCGTGTACGGGGTGGTGTTCATGGTCGTGCTGGCCATCGGCATCGCCACGATGGTGGTCGATCTCGCCTATCCGCTGCTCGATCCGCGCATTCGCGGCTGATCTGGAGACCTGGCAATGGCACTTACCACCTTGCCCGGGCAGATTGTCCCGGAAACCGGCGCAACCGAAACCAGCTTGAGACGGTCGCTCGGGTTTTGGACCTACCTGAAGCGCAATCCCAAACTGGTGGCCGGGCTGATCCTCTTCAGCGCCCTCATCCTGTTCGGATTGCTCGGACCGTTCTTCATCGACACCGAGTTGGCCAGGCCGATGTCGGCCAGGCCAAGCCAGCCGCCGTCATCCACCTATCCGTTCGGCACCGACGACCAGGGGCGCAATCTGCTCGCGGTGGCGATTGTCGGGCTGCCGCTGACACTCCAGGTTGGGCTGATCGCCGGATTCGTCGCGATCGTGATCGGCACGGTGCTCGGGCTGATTGCGGGGTACGTCGGCGGTACTACCGATCTCGTGATCCGTGGCGTCTGCGACATCCTCCTGACAGTGCCCGGCCTGGTCGTGCTGATCACCGTCGCGGCCTCGATCCAGGGCGCGATCACAGTCCAGATGATGGCGTTGGTGGTGGCATTGCTGGCGTGGATGTGGCCGACAAGGACCATCCGTTCGCAGGTGTTGACCTTGCGCGAACGCGCCTACGTGCAGATGGCCAAGCTCTCCGGCATGAGGACAATGGAGATCATCTTCCGCGAAATCATGCCGAACCTGCTGCCGTTCCTGGCGGCCAGCTTCGTCGGATCGGTCGCTGCCGCGATCCTCGCCTCGATCGGTCTGGAAGCGCTCGGCCTCGGCCCGCAGAACGAACCGACCCTCGGCATGACAATCTACTGGGCAATCTCGTTCAACGCCGTGATCCGCTCGATGTGGTGGTGGTTGGCGATGCCGATCGTCGCGATCGTCGCGCTGTTCATCAGTCTCTTCCTGATCAGCGCCGGGCTGGACGAGATCGCCAATCCGCGACTGCGAAAGGTCAGCTCGTGATCGAGATCCCGACACGCGCCACCGGGCTTGTCACCCCGGATGATGTTCTCGTGGTCGACTCCCTTCAGGTGAGCTACCGGACAGACCGGGGCGAGGTGAAGGCTGTGCGTGGTGTCACGTTCGGTCTGCGGCCGGGGGAACGCCTCGGCCTGGTCGGGGAGTCTGGCTGCGGGAAGTCCACGACCGCCCTCGCCATCATGCGGCTGCTGCGACCGCCGGGCCGAATCGCCGGGGGCAGGGTGCTGCTGCGCGGCGACGCCGGCGAAATCGACCTGGCATCGCTCAACGAGGAGCGGATGCGGCAAACGCGGCTCTCCGATGTCGCGTTGATCCCGCAGGGGTCGATGAACTCGCTGAATCCGGTGAAGCGGATCGGCGGCCACTTCGCCGACAGCATCCAGGCCCACGAGCGCAAGGTCTCGGACGCCGAAATTCGCAGTCGCACCAACGAAGTCCTGAAGATGGTCGGCCTTCGTGAATCGGTGGCGAAACTCTATCCGCACGAACTCAGCGGCGGCATGAAGCAGCGTGTCTGCATCGCCCTCGCAATCACCCTGTCACCACGGGTCATCATCGCCGACGAGCCGACCAGCGCCCTCGATGTGGTGGTACAGCGGCATGTGATGGAAACGTTGGGCGCGATCCAGCAGAAGATCGGGGCGTCGGTGATCCTGGTCGGGCACGACATGGGGTTGCTGGCGCAATTCGTCGACCGGCTCGGGGTGATGTACGCCGGGAAGCTGGTGGAACTGGCTCCGATCGGCGACCTGTTCGAGAACCCGTTGCATCCGTACACGAAGGCCTTGATCTCCAGCCTGCCAACGCTCGAACAACGCGGCGTCTTCAAGGGAGTTCCCGGTCTGCCACCCTCGTTGCGCAACCCACCCGACGGCTGCCTGTTTGCACCGCGCTGTGCGAGCGCGATGGAGCGGTGCCGATCGGTGACGCCGGATTTGCAGGAGATGACGCCGGGACATTGGGTCGCGTGTCACTTGTATTGAAGGACCATTCAGGAGCACGCGAGTTGCGCACACCAACCCACACCGTCATGTCGAGCGGAGCGAAGCGGAGACGAGCCCTCGCCTGGCGGCTCGGACCCGGCTCGATATGACGAAACCTCCAGGGTGAGACCGTCCGGACGAGAAGGTGACCGATGACGAACCTGCTGGAAATGCGCGATGTGTCGCAAATCTTCGGTGATCCCGACAAGGGCGGGACGGTTGCGGTCGAACACTTGAACTACTCGATTTCGGCCGACACGCCATCGTTCACGGCGGTGGTTGGCGAATCGGGCAGCGGGAAAACCACGATCGCGCGCATCCTGCTCGGGTTCCAGCAACCAACCCACGGCCAGGTGCTGTATCGCGGGCACGACCTGGCGACCGCGCCACGGTCGGTTTCGGAGCAGTTCCGGCGCGAGGTGCAGGCGGTTTTCCAGGACCCATTCGAGGTCTACAACCCCTTCTACAAGGTCGACCACATCCTCGAAGTCCCGATCCGGAAGTTCAAACTGGCAAAGGGGCGTGCGGAGACACGCCGGCTTATGGAAGAAGCCGTCTCACGGGTGGGGTTGCGGCCGGATGAAACCCTGGGACGTTACCCACACCAGTTGAGCGGCGGCCAGCGGCAGCGCATCACCGTCGCCCGGGCGATCCTGCTCAAGCCACGCCTGATCGTCGCCGATGAGCCGGTCTCGATGGTCGATGCCTCGCTGCGAGCGACGATCCTGCAGACGTTGCGTTCCCTGAACGAGGAATTGGGCATCTCCTTCGTCTACATCACGCACGACCTGACCACCGCCTACCAGGTGAGCGACAACATCCTGGTGCTGTACCGGGGACGGATCGCGGAAGCCGGCGCAGTCTCGCCAGTCATTCGCACCCCACACCACCCATACACACGGCTGCTCGTCGGCTCGATCCCGCTGCCGGATCCGAACCGCCGCTGGGGAGAGAACGTGATTGCCGCCACCGCCGATGAAGCGGTCAGCAACCGGACTGGCTGCACCTTCGCATCCCGCTGCCCGCATGTCATGGATCGATGCAACACGTCGGTACCCCCACTCTACCAGTTGGAGCCGAAGCGAGTCTCCGCCTGCTTCCTGGCATCCGAATCCGTCTCCAACCTGCCGGAACTCGATGGCGACATCACCAACGTGTTCACCCCCACCGAGCGCCTGCTGACAAACGCCAACCCACCTGAAGCGACGGCCGCACGATGAGTGCCCCGATGCGTCGCACATCACGGGAAGGAGGGAATCCGCACCGTCGATTGGTTCAGCAATTCCGGCCCGATGGCCGGCGGATGGGTCTCGAACGGAACCGAAAACCGAACACACGGGAAGGACAACGCATGAGCCCACGGCCCGAATTTACCCTTTCTCGCCGCAGCCTGATCGCTGCGGGCGCCGGGTTTGCGACCGCCGGCCTCGGCGCGATCGCACTGCCAGCCTCGGTTGTGGCGGCCCAGGACTCCGGTCAGATCAAGGAGGTCCCGCGCGAGCGAACCTTGATCCACGGCATCACCGGCAACCAACTGACCGACTACAACAGCTTCAACCCGTTCCTGCCCGGCATTGCGACATCAAGTGGCTACCCGATCGCGAACGAGGGACTCTTCTACTACAACGCCTACAACACCGAGACCGTCTGCGGTCCGGAAGGGACCGAGTGCAGTGCCGGCGTGATCCCCTGGCTCGGGACCGGGTACGAGTACAACGCGGATTTCACGGGTATCACGATCACGCTACGCGAGGGGGTCACCTGGAGTGACGGCACTCCATTCGGCGCGAAGGACGTGGTCTACACGGTCAAGATGCTGCAGGAGAATGCGCCGGACCTCGTCTACTCGATCGACATGCAGACCTGGGTGGCCGATATCGTCGCCACGGACGACCTGACGGTCGATATCACGCTCACCTCGGCGCATCCCCGGTTCATGACCCAGTTCTTCATCTATCACTTCGACAAGGGAATCATCCTCTGTCCGGAGCACATCTGGAGCGCGCAGAACCCCAAGGAATTCACCAATATCGACATTGCCAACGGAGTCCCGGTCACGACCGGGCCATGGAACCTGGTGCTTTCGGAAACCGCGCAGCGGATCTACGACCGGAACGACGCATGGTGGGCGGCCGCAACCGGCTTCCACGCATTGCCCGCCCCGGAACGCCTGATCGTGCTGCCCGGCACCGACGAAACCAAGATGGTCCAAATGGTGATCAACAACGAAGTCGATCTCACCATCGACCTCCGGCCAAACAACATCTCGGCCGTGCTCCAGCAGAATCCGAACATCAGCACCTGGACCGGGTCCGAACCTCCGTACGGCTACCTCGACTGGTGGCCAGTCAGTCTCCAGCTGAACTGCATGCAGGCACCGTTCGACGATCCAGAGATCCGGTGGGCGATCAACCATACGATCAATCGCCAGCAGATTGTGGAGTTCGGGTACCAGGGAGCAGGCGAAGGCACGACCCTGGTCTTCCCGCGTTTCCCGGCGATCGAGCGGTACACCACGACCATCCAGGACCAGTTCGACTCGATCGACAGCTTCGACCTGGCGAAGACCGACGAGATCATGACCGGCAAGGGCTGGGCAAAGAACGGCGATGGCTTCTGGGAGAAGGACGGGGAAGTCTTCGCGTTGCCGATCTATAGCCTGATCCTGTTCCAGGACATTACGCCGCTGCTGGTCGAGCAACTCCGCCAGGGTGGATTCGACTCCAGCTTCGAAATCATCGTCGGTCCGGAATTCTCGGACGCGGTCTACGGTGGCACGGTCCCGGCCTGGATCCTCGGACACGGCGGCGGCACCCGCGGCCCGTACGAGACGATGAACCTCTATCACAGCCGCTACTCGACCGATATCGGCACGCGGGCCCAGCAACCATTCCGCTGGGTGAATACCGATTTCGACGCCATCGTCGATGAGATGAGCGTGACCGGTGAGGACGATCCCGCAATCGAAACCCAATTCAAGGACGGTATGTCGATCTGGATCGAGGACCTGCCGGACCTGCCGTTGGTCCAGTGGTTCCACCGCATCCCGACCAATACCACCTACTGGGACAACTTCCCATCGGCCGAGAATCCCTACATCAATGGCGCGTACTGGCATCGCACCGCGCCACTCTGGGTGAACTCCATCACCGCGAAATCGTAGCGGTACCCAGACGCAACACGGACACCGCCGGGGTTTCCCGGCGGTGTCCGTGTTCTTTCTTCATGCCGGGTCCAGTTGAACACTTGAGGAACGCCCTGGTAACGGCGAGTTCCATGGTTTGGTGTTGGCAGGCTCGACGATGCATATTCTACGGCGGTTCGAAGCGCTCGGAACCTCTCCGGCAGTTCAGCTACGGGGTACCCCGGGACATCAGGACGGCCACGCATCGCCGACGCTCCTGACTCATCCCTTCATGCACCTGAGCAGCGGGCAATCTCACCGCGACAGGCATCACCTTCGCACCATGCCGCTCGCCGTACCAACGATCCGTGGCGGCCCAACAGGGGTACCCCTGGCGACTCGCGAGACTCCTCACCAGCCCGATCCAGCCACTCCGTACTATGCCACCTAATGATGCCGTGATAAGGTGACCTCACACAGAGAGTCCCGGTTCCGGCGCGAGTCCCCAGTGGCACCGCGTCGCGCGCATACAGGAGGGCAGGGCCGAATGGACGGGCATCGCGAACGGATCACGCAGATGCGCGCTGGGGGTGGGTTCCTGACTCGCCGGCGCTTCCTCCAGATGGCTGGCGCCGTCGCCGGCAGCGGGGCGGTGTCCACCTTCATGGGCGCCTGGGGGCAGATTCCCGTGAGCGCCCAAACCACGCCGCCCAACCTCGACGGCAATGGCAACGGCACGAAGATCATCGTCCTCGGGGCGGGCCCGGGTGGCTGCCCTGCTGCCTGGGAACTCACCAAACTCGGCTACGACGTGACCGTGATCGAAGCCCGCGACCGCCTCGGCGGCCATGTATTCACCGTTCGCGGCGGGTCGAAGACGATGGAGTTCGGCAAGGGCGAGCAGGTCTGCGACTGGGACGACGAGAACATGTGGTACGACGCGGGGCCCTCGCGGATCCCGTTTTACCACCGCTCGTTCTTCCACTATTGCCAGGAATTCAACATTCCCCTGATCGACCACAAGAACCTGAACCTGAACTCGTGGGTCTACGCCGAGAACATCGACGGCCCGATGAACGCCCAGCGCATCCGGCTCCACGAGATGCAGGCCGACATGGCCGGCCACACCTCGGAACTGCTCGCCAAGGCCGCCGATCAGGGGGCGCTCGATGCCCCGCTCACGGCCGAGGACACCGAACTCCTCAAGGACTACCTCATCAACTGGGGCATCCTCTCCAACGACGATCTCACCTATGGCCCGTCCGATCACCGGGGCTATCGCGTGCTGCCAGACACCCAGTCGCCCGGCGAGATCGACGATCCCTTCCCCCTGGCCGACCTGCTGCCGCTCTCGTCGGCGATCCTCCAGTCGGCGGGCGGCTACCTCGCCGCCACCGCAACGTTCGACTGGCAGACCACCCTCGCAAAACCGAAGGGCGGCATGACCCAGCTCTACGAGGTCGGCTTCAAACAGGCGCTCGGCGACCGCGTCAAGCTGAACTGCGAGGTGACGGAGATCCGGCAGGACGATAGCGGCGTCCGCATCGTGTACCTGAACAAGGAAACCGGAGAGACCGAGGAAGTCACCGGCGACTACTGCATGTGCAATATCCCGCTTTCGGTGCTGATCAAGATCCAGGGGGATTTCTCCCGCGAGTTCACTGACGCAATGCGATCCGTGCCCTACGCGATGGCGCTCCGGCTCGGGCTCGGCTTCAACCGCCGGTTCTGGGAAGAAGACGACTGGATCTACGGCGGGCAATCGTTCTCGAACATCGGGGAACTCGGCATCCTCGGCTACCCCGACGACGGGTACGGCGCGAAGAAGGGCGCCATGCTCGGCATGTACAACTTCGGCACCAATGCGGCGAAAATCAGCGCGATGCCCTTCGAGGACCGGATCGAGCGCGCGCTCGAACTCGGCAGCAAAATCCACCCACAGATGCGCGACGAATTCATGTCCGGCTTCTCGGTCGCCTGGCACCTGGAGCCCTACAGCCTCGGCGCCTGGCCCAGTTTCACCGAGCGCACGCGGCAGCAAGCCTTCCCGATCCTCCAGGAACCCGACGGCCGGGTGTACCTCGTTGGCGAGCACCTGAGCTACGTCAATGCCTGGATCGAAGGGGCGGTCCAGGCCGCCTGGATGCAGGTGGAGAAACTCCACACCCGCGTCATGCAGGCTTGACCGGTGCCGTTCGAGCGGAAGGAATCCATCGTGAACACCTCTACCCTGCCCCGGACGCGCGCCATGGTGATGGGCATCGTGCTGCTGCTGGCTGTGGGCGCCACCGTGCCGCTGATCGTGAACGCGCAGGACGCCACGCCCGGCGCCAGTCCGGTCGCCGAGACCGATCCTGTCCTCGCCCGTGGTGACGAAATCTTCCACTCGGTCTGCATCGCCTGTCACCAGCCGGACGGCCGGGGCATCGAGGGCATCTACCTGCCGCTGGCCGGCAACCCACTGGTGACGCTCGACGACCCGACCTACCTGATCACGACCATCCTCAACGGCCGTGGCGGCATGCCGCGCTTCGATTCGACGTACAGCGACGAGGACATCGCCGCCATCGCCACCTGGGTGCGCCAGGCGTGGGACAACGACGCGGCGCCGGTAACCGCAGCCCAGGTCGCGGAGATCCGGGCGCTGTATGTGGTGCCGGCGGTCCAGACGCCGGAAGGGCAGATTCCATCGGGTTCCGGCCGCGTCGCCACCCCGGAGGCGTCACCGGTCGCCAGCCCGGAAACGTAAAGCCGGTTTCCTGTGTGAACACGGGACAACCCGGGGTCATTGGTCCGACAAACTCGCTTGCGCCTCGACCAGCCAAACCTGTCATTCCGATCGCGTGCGAGGCAGTGAGGCGAAGCCGAACGAGATCTCCCGGCGGAGCCGGTATTCACTGGATTCACGTACCGCCTGCGGCGGGGGATTTCTCCTCCCTCGTCGTCGAAATGACAGTGGGGGTGGGGTCGCGGGAGACTTGGTTGGACCAGATAGACACGGGGCCGGCCCCTACAAACGATCGTTGTGTCCCGAAGGCGTTTGGTGGCGCAGCCAGTCGCGGATTGCGTGGTGCATGCCGCGCTGGTTGAAGGCATCGGTGGCGTCGAGGTACTGGTCGATGGCGCCCAGGTTGTGCGGGAGCGCCCGGATGACCGGATCGGCGATCGTGGTTATCAGCGCCTCGCCGAAGCGCCCGGCAAAGAGCACCGTGAATGGCCGTCCGAAGAAGTGGCGCGTGGTGGGATCGACCCACTCCGTCCAGCCCATCGCGTTGTGATGGCGGGCGAGGGTCTCGACCGCCGCCACGACACCGGCCTCCCGTTCGTGCCAGTCGGTGGCAAACCGGGCGCGGTCGAGGTGCGGTTGCAGGGAGGAGGCGAGCGACAGGCGCGAGAACGCCGTACCGAACCACTTCGGATACGGCCAGTAGCGGCGCTCCATCAGGAACGCCAGCCGCATCGCGCCGCGCACAAGGTACATCGCCACCAGTTGCGCCCCCAGGTCGTCACCAACCTCTCCGCAGCGACCGATGAACGGCTCCAGTTGATCGATATGCCCCCATTGGGCCGCCATCAGAGAGCGCCAGACGTCGTCCGGGTACCAGGCGAGGGATTCCCGAATCCGGCTGATCTCGCCGGTGTCGTCGCGGAAGACTGCTCCGGATGTGACTTCGAGCAGCGCCTGCATCGAGATCGTCAGCCAGGCTGCCGGATCGACATCGGATGGATTGTCGATACCGAGCCGGTCCCGCAGGAACGCCCGTGGCGTGGTGATGACGATGCGGTGCCGCAGCGGCCCGTCGTACCCGGCATCCGGCATCCAGGTGATGCCCGGCTCATCGTCCGAATCGGCGAAGCCGGTCGAATACCCGGCAATGGCGCGAGGCAACGACGTCCGGAACGCCTCGTCGAGCGGCTGCCGCCAGGTCTCGATATCCTCATCGCGCAGGAACAGGACGAGGCGCGGTCCCCAGTCGTGGTCGGTCGAGCGCTCGGTGTCGTATCCGAGCACATCCGAACCCGCGCCGAGCAACCCGGCGGCGTAGGGCAAACCGGGAGTGCGCGCCTGCATCAACGGCGCGACCGCCTCATCGTACAGCCGCCGGCTGAGGTCGATTCCGGATATGAATGGAGGCACGACAACTCCCAGGGTGCAATCCGAATGCGTTGCCAGTGAGCGTACACCGAGCCACCAACTCGTGAACTGCCGGCTACAGACGCCCGATGCGGTACGCTGGAGTTCTCAGGGCGAGGCAGGTGCCCGCCTCAACAGGACCGAGCCGTATGGATCGCTCCCTGCCATTCGTGTCGCCCGTCCTGGTGGCACGAGAACCGGAACTGACGCAACTGACCGCTCGGCTCGCCGCTGCTGACCGCGGCGAAGGACAGGTCGTGATCCTCGCCGGGGAAGCTGGCATTGGGAAGACGCGCCTGCTTGGTGAACTGGCGCGTCTTGCCGTCGAACAACGCGGACGCACCCTTACAGGGCGCTGCTTCGAATCGGAGCGGGCACGGCCGTTTGGGCTGATCCGAGACCTTGCCCACGCGATTGTCCGCCAACCGGGGTACGGCGGAGCGGACAGGGACCGGTATATCGCGGACCTGGTGGCCATCGCGCCAGAACTGGCGGGAGAGATTCCCGGAGTCGTCCCGGCTGCCACTCCTGGTACGCCGACCGACTGGCAACGCATCTCTTTCGCGATCACCTCACTCCTGACCCGGCACCGCGATCCGGCCACGCTGCTGCTCGCGCTCGAGGATGTGCACTGGAGCGACGATGCAAGCCTGAATTGTGTCCTGCACATCGCGCGCGGGCTCGTGACGCAGCCGGTGCTGACGGTGGTGACCTGCCGTCGCGAGGACGCAACACCGGCGTTACGGCGGCTTCTCGCAGAGTTCCACCGGTCACGCCTGGCAATGGCGATCGACCTCCAACCGCTGCGCGAAGACGCAACCGCGCTCATGGTGCGTTCCATCTTCAACCTCGACCGGTCACCCCGGGCCGAACTGGTCAAAACCCTGCAGCAGTTGACCGATGGCAACCCGTTCTTCATTGAAGAGGTGCTGGCCACGCTGGTTGCGACCGGCGGCATCTATCGGGTCGATGACGGGTGGGAGCGCAAGCGGCTCACCGACCTGCCAGTGCCGCGCTCGGTCACGGATGCGGTGCAGACACGACTGGCACAGGTGAATCCCGCCGCTCGCGACCTGCTGTTGCTGGCCGCAATTGCGGGACAGCGTATCGAGATCGACATCCTGGCCGAACTCGCGAACATCGACGAGGCGTCCCTGGCAGTGCTGATACGGGAGCTGATCGCGGCGCACCTCCTGGTTGAGGAACCGGGCGATTTGGTAGGGTTTCGTCACGCGCTGATTCGACACGCAATCGAGAGCGAGTTGCTGGCACGGGAACGCCGTGCCCTCCAACGCCGCGTCTTCGAGGTGCTGGCGAGGCTGGAGGAGGATCGACCGGGCCGGTATCTCGATGCCCTTTCGCGCCAGGCGTACGGAGCCGGGCTTTGGGAGGAGGCGTTGCGGTACGGGATGGAGGCAGGGTCGAACGCACTGGCACTCGGGGCACCCCATGCCGCGATCGAGCATTTCGACCAGGCGATCGAGGCGGCAGGAGGGCTCGGAATCCCGGCACCGGCTCTCCTCTGGAGAGAGCGGGGCCGTGCCCACGAAACGGTTGGCGATTTCGGTGCTGCGCGCTCCGACTTCGAATCCGGACTGATCGAGGCGCAGCGAAACGATGATGCACCAGCCGCCTGGCAGGCGAACCTGGACCTTGGCTTGCTCTGGTGCAGCCGTGACTATCCCCGGGCACTCGGATTCCTTGAGGAGGCGCTTCGCCTCGCGCGGAAGATGAAGGACGATTCCGCGATCGCGCGCAGCCTCAACCGAATGGGCAACTGGCTCGTCAACACCGATCTGCCGGATGACGCCATGGCGCACCACGAGGAGGCACTGGCGATTTTCTCCCGGCTTGGCGACCGCCGTGGAGAAGCCGACTCCCACGACCTGATGTCGATGGTCTGCATGTTGCGCGGCGATCTATCCGGGGTGACCCGCCACGGCCGCCTGGCCGCCGCGATCTATCGCGAACTCGGCGACCGGACCGGCGAAACCCGGTCGATCGACTTCGCGGTACCGGCAGCTGTCTATGAGGTGTCGACATTCGCTGGCCATGGGCTGGTCCAGGATGCGATCGATTGGTTCGCGCGAGCTCTCACCCATGCCCGGGACATCGACTCTACCGTGGGCGAGGCGGAGTGTCTCGGCGGTCTCGGCCAGTGTTTTGCGGCGGCTGGCTGCTACGAACAGGCCATCGAAGCGCTTGAAGCCTCAATCGCCATCGGCCGCGACATCGGCCATGCCCAGTGGACCGCACAGGGCCTGTGGATCCTGGGCCAGGTCTGGATCGACCTCGGGCAGCGACGCCAGGGGTTGGAGCATCTGCGATCCGCGTCCGCCATCACCAGCACGATGCAATCTGGGGTTTGGAGTGGGCTCGTCAGCGGTGGCATGGCGTCGGAGCTCGTCCTGACGGGCGACACCGCGGGAGCCGTCGCCGTGCTCGATGCAGCGATGACCGATGAACTGCCGATGGCGATGCAGGGCCAGCGTGCCCTATGGGCTGCCCGGATCGAGCTATTGCTGGAGACGGGGCAGCCAGAAGGCGCCCTCGAACTGATCGACCGGATGTATGCCACCGCCCGCAACCTGACGCATGAGGGCCAGATTCCCCGGCTCGCGATCCTGAAGGCTCGAGCACTGGCAACGCGCGGTGACCACGAAGCGGCCGCATCGTTGCTGCGATCGGCGCTGGCCTGGTCCGAAGGGCAAGGCGCTCTGCCGCAGGAACTCGGCATTCAGACGGCGCTGGCAATGTTGCTCGCCGCGACCAGCGACCTCGCCGCATCCGGTCTCCACGTTACCGCCGCACAGCACCTGATCGACCGCATCGCCACCGCTGTCCCGGGCGGTGAGGTTCGCGAGACGTTTGTCCGAACCGCCACCATAGCCTTGCCACCTTCCCTGGCCAGGCATCCAGGCCAGGGAGCGAGGGGGCTTTCCCCACGAGAGACGGAGGTTGCAGCGCTGGTTCGCGACGGGCTGACCAATCGGGAAATCGCCGGGCGGCTCTTCATCTCCGAACGCACCGCCGAATCCCATGTAGCCGGCATCATGCGCAAGCTCGGTGTCGGGTCCCGTAGCCAGATCGCCGCCTGGGCTGCCGGGGAAATGCCGCCGGGTTCGACCCGCACCCTGGGGTGACATCACGCGCCTCCGTACTCCCCTCACCCTGGCCTCCGTACCGGTACCGAACCGGATTCCGTGGTTTCCCCACTATCGACGCTCGGACCCACTGCGCAGACTGAAACCAGCGCAATCTTCCCGGATTCGTGCGTGACTGGGCGCCCAACCACCCTCACCGGGAGCCAGGTTGCGACCTGTTCCGGTCCGGTGGGGTGCGACGTTTCCTCGCCCCATCACCAGCAAGGAGAACCACCATGTTCGGAACCATGACCCGATTCCGCCCCAAGCCGGGCTGCGAAGACGCGATCCGCGCATACCTGACCGGCGAAAGCGCGGAGCGATCCAGCGACATCGAGGGGTTCCTCAGCGAGTATCTGCTCGAGCCGGTCAATCCCGGCGAAGACTGGGTGGCCTTCATTGTCTTCGATTCCGAGGCCAATTACCGGAAAAACGCGGCCGACCCGGCCCAGCACAAGCAATACCTCACGCTCCTCGAACACGTCGTCGCTCCCCCAACCTGGCTCGACGGCGTCATCCGTCCAGTCGAGGCATCGTCCGTCGCGATCTAGCCCGCCGCACCTCACAAGGGAGTCACCGCCATGGCCATCGCTACTGCACCAGACACCGCCGCCGTTGAAGCTTTCGCCGGCAAGACCTTCGGCGACCTCGTCGGCACTTTCTCGATCCTGCTCGCAACACTTGGAGACAGGTTCGGACTCTTCAAGCTGCTCGCCGGGGACGGGCCGCAAACCAGCCGGCAACTGGCCCTTGCCGCCGGGGTCAGCGAACGCTATGCCTTGGAGTGGTTGAGCGGGATGACCGCCGCCGGCTACCTCACGCACGATCCCCTCACGGTGACGTTCACCCTCCCGGCCGAGCACGCGCCCATCCTGGCGGACGAAGGCGGACCAGGCTTCATCGGTGGATTGCTTCACCAAATCCCACCCGCGCTCAGTGTCTACGAGGCGCTGGCGGAGGCATTCCGCACCGGCGTTGGCGTTCCGATGTCGACGTATCCGCAGGGATTCTGGGATGGCATGCAGCGCGACACCGACACTACCATCCGGAACTCGCTGACCCAGGAGTGGATTCCGGCGATGCCGGACGTGCAGCGACGGCTGGAGCAGGGGATCGCTGTCGCCGAAGTTGGCTGCGGCAGCGGCCGGGCGCTGATCCGGCTGGCGGAGGCGTTCCCGAATTCGCGCTTCGTTGGCTACGACAGCTTCCCGGCCCAGGTCGACCTCGCAGTCGCGGGCGTCGACGCCGCCGGTCTGGCCGACCGGGTCCGGATCGAGCTTCGCGACGTATCGGAGGGCTTGCCGGACCGGTTCGACGTCATCACCTCGTTCGACGTCATCCATGACTCCGCCGACCCGGCAGCGCTGATGGCGGCAATCCATCACAGCCTGAAACCAGGCGGCATCCATGCGATGCTCGAACCTGCTGCCGGTGAGACGCTCGATGACAACCTGGGGCCAATCGGCACCATTCTCTATTCCTTCAGTCTCTTTTACTGCCTCGGCGTCAGCCTGGCGGAGGGAGGCCCTGGCCTGGGCACGGCAGGACTGCCGGAGTCGAAGGTGCGCTCGCTGGCAACATCTGCCGGGTTCAGCGCCGTGCGCAATACCGGCATCGCGCACCCACTTTACGCACTCTACGAACTCCGGGCCTGATGCCGGATCTGCTGGCGAACAGGGCGGGCCAAGTGGCCCGCCCTGTTCGCTGTGTTGGCTTTCAGTTGACGTCCGGGCTACACGAACAAGGGTTCCATCTGCCACGAGGAAGCAAGCGCGTGCATGTCCTGGTCGCTCGGGCGCGACTCGAATCGCTCCGCGGCATGCAGCACCTTCGGCAGGATCTCGATGTCGCCCACCGTGTTCAGGTAGATACCCGGTCGACCGAGCACCCACGACACGGCGGTGTCGATCGCGAACTGCTCGGTGAGCGGCTCATACCAGGTGGATGCCGTCGGTTCACGGTCACCCCAGGGCGCTTTCGTGATCGCCTTGATCGTCTGCACCGCGACGTTGCGCTCCAGGCAGATCGTCACGAGTTGCTCGAAATCGTGGGCGTACTGCGGGTTCTGCATCATCGGGTAGTTGTACGGGAGCAGCACCGAATCGAAATCGAACCGGGCGAGCGACCGCTTGTGCATCTCTGCGATCTGCGTGCCATGGCCGGTCACGCCGATGAAGCGGACCAGCCCTTCGTCGCGGGCGCGAATCGCCGCCTCCAGGGCGCCGCCCGGACCCATCGCGATCTCCCACTCCGCCTCGTCACCGAGGTTGTGAAGCTGGATCAGGTCGATGGTGTCGACATCCATCCGTTCGAGCGACCGATTGATCTCGGCATAGGCGGCATCGAACGCCCGCTCGCCCGTCTTGGTGGCGAGGAAGACATGGTCCCGATGGCCAGCCAGCCAGGGTCGCAGCCGATTCTCGGCCTCGCCGTAGCTGGCGGCGACGTCGATGTGGTTGATACCGTGCTGCTCGATCAGGGCCATCGTGCGGTCGGCATCGTCCTGCGAGACGGCGCCGAGGGCAGCGGCGCCGAAGATAATGCGGGTGCTGTCGTGTCCTGTCCGGCCGAAGGGATGGGTGGGAATCATACGGCAACCTTTCGGTGTGGTGCGTGGGGGACATTCCCGTTATCGGGCACATCTCCAGTATACGAATGACGCCAAGCACCATGGAGACTGACATCACCGTTCCCGAACAAGACATCCCTGGGCAAGCACGTTCAAACGTGATTGCGTACGACCACGGGGTGATGGACGATGCCGATAACACCATGACCCGTGCGCGCAAGAGGGCATGAATCATGACGGTCGTTTTCTGTGTGCCGTCCTTGGCTGGATGCACCCGATGGCGTCGGAGGGGTCCGGGCTCTACCAGGGGCGTGAGCCGAACCGGCGACACCAATCACGCGATCGTCCGGAGTCAGATGCTTCTCAGGAAATCGCGCACGACCCGGGTGAACTCCTGTGGAGCCTCCATGCTCGGCAGGTGCGCGGCGTGGGGGAAGACGTACGTCCCGGCGCCGGGAATACGAGCCTCCAGCACCATGGCGCTGGCCAGCGCATCCGGCATGTCGAGCGCGCCGGTCACGATCTGCACCGGGCAGGCGATTTCGTGCAGTCGGTCGATCAGTGGCGCACCGGGTTCCAGTTCTGTCGCGGCGTCCTGCTCCCCGGCGCGCTGCAGCAGGGCCAGATCCATCTCCCGCACGCGCTCCCGTGCGGCGGGATTCACCTGGTCGTTCGTGCGGCGGGGGCCGTCGACCCACATCCGCAACTCGATCTCAACCGCCTCGTCCAGATTCCCGGCTTCAAAGGCTGCTTCCATCTCCCGCCAGCCGGCACGCAGGGTTTCCGAGGGCGTATCCATCCCCGCAAGGGTGTTCACCAGCACCAGACCGGCGACACGGCCGGGGTGACCGAGCGCGAACTCCACCGCAACCTCACCGCCCATCGAGGCGGCGACCAGCACGGCGGATTCGACTCGCAGGAGGTTCAGGAGTCCATGGAGATCGGCCGGGTGCGAATACGGCGCGGCTGGCATGGTCGAGCGGCCGAACCCGCGCAGATCGTACCGGATCAACCGGCAATCGCGGGTGAGGGAAATCCACTGGTCGTCCCACATCCGGCAATCGGTGATCCCGGCGTGGATCAGGACGAGCGGGCGGCCGCTCCCGGCCTCCTCCACCCACAACTCCGCCCCATTGATCTCCCGCAACATCGTCGCGCGTCCCCGCCATGCAACCGCCAATCGTTCGTGCCGATAGCATAGCGGCCTGCCGGGCCATTGTGTGTCCTGAGCGATGGGTGATGGTTGCCCGACGAGGCGCCATGAAGGACAGTCCAGGCGCGCTGCGCCTGGACTGTCCGGTGAAACGGGCATGACGAGCGCCAGGTCAGGTGCGGGCGATCAGCACCTGCCAGGTCTCCGGCCCCTCTTCCACGTACTCCCAGGTGAACTGGCCCGACTTTTCGGCCATGAACTGGTAGTAGAGCGGTTTCGGGTCGTGGTCGTTCACCAGGCGCATCGCCTGGCCCGGTTCCAGCGACTCGAAGGTCGAGAAAATCAGCGGGTGCCGTTCGCGAGGGACCATGTCCCGCACATCAACTGTCACCGCGTCATCCAGCACTGCCATGTTGGTTCCTTTCCCACTACTCGACGAATCTCATCCGGTGCTCCGGGTGGCGGGCGTGCGGCTCGCCACCACCGGCTCCCGGAGCGTGAGCCGGTCGCCATCGCGCCAGTGCGAGGCGATACGCGCCACGTTCACCACGAAGCAGCCGCCTGCCACGATCAGCAAGGGCGCCGCGAGGCGAACCCAATCCGATTCCGCCAGGAGTCCCGCTGCCACAACGACATTCCCGGCAAGCCACAGCCCGAGTCCCGCCCAGGCGAGATTCCGGTTCGACAGGTGCTCGAGTTTGGGCACCGGACGCCGTCCCGCCACCGGCGCGTACCGCTTCAGCCAAACCAGGAAGGAGGCGATCTTGAGGAAGAACCCCTGGATGGCCGTGCCCGCCACCCCGAAGATGGCAAGCCAGACCACCGCGACCCAGAGTGGATCGCCCGGCATGGTGTGCCGTGCCAACCCAACAACCAGCAACGCCGCGGCCGCAAGCAGGCACGCGACCGCCCCCGCCACGAACGGAATGTGGATATCCCAACCCTTGCGTACCCGTCCCCGGTAAAGCAGGACGAGGTGGGCGGCGAACAGCAGGTACCCAGCGAGGATCGCGACCGACGCTGCCTGCCCGGCCAGCGACGGCAGGCCAAACGCGAACCGGGCCGCCAGCAGCCAACCGCCTCCGAGTGTCAAGGCGAGCTCCGTCCACGCCCAGCGGGGCCGGTAGTGCTTCTCCGCCAACGTGAACATGCAGACCAGCCGGTACGCCACCCCGGCCAGCATCACCCCCACCCAGCCGACCAGCATCAGCGAGATGTGGGCCGCGAGGATTCCCGGCAGGTGCGCGCCCAGCATCCCGTTCGACTTGTTGAACGCAAGGGACGCGCCAAGCGACATGCCAGCTCCCGCGCTCGCCACGCCGCCAACGATGTGGGCGCCGATGGCCTCGTGGTACGGCGCGCGCCACCAGGTGACGAGGATGACGCCGATGTAGGCTGTGAACGCGACGGCGAGCAGCGTGCCCCCGATCGAGAGACCCGGCAGCCACCCGCGCCACAATCCGCCCAGGAAAAGCGCCAGCCCTGCCCCGTAGCACCAGAACGACAGTCGTCCGACCCGGACCGATGCCAGCGGCGTCTGGAGCACCACCGGCACGAGTTGGTAGCTCGCGCCGAACAGCATCGCGCCGACGAATCCCAGCGTCCCGAGGTGCACGAACGCGAGCAGGTGAAAGGCGGAGAACGATTCCTGCAGGAGCGGGAGCGTCCACGGCGTCGATGCCACCGCCACCGCGAATGAAGCGACCGACAGCGCCATGAACCGCGCGGGCAGATCGAGCGCCGGGGCGCGCTGCACGCTGAGCCCCATCATGCGGCCTCCCCGGTCACCGGCGGCTTCCGGATCAGGACCTCCACCCGGTCCGGACCGAGATCCTGGGTCTGGTGCGGGTAGCCCATCTCGTCGAGGCGGTCGTAGAGGTGGATCGGGCGGCGCACGTGGTGCACCAGCAGTGTCGAGCCGTGCGGCATCGTGGCGAGCGTCTCCAGGATCTTCACCATCGGTTCCGGTGGCACGAGCTCGGAGACATCGATCGTGACTTCGGCGTCAACGCCCTCCCATACGAAGCCGGCCGTTTCCGTTGCTGTAGCGGTACCGGAAGCGGCCGGCGAATCCCGGTGGAAGTCGACCTGCCAGGCATCCGGCGCAAGCGGGCGCGCCCAGTGGGAAAACCCCTGCTTGCCGAGCGCGTCGTACAGCGGCGCCGGCTCGAACCCCGCCACCAACCGGAAGACCTCGCCAGGCTGCACGTCGCGCGCGGTCGTCATGATGGCGCGGAACGGTTCCTCGCCACGAGCCATGATCGGGCGGACATCGAGCATCCGCGTCACCTCGGCAACATCGAGCCAGGCAGGCGGATTCACGGCGGAATCCGCCGCCGGGACTCCCGTCGCTGGTGCGGGTGTGCCGGTGGCAACACCCGCCGCCTGGTTCAGCCGCGCCAGCAGGACATCGGGCGCCACACCTCCCACCCTGGCCGCCTGCTCGACCGTTACCAGCCGCGACTGCACTTTTCGCATCAGCGGATTGCGCAGCTTCGAGAACGCCGGGGATGTTGCCACCAGTTCGTCGAGCAGGTCAGGATACCGGTCGAGCACCTGGCGAATGGTCCAGTTCAGCCGGATCGGTTCATTGCCTGCGGTCATGGCCTTCGTCCTCTCAATCGGCAGTCGACCGCACAAGGTCGACCTTCCAGTGCCCGGCTCGGCGCGATACCTGGTTGCCACGCGTAGGGGCCGCACCTGCCGCCGTTGCTGGTGACACCTGGCCGCCAACAGGCAGGCGGCTGTGCCGGCCCGTGCGGGTACAACGGGCCCGCCAGCGACATCACCGATGGCCCCACCCCAGTTGCGCCCGGCCCTCCGGCGTGATGCGGTCCGTATCCCACGGTGGGTCCCAGACCAGTTCCACCGCAACGCCTTCGAGATCGGGATGCCGGGTCTCGATCGCCCGCTCGACCGCCTCCTCGATCGAGGCATGCAGCGGGCATCCAGGAGTCGTCAGCGTCATCACGACCCGGGCGGCCGCATCACCCACCGACACGTCGTACACCAGGCCCAAATCCACGATGTTGATGCCCAGTTCGGGGTCGATGACGTGGGTCAGGGTCTCGCGCAGCATCTCCGGCGAGGCGGGCGCGGGGGGAGGCAACGGATTGGCCCGCTGGAGCCAGCCGGCTTCGGTGATGAAATCCTCGCGCCAGGGCGGGTCGTCCGCCCACACGATCCGGATCTCTCCGACACCCACATGCCGCCGCCGCAACACGGCGTCGACCCTGTCCGCCATCGCCACGCGGGCCTCCATGGCAGGATCGGGAAGCGTCATCTCGATCGTGATGTCCACGCCATCGACCTCGACGCCGTAGACCGCACCGAGATCGACCAGCGTGACGTTCCAGCCAGGCTCGATCACCCGGTTCAACGATGCGAGGACGTTTTCCGCGTTCCAGTCCGGTGCCATGCGCGCCACTCCCGTCGCCTTCCGGCCGTGTTGCCTTCATGGTCGGACGTACCGGTCTGGCCTGCCCCATCCACGCGGGTAGTTCCGACCAGCCAGATCGGGAATGCCCGCGCCGTGACGCCACCCTGGCCTCGCCCACGGTTGTGCGCCGCGCACGAAGCCGCCGATGGTCATGGGAATAGGTGCCGGCCGCACTCCCTTCCGGTGCGCCAAGAGCGTTGGTAGGATGAACCGTGGCGCCGAAGGCGCAAGGCCACGGCTCGGATTTGTCAGGTCGACCCAGCAGGGAAGGGTTTCAGGAATATGGCACAACGCGACTCGATGCAGGCGCTCATCGCCGATTACCAGGCACGCACCGTGGATCGGCGCTCGTTCATCGCCCGTGCCGGCGCACTCGGCATCAGCGGAAAGGCCATTGCCACGCTGCTCGGCGTGGCCGGCGTCGCCATCCCGGCCGGCATCGCCGCCCAGGAGGCGAGTGGCACCCTCCGGTTCGCGGTAGACACCGACCCCGAAACGCTCGACCCCCAGAACACCTCGAACGGGGCAGCCTGGACCGTTTTCAACCGCATCTACAGTGCGCTCGTCTACCAGGACCTCGACCTGACCTACAAGGGATTCCTCGCCGATAGTTGGGAAACCAGCGACGACAGCCTGGAAATCACCTTCACGCTCAAGGAAGGTCTCACCTTCCACGATGGGACGACGGTCGATGCCGAAGCGGTGAAGTACACCTGGGACAGGCTCGCCGACACGGGCGTCAAAAATCCCAACCACGAACTCGCCCAAGGCATCGAAGCCACGGTCGTCGATCCACTCCACATCAAGTTCACCTTCACCTCCCCCAGTGCGACGTTCTTCCACGCCATTTCCGATGGCTACACCGGCATCCTCTCACCCACGGCGACGGAAGCAGCAGGTGAGGACTACGGCCGGCAACCGGTCGGCACCAATTCATTCAAGCTGGCCGATTGGCAGACCGGGACGCTCGTCACCCTTGGCGCCTTCGAGGACTTCTCGACGCCGGAGGGATACTTCGAGAACACCGGTCCCTCGAAGATCGCAAACCTCGAGTACAAGGTGATCGCCGAGTCGTTCCAACAGGTCGCCTCGCTCGAAACCGGTGAGGTCGATGCCGTCCAGCTGACAGCCACCGACCTGCCGCGGTTCGAGAACAACGACCAGTTCGCGATCTTCCCCAGCAATTCCACCGGCATCGCCTACCTCGGCCTGACCCAGGTGCGACCGATCACGGGTGATCCGCTGGTGCGCACGGCGATCGCCCACGCCATCGACCGCACCGAGATCGTCGATACGCTGTACACCGGCGGACTCGCCGAAGCCTGCTCCACCCCGCTGCCGCCGTCGGTGCCCGGCTACAACGCCGAACTCGAAGCGCTGGCCCCGGCCTTCGACATCGAGGCCGGCAAGGCCCTGCTCGATGAAGCTGGCTGGGTCGCCGGCGACGATGACATTCGCACCAAGGACGGCGAACCGCTTGCGCTCCAGCTCTACACCACGACCTCGACGGAGCAGGGGCAACTCGCGACCCTGATCCAGGCGCAACTCCGCAAGATCGGGATCGACGTCCAGATCAACCAGCTGGAGGTCTCCGCGCTGCTCGATTTCACCCCGAAGGGCGAGCACGACCTGCTCCTCCTCAGCTGGGGTTGGGGCGATCCGAACGCGCTCTACCTCTTCCTCTCGACGGACCGGCTGGCGTCCTCCAACCGGGTGCACTACTCGAACCCCGAGGTCGATGCCCTGCTCGTCCAGGGGCAGCAGGAACTGGATGTGGACGCCCGCATGCAGATCTACTACGACATCCAGACGATCCTGCTGAAGGACCTGCCGTGGGTGCCGCTATTCATGCCGATCTCGAAGACGGCGATTTCGACCCGGGTCAAGGATGTTGGCATGTTCCCGACCAGTGGTTGGGTGCTGATCCACGACGCGACAATCGAGGGGTAAGCGGGTGGGCGTTCGCCAGATTCCCGCGGCCCGATGAGCCGCTACATCATCAACCGGCTCTTCCAGGCCCTGATCGTGCTGTTCGGGGTGTCGGTCGCAGTGGCGGCGATGACGCAGTTCGTCCCGGGCGATCCAGCCCTGGCGATCCTCGGCGACAACGCCTCGCCCGAAGCCATCGCCGCGCTGCGCGAGGACATGGGGCTCGATGATCCGTTCCTGGTCCAGTACGGGCGGTTCATCGAGCGCCTCGTGACCGAGGGGAGCCTGGGCCGCAGCATCCGCACCAACCGCGAGGTGGTCGAGGAGATCACCGACCGGTTGCCGTACACCCTGGTCCTCGCCTTCGGCGCGGTGGCGATCTCGACCACGATCGGGATGGCCACCGGTGTGCTGGCAGCCGTGCGCCGTGGCAAGCCGACCGACACCATCGTCCTGATCGGGACCACGCTGGGATTGAGCGTGCCGTCGTTCTGGATCGCGCTGCTGATGGTGCTGCTCTTCTCGGTGAAGCTGGGGTGGCTACCGGTGGCGGGGGCGGGATCGTGGAAACACGCGGTCATGCCCCTGATCGTGCTCGCCATCCCCAGTGTCGCCACCAAGAGCCGGCTCACCCGCAGCGCGATGCTGGAAGCCCTCGGGCAGGACTACATCCGGACCGCCCGCGCCAAGGGACTCCGGCAGCAATCGGTCGTCTTCACCCACGCCCTGCGCAACGCGCTGCTGCCGGTGCTGACCATCATTGGGCTCCAGTTCGGGGCATTGCTCGGCGGCGCGTTCATCACCGAGGTCATCTTCGGTTGGCCCGGCGTGGGGCAACTGGCCGTCAACAGCATCCTCCAGCGCGATTTCCCGGTCGTCCAGGGCACGGTGCTGCTGGTCACCGTGGCCTTCGTGCTCACCAATCTCGTGGTCGACCTGCTCTATGCCTGGGTCGATCCAAGGATCCGGTACCAATGAGCGCCGTCTCGACCATCCCGGCGAGCGCCACCCTGGCTGCCGCGCCGGTGAAGGCGCGCACGCCCGGCCAGATGTACCTGCGCCGGTTCCAGCACAGCCCGCTCTGCATTGCTGGCGGCGCCATCTTCCTGCTGCTGGTGTTCCTGGCGATCTTCGGTCACCTGCTCGCCCCGCACGACCCGATCCTGGTCAACACGCCGGACCGCTTCATCGGGCCCGGCCGCCAGTACCTGTTCGGCACCGACGAGTTCGGCCGCGACATCCTCAGCCGCCTGCTCTACGGCGCCCGGATCGCGGTCCAGATCGGCCTCGTCTCGGTCGTCGTCGCCTTCGCCGGCGGCATCGTGCTCGGGCTGGTTTCCGGGTACTACGGCGGTTGGGTGGACACGATCATCAGCCGCATCCTCGAAATCTGGCTCTCGTTCCCGGATATCCTGTTCGTGATCGGGATCGTCGCCATCTTCGGGCCGTCGCTGACGACCGTGATCTTCTCGCTCGGGTTCCTCTCGATCCCGGCCTACGCCCGGATCGTGCGCGGGTCGGTGCTCAGCGCCCGCCAGGAGATCTATGTCGAATCGGCGCGGGCAGTGGGGGCGGGCTCGTTCCGGATCATGCAGCGGCACATCCTGCCAAACGTGGTGGCGCCGCTGATCATCCTGTCCAGCCTCCGCTTCGGCAGCGCGCTGCTGACGGGAGCCGGGCTCAGCTTCATCGGGCTTGGGGCGCAACCGCCCGAACCGGAGTGGGGGGCGATCCTCTCCGGCGGCCGCATCTACATGTACCAGGCGCCGTGGATCACGATTTTCCCCGGCATCACGATCGCCATTTTCGTGCTCGGGGTCAACATGCTTGGCGACGGTTTGCGCGATGTGCTCGACCCTCGCCTCAACCG
>CAZSUN010000035.1:33618-35466 GCA_964610045.1 uncultured Sphaerobacteraceae bacterium
CCCCACCACCTTGCAGGACCAGTTCACCGCCGCGATGGAAGGGTTCTACGGCTCCCTCTCCGGCCCGGTGGGCATGCAGGTGCAGGACCTCGAAACCGGCATCACCCTCTCGTGGAACGAGCACGAGGTGATCCCCACCGCATCCACCCTCAAGATCCCGCTGCTCTACGAGCTCTATCGCCAGGCCGACGCTGGCGAGATCGACCTCACCGAGCGCGTCACCCTGCGCCACGCCGATCGGGTGCCAGGGTCGGGCGTCTACCAGCACCTCGATGACGGCTTGCAACCCACCATCCGCGACCTCGCCGAGTTGATGATCACGGTCTCCGACAACTGGGCGACCGACATCATCTACCGCCGCCTCGGGCGCGATCGCATCGCCTCGATGCTGCAGGAACTCGGTCTCAATGACACGTCGCTGCCGCTGTCGATCCGCGAGCTGTTCTGCACGCTGGCGGAACTCGACCCGGCCGACCCGAAGGTGGATTGGGAGTACCTGCGCGAGTTCCTGAAGACGTACGACCCCAGCCCGGACAACATCGGGATGCTGCCGGACCCCCGCAACGATGTCAGTTCCGCCGCCGACATGGTGCGCCTGATGGGGATCATCCACCGCGGCGAGGGGCTCACCCCGGAGAGCCGCGAGGCGGTGATCGACATCCTGAAGCACCAGAACTTCACGGCGATCATTCCGTACCGTCTGCCGACCGACCAGAAGATCGAGTGCGCCCACAAGACCGGCAGCCTGCGCGGGGTCAAGAACGACTGTGGCATCGTCTACTCGCCGGACCTCTCGTACGCGATCGCGTTCATGAGCCGCGGCCAGGACGACATCCCGGCCGTGGTCGACGCGATGTCGCACGCCTCCCGCTGGGTCTGGGACACGCTGTCGGACTCGTAGCGGTGATCGCGCCAAATTCAAATGCAGAGATAGAAGCGCCCTCGAGCGTGTACCGGGGTGCTTCGCCTCACGCCGTCAGCCTCAGCCATTCATCGCTGTCGCCAACGGACACGTCGCGGCCATCCAATACGAGAGCAACTTTCAAAAGGGCTGCGTCCAACAGTTTCGACACCATGAAATCGAGACGGGTTTCGAGACCTGCAGGGGGGGCATGGGTCGGGACAATAGTGGAACGCCGCATGAGTCTCGAAATCCTCCGTTTTTGGAGCAGAGGGGATGCCTGCAGGCGCGCTAGCCGACGCCCGTCACTTGGAGGATCTCGTCGCAGGTTGCCTCTGGTGTCTTGCCAGCGGTGTAGACCACGTGCGTCGCCAGCTCGCGGTTGGAGGGATGGGTGACGAAGTGGGTCGTGAAGTCGAAGTCACTTGCGACTTCCTTGTCGGCACCACGGGCATGGAGCAGGGCGACTGACGTCTCGGTGTCCGGCGACGGGAGGAGCAGCACGACGTTGCGGAAGAGGGCGAGCGCCCGGCGGGCTCGCTCGAAGAAGGTTCGGTGCTCATACACCGAATGGCCCGCTCCAAGGTCGAACACGCAGCCATGATGCTCGGCTGTAAAGCGCTCCAAGCTGTCGATTTCGAAGGGCTTCCAGTACCAATAGAGGGCCAGGAGGCCGCCGATCTCAATGGTCCGCTGAGCCAGGCCCTCGTCGTAGCCGGCTGCCTGGTAGTAAGACCAGCGCGCCTCATCAATGGAGCAGCGCGGCACCCCAAGTCGAGCGGCTAGCAGTTGGCCTTGGGTCGACTTGCCGGCCCGGACCGGTCCGATGAGGATGATCTCGTCGCGCATAGCGGTGTCCGTTTCGGGAAAAGCCGGCCGACGTAGGGAACGCGGCCAACTTCCGTACGCACCTCAGTATGCTTGAGGTGGAGGTTGTGAGATACGCC